>CBINOT010000127.1:0-17797 GCA_966252355.1 uncultured Opitutus sp. | reverse complement strand
GTGGTCGACACCCGCAACTGGTGGCCTGGCCGACGCGTGCTCGTGGCGCCCGAGTGGATCTACGAGGTCGGCTGGGACGAGGCCAAGGTAATGGTCGACCTGTCACGGGATGCGATTCGACGCAGTCCGGAATATAACCCCGGCGCGCCGTTAACGGCGGACTACACCGACCAATTGCATGCGCACTATGGGCAGCCTCGGCGGAGCGCCGAACCATGACCCTCGCTGCGCAGCATGGCGCCTTTCTCGGTCAGTAAACCTCAATCCACTACCGCTTATGCTTAGATGGACATTGTTCTTCCTCATTATCGCCGTAATCGCCGGCGTCTTTGGTTTCACGGGAGTCGCTGGCACCGCTACGGACATTGCCCGTACGCTGTTCTTCGTGTTCCTCGTGCTGCTTGTCATTTCCGCGATTGTCAGTGCGTTTAGGGGCCGGCCGCCGGTGTAACGTCGGCAGCCGGAGTTTGCGGCGCGTCGCGGTGAGTACTGGGAGGTCTCACCCGCGGCGCGCCCTTTTTGTTTTTGGCGGCGGGCAGAACGGTCGGACCTCGAGGCGGGAATGATAAGGCGGGCGTCCCGAACTCCCCCTTGTGCACGGCCGCCGACTCGCCGACACGTCGGCACAAAAAAAGCCGCCGCCGCGGAACGCGGAGGCGGCCGGTCAAGTGATGGGCGAAGCGTTACTGCCAGTTGCCTGCCACCCAGACGTAACCTTGCGAGTGTTGCTCCCAATGACCCGGCACGTAATTACGCGCGCCAGCGGGCGGTGCTTCCCAGTGACCCGGGACCCACGAATAGTTGCGGCCGTCGCCGGTGTATTCGTAATGGCCGCGAATCCAAACCGTGTTCGGAGCGGGCTGCGGGGTGTAATTATCTTGCGGCTCCGAGGCCGGGGTCGGAGGCGGAGATTGCACGAAGCCGCCGTAAGGGTTGTCGACGGTCGTCGGAGGAATCGTCGAGTACGCGGAGCCTTGCTCGCGATCCTTTTTATTGCCGTAGGCGCCGCCCGCAATGCCGCCGGCCGCAGCGCCGATGGCAGCGCCGAGCAGCGGGTGATGACCGCCGCCGCCTACGTTGTTACCGATGACGGCGCCGCCCAATGCGCCAACGGCTGCGCCGGCTGCGGCGCCACGTTCGGTATTCGGGCCCGAGCTCGCACACCCGGCGCAGAGCGCCACGGCCGCGAGCGAAACCAAGAAGGGTTGTTTCGCTTTCATACTGCGGGATAGTTGCACCTGGCGCCCACTAGTTCCGGTTCACGTGGGGAAGTTTGTGCCGGCTAAGGGGAACGGACTTCGCCTGGGCGTGTCGCGGCGCGCATCGCGCGCCGTCCTAACAAACAAAGTGCGGGAGGTCGGACGCTGTTATATGGCAGGCGTTTGTGGGCTCGCATTGCTGGCCTGGAGGCGTTGACGTGGGCGAATGGTGTCCTCCGCGCCCTGGCGACGCTCAATCCTTCCTCCCAGCCGCGCGTTTGCGCAGTGAACCGTCCGTTTCCGTCTATGTTACCGTACGCGTTCGCGATTTTTTGTGGCGCCTTCCTGCTGTTTCAGGTTCAGCCGCTCATTGGAAAATATATCCTCCCGTGGTTTGGCGGCGGCCCCGGAGTGTGGACGACCTGCCTCTTGTTTTTCCAGGTCCTGTTGCTGGGAGGGTATGCCTACGCGCATTTTTCGTCCACGCGACTGAAGCCCCGGGCGCAAGCGATTCTGCACGGCGTGCTGTTGGTCGCCGGTCTCCTGGTCCTGCCCATCGCGCCGAGCGATTTCTGGAAAGCGCATCTCACGGGCAGCCCTACGTGGCACATCCTGCTCTTGCTCGCCGGGACCATCGGGCTGCCGTATTTCGTCCTCTCGTCGACGGGCCCTCTGATGCAGCAATGGTTCAGCGCGCAAAACCCCGGCGTGTCGCCCTACCGCCTCTACGCACTATCGAATGTCGGCTCGCTCCTCGCGCTCCTGAGTTACCCGGTTTATTTCGAGTTGAAGTTCTCGCGTCGCACCCAAGCGAACTTGTGGTCGGCCGGCTTCGTCGTGTTTGCGGCGCTTTGCGGCTATTGTGCGTGGAAGCTGTGGCAACGGTATCGTCATGACGCCGGGGATACGCCACTGGTCCGCGATTCGGCGGCCGCGGGTGGCGAGCCCGTGGCCCGGTCGTTGGAGGAAATCGAGTCGGCGCCGCGGGCGGTGGACCGGATGTTATGGGTGGCGCTGCCGGCGATCGCTTCGGTGTTGTTACTCGCGACGACGAACAAGCTGTGCCAGGACGTCGCCGTCATCCCATTTCTGTGGGTGCTCCCACTCAGCCTTTATTTGCTGAGCTTCGTGATTTGTTTCGATCATGCGCGCTGGTATTCGCGAACCGTCTTCGCCGCGCTCCTCGCGGTCGGTATTGCCGTGGTGTTCCAACTGCAAGCGGTCGCCAATCTGGCGCCGCTTTCGATGCAAGTGCTGGCTTATACCGGGACGCTGTTCGTTGCGTGCATGTTTTGTCACGGCGAACTCTATCAGCTGAAGCCGACGCCGCGGCACCTCACGTCTTATTACCTCGCGGTCGCAGCCGGCGGGGCGCTCGGGGGCGTTCTGGTTGCGGTCGTGGCCCCGACGGTGTTCGACGATTACCGCGAGCTGCCGCTCGGGCTTTGGGTGCTGACGTACATCGCGGGCGTCGTTTGTTTCCGACAGCGGTCCACCCAACTCGCCTATGGAGCGACCATCGGGCTCGTGCTCGTGACCTTCGTGTTGCCGATCGTTCGCGCGCGGTATGGTGACAAGTTTACGATGTCCGAGGAATGGCTGGACCTCTATTCGCGTTACGCGTGGTTCATTTTCGGCGGCATTGCGATTTTCTTCGGTTGCGCATTCGACACCCGCAAACGGACCCTGCTGCAAGAATGGCAACCACGCCTCGGCGGTTTCGTCATGGCGCTGAGCGTCGCGGTCGGCGTGCTGGTCATCGTGCAATGGCACGGCTGGCAGGAGGGCAGGGTGGTGGACGCGTTGCGCAACTTCTACGGTACGCTTAAAGTATTCGTCTATAATACGGACGATCCGGACTCCGAATACTATCTGCTGCTGCACGGGGCGACGACCCACGGCATGCAGTTCACCGCCGAAAATCGAGCCATGCTCCACACCACCTACTACGGCGAGTCGAGTGGCGTCGGGCTGGCCTTCAAACATTTGCCCACGCCGGCGGGCCGGCGACGAATCGGACTCGTGGGGCTCGGCACGGGAACGCTCGCGACGTATGGCACGGCGGGCGATTACCTGCGCGTTTATGAAATCAACCCCGACGTCGAGAAGCTCGCCCGCACGCGCTTCACGCATCTAAGCCGGTGTCCCGCGCGCGTCGAAGTCGTGATGGGCGACGCTCGGCTGTCGATGGAGCACGAAGTCGCCGAAAAGCGGTCGCAGCAGTTCGACTTGCTGGCGCTCGATGCCTTCAGCAGTGATGCGATTCCGATTCACCTGCTCACCAAGGAGGCGTTTGCCTTGTATCTGCAGGAGCTGAAGCCAGGCGGCGTGCTCGCGATTCATACCTCGAACCGGTACTTGAACCTCGAGCCGGTCGTGCAGCGGCTCGCCGACGAAGTCGGTTTGGGCGCAGCCGTGATCTACGACGACGAGGAGCCCCATTGGTGGATCTATCGCACGACCTGGATTCTCGTGACGAAGAACCAGGACTTGCTGGACGTGCCGGAAATCACCGCGGCGACTGAGCCGCGGGATAAGACGAAACGTCCTGAACCGCTGTGGACCGACGATCACGCGAGTTTGGTTCAAATCATGAAGTAAGCTCGGTCGCGGGAGCGAACCTCGGAGGGCGAGCTTGCACGCGTTCACGGTCGTTGTAACTTCCTCGCCGCTTTCGCATCGAATCGATGCCCCCTTTCAAGCCATGAAAAAATCCCTCCTCGCTAGTCTAACGGTTGCGGCGGTTTTCGCCGCTGGTTCTCTCTTTGCGACGGACGCTGCGGCGCCGGCGAAAGAAGTCACGCTGGTCGGTACCGGCAAATGCACCAAGTGCTCACTCGGCATCGCCGACAAATGTCAGAATGCGCTGGTCGTGAAACAAGACGGCAAAGAAATCACGTACTTGCTTTCCCCGAACGAGGTCAGCGAAGGCTTCCACAAGAAAATCTGCGAAGAAGACAAAGAGATCAAAGTCACGGGCACCGTTAAGGAAACGGGCGGCAAGAAGGAACTCACCGCGACGAAAATCGAGCTGGTGAAAGGCTGATCTCCGCAGCGAGCTGCGGCGCCCTCGCTCAACGCGCGCCGCTCCCGCGCCGTTCCGAGACTTTCGCCAACGACCGTGGCGCTCCGGCCCCATCGATTGCGCCGGCGGACTTAGGTCCGATCAACTCGGCGACGATGGTGCCGATGCGGAGCCACTCGTCGTAAAGAAGGAACGCAGACGCCCCCGCGGCCAGCGCGGCCGAACGACGGTCGATACTTGACACCATGACGATCGGCACTGACGCGTTGGCCTCCCGGAGTTGTCGCAGCAACGCGAGGCCGGACATCTCCGTTGCGCGATGGGTGATAATGGCGGTCATGTCTTCACGGCGGGCGAACTCGATCGCGCTTTCACCGCTCTGACACTCCTGAACAACGGCAGACGGGAATTTTCGTAACAAAGTTTTTACGAGCAAGAACCGGCTGTCAGGATTGTCATCTATGACAAGAAAGTTAGGCAGGGCGGGCATGGGTACAGGAGAAGGTACAGGAGAAACCGAATCAGACTAGGGCTGCTACGGATTACTACACGTTTGCGGTGAGCTATATGCAATCGAAACCGACGTGCAAAAGCATCGGGGAACTTCTGAAAATAGCCGCAGATTTTCTCCCACCTGCTTTCTTGCCGGCGCGTGATTTTTTGGTCCTGGCATCACCTTTTCAAGACGCGAACGTCCTGCGCGAGTCCCCAAAATAAATCCGAATGAAATCCTATCGTAAACTTCTCGCGGCGCTCTTCGCCGCTTGTTTCTTCGCTGTCGCCGCTTTTGCGGCCGCCGACGCTTCTCCCGCCGGCACCTGGAAATGGACCCAGCAGGGGCGCCAAGGTGGCCCGGGTATGGAGCGCACGCTGAAGCTGGACTATAAAGACGGCAAACTAACGGGCACCCTTGTCGGCGCTACCATGGGCGAACGCCAAATCCCCGATGTTGCAATTTCGGACGGCTCGTTCAAAGACGGCGCCGTTTCGTTCAACATCGTGACCGAGTTCAACGGCAACAAGCGCACCTCGAAGTATCAGGGCAAGCTAGACGGCGATACGATCAAGGGTTCGATCGAGCGCGAAGGCCGGGACGGTGCGATGCAGAAGCAGGATTGGACCGCGACGCGCGCTCCTGCGAAGTAACCCATTTCGGTTTGTGTTTGTCCCGGCCCGCGAGGCCGGGACTTTTTGTCTATCGGGAAAAGCCCGACTGTCCGGCAGACACGGGCTTGCGAGGGAAAACGACGCTTCCCAAGGTCGCGACAAATCGTCCTCGGGCGATTGGATGCTTGCGCACAGCACCACGTCCATGTCGGTATTCCGTCGGTATTCCCGCTTTACGCGTTAAAACGTCTCCCCATGCCTGTTTCCTCGCATTTAGATTCCGGCGGTAATCGCCGTCGGCGTTATGCGATTGTCGGCCTCGGCTCGCGCCACGAGCTGTATCAGGACGGTATCGAAAAAACTCACGCTTCGCGTGCGGAACTCGTTGGTCTGTGCGATTCTAACCCGGGACGGCTCGAAATCGCCCGTCGGCGTTCGACCCAAAACGGTGCACCGGTGCCCCCCGGTTATGTGTCCGCCGATTTCAGCCGGATGCTGACGGAGACGAAGCCGGAAGTGGTTATCGTCACGACGACGGACGCGGCCCATCACGAGTATCTGGTGCGAGCGATGGAAGCGGGCTGCGATGTCATTACGGAAAAGCCGATGACGATCGATGCCGAGAAGTGCCGGCACATCATCGACGCCCGCAAACGAACCGGACGCAACTGCCGGGTGACTTTCAATTACCGCTATTCGCCGCCCCGGTCGCAGGTGAAGGACTTGTTGATGAGTGGTGAGATCGGCGAGGTGCTTTCGGTCGACTTCCATTGGCTCCTCAACACCCATCACGGCGCCGATTATTTCCGCCGGTGGCACAGCCAAAAGCGCATTTCAGGCGGTTTGTTTGTTCACAAAGCGACCCATCACTTCGATCTTGTGAACTGGTGGCTGGGCGCGACGCCGGTCTCGGTGATGGCCATGGGCAAGCGCGAGTTTTACACCCCGGAAACCGCTCGCCGAATGGGGCTCACGGGTCCGCACGAGCGTTGCCACACCTGTCCGGAAAAGGACCGTTGCGCGTTCTATCTCGATCTCGCGGCCGTGCCGCATCTGAAGTCGTTATACCTCGATTGCGAAGCCCACGACGGCTATTACCGCGATCGGTGCGTTTGGCGGCCTGACATCGACATCGAAGATACGATGAACGCGATGGTCGATTACGACACCGGCGCGACATTGAGCTACTCCCTGAACGCATTCAATGCCTGGGAAGGCTACACCGTCGCGTTCAACGGCACGAAAGGCCGGATCGAGCACACGATCGTCGAATCAAGCTACATTAACGGCACCGAAGCCATTCAGGGCGGGATTGCTGCGAATGGCGTCAAGACTCGCGTGATCCCGCTCCGCGGCGCCGGTTACGATATCACGCCATGGACAGCGGAAGGCGATCATGGCGGTGGCGACCGGCTGATGCTTGAAGACATTTTCGCCCCGGATCCCGCGGGGGACAAATATTGGCGCGTGGCGGACGAGCGTGCCGGCGCTTGGTCGATTCTCGTCGGGATCGCGGCCAATCGCAGCCTCGAGACTCGCTCGCGGGTGAACATTTCCGACCTCGTCCCAGGCCTTGCGAAACCCGATTACCCGACGATGCCGACGCGAATCGACCCGTTGCCGATGCCGCCCCGTGGCAAATGCGATCGGTGAGATGGTGTCACCTCGGCGACTTCCGAGGAGAAAGTCAGAGGGACGAGTCAGGCACCTGAGTTCGCGGACAGCCGCAGCCGCAAGTAGCTGCAAAATGTTTAAGTAAACATGGTTTGTCGTTTTTGCAGAACTCTGCAACAGCTGTTGCAAAGTTCTGCAAGGGGACGAAAGGCGAGGGCGGGGTGGTCTTGCGCGGCGCTGGTAACTTCGACGTCGGGCGCTACCGCAGCATCTGCAGCAGCAGCGGCTTAATTTCCCTCGCCCAGATTTCGTAGCCCTTTTGACTGGGGTGCAGGAAATCCGGCATGATCTCTTTCGGTAACGTGCCATCCGCAGCGAGAAACTTCGGCGTGAGGTCGAGGTACCGAATCGTCTGATTGTCCGCCAAGCGGGAAATCGAGCGATTGATGATGCCGATTTCCGCGCGCAGCGGATCGTCGGGTTTTTCGCCGCGCGGAAAGACGCCGAGCAATAGTAGCTTCGCGTGGGGCAGCTTCTCGCGGATCGATCGTACGACGGCGTTCACCCCTTCAAGCGCCTGCTCCGGCGTGTTCCGGCGCGTAACTTTGTCGCGTTCGAGACCGATGTTGTTGGTGCCGATCATGAGGACCACGACTTTCGGATCGATGCCGTCGACCTCGCCATGGTCCAGCCGCCAAAGCACGTGCTGCGTCCGATCGCCGCTGATGCCGAAATTCGCCGCGTGCAGCGGCGCAAATTCGCGATTCCAGACGGGCCGTCCACCCTTTTCCGAGCTCTCGCTGCGCCAGAAATCGGTGATCGAATCTCCCAAAAACAACACGTCGATGCCGCCTCGTTTTGAGTCCGCCACGAAACCTTCGTGACGCTTCACCCAACCCGCGTCGCGCGGCACGGGTTTCAATGCGGAGTTCTTTTCCGGATCGCGGAGCGCTGGATCGGCGCGAGATTCGGACGCGGAGGGCGCGAGATTGCAGCTGGTATTAACGAACAACGTCGCGACCAGCGCGAGGCAGCCGAGCATGCGGACACGTGTGCGAACAGAGTTTTTCATTCGAGAGCCGTCAATTTTGCGGCCAGTCGCGCGAAGCCGCAATCGAACACTCCAAAGCGCTTGCCGGACGGTCTGATGCCGGTCCGCTTCCCGGCGGTGTGAAATGCCGTCTTGCTCGTCGGCGGTTTGCCGCTGTCCTAAGCAAGCCGACCAATGAAGTGGTTCACCCCCATACTCGTCCTGTCTGCCATTTCGTGCGCGGCCTTCGCGGATGTCCTTCCCGCCCCCGACGCCGTTCTCGGGCAGATGCGCCTGGCTAACACCTATTTCATGCGGCAGTGGCCGGATCCCGGCAAGGCGATCGTCACGAATCGCTCCCGGCCCAGCAATATCTGGACGCGCGGCGTTTATTACGAGGGCTTGATGTCGCTGTATTCAATCGACCGCGACGCCAAGTATCAGGATTACGCCGTGCGCTGGGCGGAGTTCCATCGCTGGGGTCTGCGCAACGGCATTCGCACCCGCAATGCGGACGATCAGTGCTGTGGCCAGACGTATATCGAGCTCTTCCAGTTCGATTCGAAACCCGAACGGATCCGCGATATCCAGGCGAACATCGATTATATTGTCAGCGGCGACCGGAACGACGATTGGTGGTGGATCGACGCCATCCAGATGGCGATGCCGGTTTACGCGAAGCTCACCGCGATCACGAAAGATCCGAAATACGCGGAAAAAGCGCATGCGCTTTACGAGTACACAAAGAAGAAGCATGGCGGCGGCGGGCTATACAATGCGGCCGATCGCCTCTGGTGGCGCGACAGCGATTTCGTGCCGCCCTATAAGGAGCCGAACGGCAAGAACTGTTATTGGTCGCGTGGCAACGGCTGGGTGATCGCAGCCATGGTCCGGACACTCGCCGCGCTCCCCGCCGACGCGGCCCACCGTAGCGAATACGAGACGATGCTGCGCGATATGTCCGAGGCGCTCGTTGCCGTGCAGCGGCCGGACGGTTTTTGGAATTGCAGCCTGCACGACCCGACGAATTTCGGCGGGAAAGAGACGTCTGGCACTGCCTTGTTTGTCTTCGGGATGGCGTGGGGCGTGCGCAATGGCGTCCTGCCGGCGGAGAAATACCTGCCGATCATCGCCAAGGCCTGGAACGCGATGGCCAAAGAGGCGCTGCATCCCGATGGCTTTCTCGGTTTCGTCCAAGGTACCGGGAAGGAACCGAAAGACGGCCAGCCTACGACCTACGAATCGAAGCCGGACTTCGAGGACTACGGCTTAGGCTGTTTCTTGCTCGCCGGCGTCGAAGTGTATCGTTTGGCGAAGCGATAAGGCGCGGACCGGCGACGGCGGCGCGGGTTTAGGACGTTGACCGTCGCGGCAGAAGATCGAACATCAGCATCTGCGCACCCCGTGTTCGTGCGCCCACCGATTTTATTCATTATGCGCTCTTTGTTTTCCGCTGTCATCGGTTTGTCGATCATATCCACGATGCTCCGGGCCGCCGATCCCGCGCCTGCGATCCCCGCGTCCGCCGATGTGCTTGCGCTCATGGAACGCGTTGCCGACTGGCAGATCACGCATCCGGCGAAGCATCCGGCCACCGGTTGGGTGCAAGGTGCCGGCTATACCGGGGTGATGGCCCTCGCAGGTATTTCGAAGAGCGACCGTTTTGTGCAGGCAATGCAGCAGATGGGGGAGAAGAGCGAGTGGAAGCCGGGCCCGCGGATCTATCACGCCGACGATCATTGCGTGATTCAGACCTACGCGGAGCTCTTCCTGCGCGATCGCAAGCCCGCCACGATCGCCCCTTCGGTCGAGCGGTTCGACTACATCCTCGAGCACCCGGTCAAGGGTGACCTCGAGTTCGTCGGCGAGAATCGCGACAAGCAGTGGTCGTGGTGCGACGCTCTCTTCATGGCGCCGCCAGCGTGGGCCCGCTTGTGGCAGGCGACCGGCAAGGCCGCGTATCTTGATTTCGCGGTGACGCATTGGTGGCAGACGTCGGACTACCTGTACGACAAAGAGGAGCACTTGTATTTCCGCGACAGCACCTACTTCAAAAAGCGCGAGGCCAACGGCAAAAAGATCTTTTGGGCTCGCGGCAACGGGTGGGTCTTCGCCGGCCTCGTGCGGATGCTGCAGGTCTTGCCGGCCGATCACCCCGCGCGCGGGAAGTTCGAGCAGCAATTCAAGGAGATGGCGGCGAAGCTGATCGTGATCCAACAACCCGATGGTTTCTGGCGTTCGAGTTTGCTCGATCCGGAGAACTACCCCGCACAGGAGGAAAGCGGCAGCGGGTTTTATTGCTTCGGACTCACTTGGGGCGTGAATCACGGATTGCTCGATCGCGCGACCTACCTCACGCCTGCACTGCGCGCTTGGGCCGCTCTCACGTCGTGCGTCGACGCCGACGGCAAGCTGAATCACGTGCAACCCATCGGAGCGGATCCGAAGAAATTCGATCCGAATTCAACCGAGCCCTATGGCGTCGGCTCGTTCCTGCTCGCCGGGAGCGAAGTGTATCGGCTAGGCGGCGACGCGAAGTAAGCTCGAAGCCATGGGCGGCGGGCTCGCCCAGTCGCCGCGATGCCGTCTAGGCGCCGTACACGCCGCCGTTAACGTCGAGCGTTGCGCCGTTGATGAAGCCGTCGAACTCGCTGGCGAGAAATACCGCCGCGCGGGCGACATCATCGGCATTTCCCGGACGGCCAAGCGGGATACTTGCGACCGTGGCTTGCGCGGCGTCGGGCGGCGTATGCGTCGTGTGGAACTTCGTGCCGAGAATGAGGCCGGGGGCGAGCGCGTTGACGCGGATGCCGAGCGGCCCGACTTCGTTGGCCAGCGCGCGGGTGAACGTGAGCACCGCGCCTTTCGCCGTCGCATAAGCCAGGGAGTTCGTGCCGCGGCCGTTGCGCGCGGCCAGCGACGACAGGTTCACGATGCTCGCGCCGCCCCGTACCTTCGCCGCTTCGGCCAAATGCGGCAGCGCGGCGCGGGTCACGCGGCGCAAGCTGCCGAGATTGAGAGACATCGTTTCCGCCCAGAAATCGTCGTCGGCTTCGCCGAATGGACGGCGCGCGATCATCGAGCCTGCGTTGTTGATCAAAATGTCGAGCCCGCCGAGAAAGCGCACCGCATCGGAAACGACCTGCTCGCACTGCTCGGTTTCGGTCAGGTCTCCCATGCTGTTTTCGTAGCGTCGGCCCAGTTCCGTCGCTTCGCGCGCGAGGCTCTGTGCGCCCGCGGCGCTGGTGTAGAAGTGCACGAACACTTCGCACCCGGCCCGGAGGAGATGCTGGCTGATCGCGTAGCCGATGCCTTGTGCGCCTGCGGTGACAAGCACCCGTTTGCCGAGAAGTTTGCTCATGATTTCGTGACGATGGCTGAAGCTGACGTGGGTAACGTATCGGCGTGCCGTACGCCGACGGCCACAGCATCGGCACGTTCCGCGGCTCGGTCAAATCTCTGTCGCGCGTAATGCGACCGCGTTGTCGGTTGCTGCAACATGTCTGCGCCACGCAGCCAGCCTGCGCGGCGCGATAAGCCCCGCGACTACTCGCCGATCAATTTCACGAGTACCCGTTTTCGGCGCCGCCCATCGAATTCGCCGTAGAAAATCTGCTCCCACGGCCCGAAATCGAGTTGGCCCGCCGTGATGGCGACCACGACTTCGCGGCCCATCACGGTGCGCTTGAGATGGGCATCGGCATTGTCTTCGCCGGTGCGATTGTGGTCATACGCCGCGTGCGGTTTTTCCGGCGCGAGCTTTTCGAGCCAGCGCTCGTAATCGGCGTGCAAGCCGGTCTCGTCGTCGTTGATGAAAACACTGGCGGTGATGTGCATCGCGTTGACGAGGCAAAGCCCCTCGCGAATACCGCTCTCGCGCAGGCATTGCTCGACCTGCGGCGTGATGTTGAAGAACGCGCGGCGTTCCGACGCTTCGAACCACAGTTCTTGGCGGAAGGATTTCATGCAGCTCAGGTTCGCTTGGGCAGATCGATCTCGCCGCTGCTCAACCGCTCGAAGAAGCGGACCGCGACGTTTGCCCGTTCGACGAGCGTCGGCAGGCGGATGAACTCTTCGTTGCTATGCAAATGGTCGCCAACCGGTCCCAGCCCGTCGAGCGTCGGCAGCCCGGCCGCGGCGAGCAGATTGCCGTCACTGCCGCCCCCGACGTCTTGCCATGACAATTTGACGCCGACCTCATGCGCGCATTGCTGCCACCATGCGAACGAGCGCTCTTCGAACGGCGAAACTTCTTTGGGCGGGCGATTGAAACTACCGGTTACCATCAGCCGATAACCTTCCCGCTGATTGATCGGCTCGGCGAGCTCGTGAAGGCATTCGATGATTTCCGACTCTTGCGCGAGCCGGGACGTGCGGATGTTGATCTGTGCCTCCGCAAAATCGGGCACGATGTTGACCGCTCCTCCGCCGCGAATGTTGCCGACGTTCACGCTCACGCCCTCGAGATCCCGGCCGAGCTCAGCGACGTCGGGCAAGTATTCCGCGAGCGCGAGAATCGCGTTGCGTCCTGCGTTCGGGTCCCGACCGGCATGTGCCGCGCGGCCGTGGCAAGTTACCGTGAATACACCCGTGCCCTTGCGAGCGCGCACCAGATCGCCGTTCGGCCGCGAGGGCTCGAAGATCAGCGCAAACGCGTGCTGGCGCGATGCCGCCGCCTCTTCCAATATCGTACGGCTGGCGACCGAGCCCGTTTCTTCGTCCGGCGTGAGCAGGATGTCGAACCCGAGTTGATCGGCACGCGGACTCTTCGCGAACGCGCGCAACGCCGCCAGCATGACCACGAGTCCGCCCTTCATGTCCGCCACGCCCGGGCCGCGCAGCGTCGCTTCGTCGACGATCGTGCAGCGCTGGAAGCTATGATGCGCGCCGTAAACGGTGTCGTAATGCCCGCTGAGTAAAAGCTGCGTTTTCGCCGCCGGCCGAATCGCTATGCGCAACATCTTCGCGGCGGTTCCTTCGAGCGGTACGCTCTCCACGGTGGCATGCGGCAGGGCGCCGAACTCCGCCGCCAGCGCCGCGCGCATGCGTTCGAGTCCCGGGAAATTCGTGCTCCCCGAATTGATCTCGGCCCAGCGAATCAACAGATCGCGCAGTGCAACAGGATCCATGAGCGCATCCTCATTGATTCTCCCGCGCCCGGCAAGGCGCGCGATGGCGTCAATGCTTCGCGAACGCTTTCTTCAGCTGCGGCCACGCGAGGCAATTGAGCACGTCCTTGGCCGACAATCCCGCACGCCGCGCCTGATCGATGCCGCAACGCATGAAGTCGAGCTCGTGCGTGCTGTGCGCGTCCGTGTTCACGGCGATCGTCAGACCTGCCTCGTGCGCCAGACGCGCATGCTCGGCGGAGAGGTCGAGCCGATCGGGGCTGGCATTGATCTCGAAAAAGCAGCCCCGTGCCCGCGCATGGTCGATGATACGCTCGATTTCCAATTGATACCCAGGCCGCCGCAGCAGCAGGCGTCCCGTCGCGTGGCCGAGGATCGTGAAATACGGATTGTCCATCGCGCGCAGAATTCGTTCGGTCTGCTCCTTTTTGCCGAGCCCGAAGCGCGAATGAATCGAGCAGACGGTGTAATCGAGCTCGCGCAGCAGCTCGTCGGGGTAGTCCAGCGTTCCATCGACGCGAATATCGACCTCCGCGGATTTGAGCACGCGAATGCCGCGCAGCTTCGCGTTCACCTTGTCGATGCGCCGAATGTGTTTCCACAGGTCGTCTTCCGATAATCCGCCGGCGATCTTCAAGCTCTGCGAATGATCGGCGATTCCGATGTAGTCGTAGCCTCGCTCGCGCGCGGTCGCCGCCATCTGCTCGATCGTGTGCGCGCCGTCGCTTGCCGTGGTGTGCATGTGCAGATCGCCGCGGATGTCCCCGACGGCGACCAGCCGAGGCAAACGCTTCTTGGCGGCTCGTTCCACTTCGTCGCGCCCTTCGCGCAGCTCCGCCGGGATGTATTGCAGCCCGAGCTTTTGGTACACCGCGCGCTCGGTGGAAAATCGGGTGCGCGAACGGGCGAGCGCGGCCACGTCGTGCCCCGCCGCTTCGAGCGCAGCCAGATGTGCCTCCGCGCCCGTTGCAACCATCACGGCCAGGCCCCAGCGCGCTGCGGGCGCGAGTTCGAGCGTGACAAGCAGGCCGATGGGGAGCCGGAACGTCGCGCGATTTTCGTCGGCGCTGACCCGCTCGGAACGGCCGCCATATTTGTCCATCGCGGCAACCGCGGCGGGAAAATCGTCGGTCTCGACGACGAACGTCAGCTCCCGAATCGTTTCGACGCGGCGGCGATATTCGCCAGCCGCTTCGACGCGACGCACTCCGGCGCGGCTGCGAAGATAGTCTTCAATTGCCGGCACAATTTCGTCGACGTCGAACAACAGCAGCTCCTGGCTGGTGACGAGCGCTTGCCGCACGTGGTGTTCGATCCGCGGTCCCAGCTTCGCCGCGATTTCCCCCGATTCGAGTTTCTCTTTCAGCGCCGTCACGGAGGAGATGCCGAGCTTCCGATAGATTTGTTGCACGCGCTTCGGATCGAGCCGCGGAAACTCGTTGAGCGCGGCAAGCTCCGGTGACACTTCCGCGCGCAGCTTTTCGAGCTTCCGCAGATTGCCGCTCACGACAATCTCACGAATTGCGCCGGCGATGCCGGTGCCGATGCCGGAGTACGTCGTCAAGTCAGCCTCTTGACGCACCAGGCTGTCGATACTGTCGGGCAGCGCTTGGATCGTTTCGGCCGCGCGGCGATACGCTTTGATCTTGAACGGATTTTCCCCCTGCGCCGCCAGCAGTTGCGCCAAGCTGCGCAGCTGATGCGCGATGTCGGCATTGGTGAGCGGTGCGCCGGCCGTGAGGGGCTGCGCTTTTGCCTTTGGTTTCGTAGCGACAGGCATGCCCTATAGACCCGTTGGGCGCCATCGGAGCCATGCGCGCGACAACCTGTCCTGCCATTGCCGAGTGGGCTTCGCTGGCCTATCGTCCGCGTTTCATGTTCGCAACGCGCGCGACTTCCGCTGCCACCTCGCCGGCCGTTCCTCCGCCGAGCCCGATCGCCGGCATCCTGTTGATCGTTGGCGCGGTGTCCTGCTTCGCGTGCATGGATGCATCCGCCAAATGGCTCGGACGCTCGATCAATCCGCTGCAGACGATCGCGGTTCGCTACGTGTTGAGCTTCGTCGTCGTCGGATTGTTCATCAATCCGTGGACGCGCGCGGGGGTGTTGCGCACGCGCAAGCCTTGGCTGCAAGGCGCGCGCGCCCTTTGTCTCGTCGGCGCGACCTTATCCGGTTGGACGGCCGTGCGGTTCATGCCGCTGACGAAACTCACGTCGATTACCTTCGCCGCACCGCTCATCGTGGCCCTATTGGCCGGCCCTCTGCTCGGTGAAAAGATCGGCCCGCGCCGGTTGATCGCGGTCTGCGTGGGATTCTTTGGCGTGCTGGTCGTCACGCGTCCGTTCGGCGGCGGGTTTCATGTTGCGACTTTTTTGGCCGCGACCGCCGCCTTGGCCAATGCGCTCTATTCGATTTTAACGCGCAAGCTCGCGGCGCATGACCAGCCGGAGACGACGATGTTCTACACCGGCCTGGTCGGCACCATCGTCATGCTGCCGACGCTACCCTTTACCTGGCGCCAGCCGCCGGGCGCCAGTGTGTGGACGGTGCTGATGGTGCTCGGGATACTCGGCGCGTTGGCGCATTGGCTGTTGATTCTTGCGCATCGCCGCGCCCCGGCCTCGGCGTTGGCGCCGTTTTATTACACTCAGCTCATCGGTGCCGTGTCGATCGGGTTCACGGTCTTCGGAGAATTTCCCGACCGCTGGACGATTGTCGGCAGCCTCATCGTGACGTCATCGGGATTGTATCTCTTCTACCGCGAGCGGGTGCGACGGAAGGAAGTGCCGAGCGCCGACGTCCCCGCATGAGGGTGGCGCCGAGCGATGTAAGTCGAGGCGCTTGCGTTCGACTTCGACGGGACTCGGTTCCGGAGAGCTTTCGGGGCAGGAAGGGTGCGCTGCACGGTTTGTTCGATCATTCGTTGTGGGGTCGACTGCGCGACGACGGCCACTTTCGCCCTTCATGAACAAGTTCCAACTCGCCCTCGTGTAAATCGGACCCATCGCCAAGGGACCGGGTCGCGTTCGCACCGCGGATGGCTCCGCGTTTCTTGGCAATATCTCATCGGCGAGGCCGAATTTAGCCGCGCTTTCGGGCGGTGCTGCTGGGGTGAAATTCGTCTTATGCGGCGCGTATCGTCGTCGTCGGTTTCACGTCGCAACGGGTAAGGTGCGTGTTCGATAAAACCAATGAGCACGTCACTTAGTCGCAGTTACCTCCGAGCCCAGAAGCAGCTTGCACCGTGCGTCGTGCGCGGACCGGCGGAAGATTACCCGGAGCGCGTCGTGCAGTTCGGCGAAGGCAACTTCCTCCGCGGCTTCGCGGACTGGATGATCGACGAGGCAAATGCCCAGCAGCTCTTTCGCGGCCATGTGCTCGTGGCACAGCCGATTCGCCAAGGCATGGCGGGCGCGCTGAACGCGCAGGACGGCGTCTACACGCTGCTGATGCGCGGCGTCGAAAACGGGAAAGTCGTCGAGGCGCGCCGGATCATCACCGCCACGCGTCGCGCCGTGAATCCGTACGAGCAGTGGTCGGAGCTCGTGCGCGCCTTCCGCGGCCGCGACGTTCGTTTTGTCGTTTCGAACACGACCGAAGCGGGGATCGCCTATGTGCCGGAAGCGAGCGCGCACGGCATCTGCCCGGAAAGCTTCCCGGCGAAGATCGCCGCCTTGCTCTACGAACGTTATGTCGCGGTGCATGGCGATCCCAAGAAGGGCCTCGTCTTTCTTCCTTGCGAATTGATCGATCGCAACGGCGACAACCTGCGAAAGATCGTACTCGAGCACGCCCGGAATTGGGCGCTGCCGGGCGGGTTTGCGACCTGGGTTCGAGACGCGAACTACTTCCTGAACACGCTCGTCGATCGCATCGTCCCGGGATACCCCAGCGCCGAGGCCGAGCAGCTCCGCACCGAGCTGGGCTACGAGGACAAACTGATCGTCGCCGCCGAATACTTCCACCTCTGGGTCATCGAGGGACCGAAACATTTGGCCGACGAACTGCCCTTGGCCAAGGCCGGGCTCAACGTGGTTTGGACGGACGATCTCACGCCTTACCGGACGCGGAAAGTCCGCGTCTTGAACGGTGCGCACACCTCGAGCGTGCTCGCCGCGTTCTTGGCCGGCTTGGACACGGTCCGCGAAATGGTCGAGGACCCGGTCTTCGGCGGTTTGCTTCGCCGCGCGGTCTTCGACGAAATCCTGCCAACCGTCGCGTTGCCTGATGCGGAGAAGCGGGCGTATGCCGAGTCGGTCCTCGAGCGGTTCCGGAACCCGTTCGTGCGTCACGAATTGCTGTCGATCGCGTTGAATTCGGTTTCGAAATGGAAAGTTCGCGTGCTGCCGTCGCTGCTCGATTACCAAGCGGCGCGCGGCGCCGTGCCGCCCACGCTCGCATTTTCGCTCGCCGGGTTGATGGCGTTCTATCGCGGCGAAGCATTGACGGCCAACGAGCTTCGCGGCCGGCGCGAGAAAGGGAGTTACTCGATTCGCGACGATGCGGCGGTGCTCGCGTATTTCGCCGAGGCTTGGCGCAAAGCGAACCGCACCGGCGATCTTCCGTCTTTCGTCTGCCAAACGCTGCGACGGCCCGAGCTGTGGGGGCAGGATCTGACTCTCGTGCCGGGTCTCGCGGCGGCCGTCACGCACGGCTTGCAAGCGATCGTCAGCCGCGGCGCTCGCGCAGGCC
>CBINOT010000126.1:0-17975 GCA_966252355.1 uncultured Opitutus sp. | reverse complement strand
CAACATTTGGGCCGAGATCTATCGCGGGGCAGAGCCCTCGCTCAGTTCGTTCGAGCCCTTTACGAGCAAAGACGCCGATATCTACGGCGACCGCGCGCTCGCCGAAACCCTGCGCAACCGCAGCGGTTGGGAATGCACCTTCTTCGAGGACGTGCGGCAAATTGCCGTCGCCTACCTCAGCAAACCCGTTACGCCGGAAAACCCGCAGCCGCTCAAGATCGAGGTGCTATGCACGATCCGCGGCTTGACGGACGCGGACCTGGCCCGCGACGCGCTTGTCACCTTGCGCGAAGGCGAGGTTTACCGGATTTCCGATCCCCTGGTGTTGCTAAAGGCGAAGCTCGCCAACCTCGCCGAAATCAAAACGGACCGGCCGCAGGATCTAAAACATACGCAGATGCTAATCCGGATCTCGCGCGCGTATTTACACGAGGCGCATGCAATGATCGGACGGCCGGACGTGTCCGATCGAAATTTCGTCGAGGCGCTGATGTACGCAAAAAGCGTCATCACGTCCGACCAAGCGAAGGCGATGGACGCTAAACATAGCCTCAATCTGGTGAGCGTGTTTCCGCCATCCCTGCGGATGTCGACGCACGAGCGCGTGCAAAACTTCGCCCAGCACCAGCTCAGCCGCATCGAGCAGTCGCAGCGGATAACACCCTGACCCGAGCTCGTCGACGGCCGCGGGCAAGCCGCGGCCCTCTCTGAATTCGAGCGGCTGATTAAGGGCGTTCTCGTAATCTTTCTCTTTCTCGTTCTCTCGATTCGGATCGGCCAGGCATCCGCGCGCGCGGGTCCGTCGCGCGGCGTCAATCGCCACGCCAGAGCAGACAATCCAAAATCCCGAATCCAAAATCCAAAATAAGCCCGGTCCGCGCGCGAGCTCCCGCCGCGACGAGTCTCGCGCGCCGGAATCAAGTTGACGGGGGACACGGACACGTGTCCGTGTAGGGTATCGGCTGGACGTCGCCACGTGCCAGACCGCTCACCCCCAACCCTCGTCATCATGCGCGCTGCTTCCGCCGCCCGGCACGTCGTTCGTGCCTTTGTTTTCGCCACTCTGCTCGGATTGCGCGCCGCCGCGCAAACGACCTTGGTCGACGACGTCTTCGTCGATGGCAATCGCACGGGGCAGACGCCACCGGTTTCCGTCAATTGGCTCGCCAACACCGGTTCCGGGCTCACGTCCGCGACCAGTGTCGCGGGCTTGCAACTCAACAACACAGCCAGCCGGTTGCTCGTCGGGTATTTCACGGCCTCGGGCGCTCCGGCCACGGTTTCGGTTGGGCAATCGATCGCGCTCGAAATCACGTTCGTGTCGGACGTGACGCCGGCGTCGGTCACCAATGGCTTCAACATCGCGTTGTGTAACTCCAGCGGCGCGCGAGTTGCGGCCGATTTTTCGGGCACGAGCAACGCGGCGTTCACGAATTACGATGGTTACGGCTCCAAAACCGGCGGCCTCGGGAGCACATCGGGCTCGGCCATTACGCTGCGCCGGCGCAATGCCGCGACGCGTTCGACCGCGTTGATGTCGACGTCGGGCGACTGGTCGACGCTCGCCACCGCGAGCGGGACGACCCCCGTAGCCGCGGCGAACACGACGTATGTCGCGACCGTCACCGTCGCGAACAACGGCGCCACGGCCGCGATCACGTACTCCGTCAAGACGGCGGACGGGCTCACGACGCTGCATTCGCTTTCGGGCAACGACACCAATGCCGCCGGCGTGCTGAGCGCGTTCGACTCGGTCGTTCTCTACGCCCAAACGAACGAGTTTCCGGCCGGAACGGTGACGCTGAAGCGCGTTCGCGTGTTCCTCAGCGGCGGCGGCGTGCCTCCCACCGCGCCGAGCTTCACCACGCAGCCCGCGAGCCAATCGGCCAACGTCGGCGGCAGCGTGACGTTTACCGCCGCCGCGAGCGGAACTCCGGCGCCGACTTATCAGTGGAAAAAGAATGGCACGGACATCGCAGGAGCCACGGGAACGGCGCTCGCGTTGACGAATGTGCAAACGTCCGACGCGGGAGATTACGCCGTCGTCGCCACCAACAGTGTCGGCAGCACGCCGAGCGCCACCGCGACCTTGACCGTGACCACGGTGGTCATCGATCCGCCGGCGATCACCGTGCCGCCCGCGTCGCAAACCGTGAACCTCGGCGACACGGCGAGCTTCGGCGTGACTGCCACCGGCACCGCCCCGGTCGCGTATCAATGGCGCAAGAACGGCGGCACGCTCGCCGGCGCGACAGACTCCGTGTTGACGCTCACGAACGTGCAAGCGTCGGCGGCCGGCAGCTATACCGTCACGGTGAGCAACGCCGCCGGTACGGTCACGAGTGCCGGGGCGACGCTTTCCGTCACTACGCCGCCGTCGATCACGGCCCAACCGCTCGGCCTTGCGACGACCGTGGGCAGCAATGTCGCGTTCAGCGTCGCGGCGGGCGGAAGTCCGGCGCCGACGTATCAGTGGCAAAAAGACGGGACGAATTTGCCAGGCGCAACGAACGCGACCTTGACGCTCGATAACGTCCAATTGACCGATGCCGGCAGCTATGCCGTGGTCGTCGCCAATTCGCTTGGCAGTGTGAGCAGTTCCGCGGCCGTGCTGACGGTCGCGGTGCCGTCGCCGCTCTCGCGTTACAATCTCGCCGGTTTCGCCACCGTGGGTGCCGGCACGACCGGCGGCGGCGTCATTCCCGAAACCGATCCGGCTTACGTCAAGGTGAGCACGCCGCTCGAATTCGCGAACGCCTTGATCGCCGCCGCTAAAAACGCCGGCGCGGTGAAAGTCATCGAGATCGTGAACGACCTGGATCTCGGCTGGAACGAAATCGGCGCGAACGTGCAATCGCTCGCGAGCAACCCGTTCCGCTCGCACGCGGCGCCCAAGCTCCATCCCGTGCTCATCGCCACGGGCGTCAGCTTGATCGACATCAAGCCGAAGAGCGGCCTGACGATTTTTTCCGCGAATGGCGCGACGATCCGGCATGCCACCTTCAACATCAAGGGGACCTCGAACATCATCCTGCGCAATTTGAAGTTCGACGAGCTGTGGGAGTGGGACGAGGCGACGAAGGGCAACTACGACAGCAACGATTGGGACTTTGTCACCCTGTCGAACGGCAGCGATGCCAGGAATATTTGGATCGACCACTGCACGTTCACGAAAGCTTACGACGGCATCGTCGACATGAAGGCCGGCACGCAGTACGTGACGCTGTCGTGGTGCCGTTACCTCGGCGACGACGGCGCCACGAATGCCAATAGCTTCGTGCGCCGCCAAATCGCCGCGCTGGAGGCGAATCGCCCGGCCTATCCGTTCTACAATTTTCTTCGCACGAATGGATTCAGCGTCGAGGACATCGTCGCGATCGTCCAAGGCCACGACAAGGGGCACTTGCTCGGCTCGAATTCGCTGGATGCGGAGAACGCGACGTTGTCGGCGACGTTCCATCATCAATGGTTCGCGAACGTCTGGGACCGGTGCGTGCCGCGGCTGCGGGCGGGCAACGTGCACAATTACAATCTCTACGTCGACGACTCGGCAGTCCTCGTGGCGAAGCGCCTGCGGGATGCGCGCGCCGCGGCGTTGACGACGTCGCTGCGCAACACGCTCAACAACACCTACAGTTTCAATCCGCCGATCAACGGTTGCATCTCGACCGAAGGCGGGGCCGTGCTGCTGGAGAACTCGACCTATGTCGATTGTCTCTGGCCGTTGCGCAACAATCAGACCGACCCGTCGAACGCGATCTACACGGGTAAAATCATGGCCGTCGATTCGCGCTATGTGTTCCATAACGCCGATGGCACGGTCGTCAGCGTACGCGGCAACAGCACGGACGCGGGCAGCCCGATGGGTCCTTTCCAAGCGCCGACGATTCCGTTCTCGTGGAGCGGATTCAGCGCGCTGCCGTATAGCTACCATGCCGACGATCCGGACGCTCTGCCGCAGATGCTCGCCATTGGGGCCGGGGCCGGAGCTCTCACCTGGAGCAAGGAAAACTGGCTGAAGACGATCTACGCCGAGCCGGCATCGCCGCCCGAGATCACGCAGCAGCCGCAGTCCCAAACGGCGGTCGCGGGGACGTCGGTGGCCTTCACCGTGGCGGCCACCGGCACGGCGCCATTGGCCTACGCCTGGCGCAAGAACGGCGTCGCGATGGCCGGCGCAACCGGCGACACACTCTCGATCGCGACGGTGGCCCCCGACGACGGCGCGGACTATTCGGTCGTCATTACCAATCTGGTCGGCTCGGCGACGAGCGACGTCGCGCATCTGACGGTGCTCGTCCCGCCGTCGGTCACGGCGCCTCCATCGCAAACGGCGACCGTCGGCGACACCGTGAGTTTCAGCGTCGTCGCTTCCGGCACCGCGCCGCTCGCCCTGCAATGGCGCAAAGATGGTGCCCCGCTCAGCGGGCAGACCTCCGCCACGCTCACGCTCTCGAATGTCCTGACGTCGGCGGCCGGCGGTTATTCGGTGACGGTGACGAATAGCGTGGGCACAGTGACGAGCGACACGGCGGTTCTCCTCGTCAACCAAGCCGTCGCGTCGGTTGCGCTGACGGGGCTGAACGTCGTGTACGACGGCACCGCGAAAGTGGCGACCGCGACGACGGTGCCCGCGGGGCTGCCGGTCGACCTCACGTACGACGGCAGCCCGACGGCGCCGGTCGATGCCGGCACTTACACCGTGAGCGCCGCCATCGCCGATGAGAATTATACCGGCTCGGCGACAGGAACATTGGAAATCGCGCGCGCCGTCGCGCAGGTCACGCTCTCCGGTCTCACGCAGGTTTACGATGGCACGCCGAAAACAGCGGTTGCGACGACCGAGCCGAACGGCCTCGCCGTGACCCTCGCGTATAATGGCAATTCGACGGCGCCGACGAACGCCGGCACATACGCGGTCCATGGCGTCGTCGATACGCGCAACTACATCGGCGCGGCGGACGGGGCGTTGCGGATCTTGCCGGCAAACGCGACGATCATGCTCGCGCCGCTGCAACAACGTTACGATGGCACGCCGCGCACGGTGAACGCGACCACCCAGCCGTCCGGGCTCGGCGTCGTCGTGAACTACGGGGGCGCGACCGCTCCAACCCTGCCCGGAAGCTATGCCATCGGCGCGAGCATCGCCGATTCGAATTATGTCGGCACCGTGGCGGCGACGCTCGTGATTTCGGCGACGGTACTGGTGCGCCACGCGCCGTCGGTGGCCAGCGAGGTCGACGGTTCGATGCAGGTCGCCACCGGAGAAGACATCGACCTCGGCGGCGGGGCAACGATGACCGGCGATTTGTTGGTGCCTGGGCTGCCCGAAGTCACTCGGGGTGGGCACGCGATGCTTGTCGGCGTGCAAGACGCCACCGGAGCGACCGCACCGTCGGCCTACGAGGTGGCGCTGCGCGGCAATGCCTTGCTCCGCTACGTGGTGCGCCGCGTGAATGCCGTCGTCTTTCCAACGGTTGCCCTGCCGGCCGCGCCGGGTGGGACGCGCGACGTGCGGCTCACGACCTCGCGATCGACCATCGGCGATTGGGCCACCGTGCGCGATGTCGCCGTGAGCAGCGGTTACGGCCAACTCGTCATGCCGCCCGGCGGGTATGGCGATGTGGAGGTCGACGGTGCGACGATTATCCTCGGCATCGCGGGCAGCTCGCAGCCGGTGTCGTATGACCTGCAATCGCTGCGGCTGAACGGCGGGCGGTTGGTCGTCGTCGGTCCCGTGACGCTGACGGTTGCGCACGGCGTCCGGTGCTCGGGCACGATCGGCGCGGTCGATCGCGTCGATTGGCTCTCGCTGCGAATTGCGTCGGGCGGCTTGGTCCTCGATGGCTCCGGCGAGTTGAACGCCAATGTGACGGCGCCGACGAGCCCCGTCGACCTCAGCGGTGCGAGCCGAGCCAACGGCACGATCGTCGCCGGCCGGTTTTCGATTTCGGGTCACGCGCAATTGACCGATCCGCGGCCGTAGTGCGGGAGGCGATCCGCGATAGCCATGGGGTAGCGGCGGTCGTCCCTGACCGCCACGTTCTCCAAATGGCGGTCGGGACGACCGCCGCGACCTTCGCAGAATCCAAAATAAGACCGGTCCGCTCGCGCATGAGTGGCGGGGGATTTCCGAGATCCGAGATCGGAAATCCAAAATCCCGAATCGAAAATCCAAAATCACCCGCGCTCACCCGCGCTCATAGCTCCGGGCCGGCCCACAAAAAAGCCACGCGAGGTCATCGCGTGGCTTTGAAATGGTTCGCCGGGAAGACGCTTACCGCATCGTGGTCTGCTGCGCTTCGGGCGCCGGGCGCTGCGGATGCGCGGTGGGGGTGGGCGTGGGCGCCGGTGCGGCCGCGGCCGGGGCGGTGGGCGTCGCTTGCGGGTTTTGACCCTGGAGCTCCGTCAGCCGCTTTTCGATTTCGCTCATCCGACCGAGCAGTTCAGCTTCGCGCTTCTTGCGTTCGCTGCTCGAGACGATGCTCAAGCTCGCGGCGTCTTTCACCACATTGGCCGGCAGGGAAAGCAGACGGGTGATCAGGCCCTGGTCTTTAAACGAGCTGAGATAAAGCGCGGTGATCTCGTGCGACAGCTTCAGTGCTTCCTGCGCGGCGGCCTGGGTCTGTTGCAGATTGTTATTCAGCTGCTGATTCCGATTCATCTCGTTCGTCAGCACATTGCCGACCTGGTCGGAGATGCGCTGGCTATATTGAGCGATGGAGTCGCGCGTGAGGTGCTGATCCTTGGCCATTTCGGAGAGGATCGGCTGGATCCGCTCGGTCATGCGGGTGGAGACCTTGTCGACCTGCTCGTTTTGCATCCGCTCCGCTTCCTCCGGCGTTTTCGGCAGCGGATTGTACGGCTGGATCTTTTGGGCGATGGCCGCGGCCAGCTGGTCCATGCGCTCCGTATTCATCTTTTGGACTTCTTCGTCGCTGCGGAAAACATCCGCTTCGCGCTTGGAAATCGCGTCCTTCAGCAACTTGTTGGTCGCCTCGATCTGGCGGCGGTTTTCTTCGGAGGCGGCCTTGAGGTAATCGTTCGTTTCACGCAGCGGGGCCAGCTCGGCCTGCTGCTTGGCGCTCATCTCGTTGACGGTCTGCTGGTGCAGCCAGAACGCGCCGCCGATCACGAGCAGAGCGGTCAGGATGACAGCGGGGATTTGTTCTTTGAATTTCTGCCACATAGATCGGGGAGGGGTTGGTGGGGGAAGGTTAATCATGGGGCCAATTTAAATGCAACTTCGCCGTAGGCGGTCGGTTTGCTGTTGTTTTTGCGAGGCCCGCACGCACGTTGCGCGCATGAGCCTCAACCGGTGTGAACAACGGGTGTTCGATTATTTGCAAGGTCACCCTGAGGAGCGACAATTCTGGGTCGGCAAAGTTCAAAGTATTTGCCGTTGCAACCGCGACGACCACGCGGCCGTGGCCCAAATAGAACCCGAACTATGGCATTATTATCGGGAACGCAGCGCGGTCGCGGCGCCCTTTAAAGAGGCGGCGCAAGCGGAGGGACTACAGCGGACCAGCATGAAAAATCTCGCGGAGCTGCTCGTGCGCTTGTGGGTCGAGCCGCGACCGAAAAAGCCCGTGGCGCCGTCGTCGGCAGAATGATTTTTTTCTTCGCAGAACCGGGCGTCTTCCAAGAGGAACGGACGCCGCGGAAAAACCGTTAAGATTTCTGCGGCTTCCACTGGAACTATGCCGCCGCGATGCTTTCTTACCGCACATCAATTTTCGATTTTCTCCTCCGCATAGCGGTGGAGAATTGGGGTAAGTAAGAAAGCAATGGGCGGGCCGCTTAGGGGTAGGCGGCCCGCCCTCTTTTTCTACTCTATATAGTGATTGGCGAGGGCGGAGCGCAGTATGCCGAGGGCGCATTCGAGCGGCGAGTAGGTGAGTGCCTACCGGCCCCTGGGGCGAGGCCGCCATAACGGGGATCGCCGTGAGAGGTGATCCTGGATGGCGCCGAGAAATGGCAAACTGGCAGCCGGAAGGCGGCCGCAAGCGGGTTCGTACCGGCACGCGTGAGCGCCTCGGACGAAAGCCTCACGGCTTCCGCTACGATGACATGCCCTCGTTAACGATAACGCGGTCGACCGCTAGATCTGTTCCGCGACCGTGACGTTCTTCTGCTCGTGGAAATCGTGCGGCGTGTGCGTTTGCTTCACGTAGCCCTGGCGGAGAACGAAATCGCCGAAGTGCTCGCCCGGCGTGCGATTCTTCGCGTAATCGACAAACATCGGTCGCAGCAAAGGCAGCAACTCGGCGGTCGGCACCGACGACTTGTAGAGCACGTTCATCCGCGAGCCGTTGAAGGCGGCGCCGAGGTATAAATTGTACTTCCCAGGCGCTTTGCCGATGAGCCCGATTTCGCCGAGGAACGGACGGCCGCAGCCGTTGGGGCAGCCGGTGATGCGCAGGGTGATCGCGTCGTCGCGCAGGCCGGCGGCTTCGAGTTCCTTTTCGAAATTGGCCACGAGTTCGGGGAGCAGGCGTTCGCTTTCGGCGAGCGCCAGCCCGCACGTGGGCAACGCCACGCACGACATGGCGTTCAGCTTGAGCCCGGTCGCATGGTTCGCCGTATCCAGTTTGTACTCGCGCAGCAATTGCTCGATCCGCGCCCGGTGGGCCGGGGCGACGTTGCCGATGATGAGGTTCTGATTGGCGGTGAGGCGCAGGTCGCCCTTGTGCACCTTGGCGATCTCGCGCAGGCCGGTCTTGAGCTTGTAATCCGCGGTGTCCTTCACGCGGCCGCTCTGGATGAACAGCGTGTAGTGGGCGTTGCCGTTCTCGAGCTCCGTCCAGCCGTAACGATCGCCCGAATGGGCGAACTCGAAGCGGCGCGGCGTGCCCAGCCGGTAGCCGAGCCGTTTCTCCACTTCGTCGCGGAACCAGCCGAGGCCCCGGTCGTCGACGGTGTACTTCAGCCGCGCGTGCTTGCGATCCGTGCGATCGCCGTAATCGCGTTGCACGAGCACCACCTTCTCCGCGACGTCGACGACTTGGTCGACCGTGCAGAAGCCCATGATGTCCGCCACGCGCGGATACGTTTCCAGCTGATTGTGCGACATGCCCATGCCGCCGCCCACGAGCACGTTGAACCCGGCGAGCTTGCCCGTTTCGTCGGTGATCGCGATGAACCCGAGGTCGTTGCCGTAGATGTCGACGTCGTTGCTCGGCGGGACCGCGACTGCGATCTTGAATTTGCGCGGCAAGTACGTCTTCCCGTAGATGGGCTCGTTTTCGGGCTCGCCGCCGCTGACCAGCTCGTCGGCCACCCACAGCTCGTAGTAGGCGCGGGTGCGCGGGAGCAGGTGGTCGCTCAAGGCCTGCGTGACGCGCCAGACCTCGGCATGCAGCGAGGACTGATCCGGGTTCGGATTGCACATCACGTTGCGGTTGATGTCACCGCAGGCCGCGATCGTGTTCAGCTTTGCCGCCACGTTGATCTGCTTGATCAGCGGCTTGAGATTGCTCTTCACGACCCCGTGGAATTGGAACGCCTGCCGCGTCGTGAGCTTGAGCGTGCCATTGCCATGCGTGTCGGCGAGCTGGTCGAGCACGAGCCATTGGTTCGGCTGGCAAACGCCGCCGGGCACGCGGACGCGCGCCATGAAGATGAAGGCTTTTTCTTTGCCTTCCTTGCGGCGCTGATTGCGCAGGTCGCGGTCGTCCTGGCCATAAATGCCGTGGAACTTCGTGAGCTGATTGCTCTCCTCGGTGATTGTGCCGGTGGACGGATCGGCGAGGTCGCGCAGGATATTTCCCCGCAGCCAATTGCTCTCGGCTTTCAGCTGCTCGTTTTTGTGCAGCGGCTTTTCGGGAATGGGGGACATGTCGGTCGGGATGCTCATGCGGCAGCGTGGAAGGTGGAAAGGGTCTGGGTCAGCGCTTCGGCCAGCACGTCGACGACGAGCGGATGCGTGCCGATGAGCGCGGTAAAGTGGCAGCGCAGGGGCGTGCGCCCGGGCGGACTCGCCGCGGCGCCGCGGTCCTCCGCCGCGATCGCGATTTGCGCCAAATCGCCATGCGGGCCCGCGTGCCGGCCCGGCGCGAGAAACAGCGGCGCGATCACCACGTCGCCGTGGTTGAAATCGGCCGAGGCGAGAACGTCGACGAACAGCGGGCGATTATGCGCGTGCTCCGCGCCCTCGAGCGACGCGGGGGTCAAAGCCCCGATCTCGCCGCCCAACTCGGCGACGAGCTCGGCCGCCACGCGGTCCCGCAACTGAGCCGAGGCGGAGGAAGGCCCGCCATGATCCACGACGACCACGCGCGGTCGCGTGAGATGGGCGGCGGCGATCGTTTCGCGGATTCGTTCGCGAGCAATGCGCACCAGGGTGCCATGCGTCGCCAGGCCCGCGGTGAAGGCGAAGCGGAACCCGCCGAGTTCATGTTGCAGCGCTTCCAAATCGCGCCGGAGCCACGAGCCGATGGCGCCTTGCGCGCTGACGAAAAACGGCAAGAAAACGAAATCGCGCTCGCCGGCCGCGAGCCGGTCCCGGAGCCACGGCGCGAGCGTCGCCGCGGGTACGCCGCCGAGCGATTCCGGCGCGATGCGATCGCTGTGCTTCCACGACACCGCGCGCACCTCGACGCCCGTGCGGCCCGACAACGCCGCGGCGAGCGCGCGCAGATTGCGATGCGCGGCGGGCTCGAGCGAACCATTGTCGATGAGGGCGGCGATCATGACTCGGAAGCGACGGGCGAAAGGGCGGAGACCGCCGGTTCGAACCAGGAAAGTTTGGAAGCGAGCGAAGCGACGCCGCCAATCACGACGATCGCCGGCGCGCCGAAGCCCGCGTGTTCGGACTCGAGCGCAACCTTCGCTGCGGTGGAGAGCATCTGGCGATGCGCACCCGTGGTGGCGGATTGAACCACCAGGACAGGCGTCTCGGGAGCGAGCCCGCCGGCCTGCAGCCGGCGCGTGATCGTCTCCAGATTTTTCATCCCCATGTAAATGCACAGCGTGGCGCCGATGCGGCCATAATCCTCCCAGCGGATCGCCGAGTCGGGCTTGTTCGGATCTTCGTGGCCCGTGAGAAAAACGACCGCCGAACTATGTGCGCGATGCGTGAGCGGCACGCCGGCATACGCGGCCGCGCCGAGCGCCGAAGTCACGCCCGGGACGATCTCGAAAGCGATGCCCGCTTCTGCGAGCGCTTCGGCTTCTTCGCCGCCGCGACCGAAGACAAAGGGGTCGCCGCCTTTGAGCCGCACGACCGTTTTTCCTTCGCGCGCGAGCCGAATGAGCGTGCCTTCGATGTCCCGTTGCGGGCAGCAGAAGCCGCCGCCTTTTTTGCCGACAAAAACGCGCTCGGCGTCAGGCCGCGCGAGCGCGACGATCTCCGCCGGCACCAAATAATCGTGCACGATCGCGTCGGCTTCGCCGATCAGCCGATGGGCCTTGCGCGTCAGCAACTCGGGATCGCCCGGGCCCGCGCCAACCAAATAAACGGCGCCCGTCGGAGAAAAGGTCGTGGAGGAAGATGAGGTCATGTGGAAGCAAGCGCCCGCTTAATGCCGGCGCTGGCGCGGCTGCGTTAGCAGGCCACGCGCCAGGGTGCCGGTCGACCGAGCGCCAACGCAGCCGCGCTCGAGTCCGAGGACCTGGCTCGCGAAACCTGCAGAACGTTGGACCGTTACATCGAACATGACATCTTTAGTCAATATGACGTGTTTTATACTTTACCCCTTAGCGGTCAGGTGCAAGCATTCTCGGTGTCATGTTCGAAAAATCATCCTCGCCGCTGGCTAACGGTGTGTTCTCCAACGAGAACGCACAGGAGGATGCTGCCCGGCGAACCGCCCGCTGAACCGACGCTACTTCTATGACCTCTTCCGATCTTTCGAAAATCAACGCTGAATTACGGGCCAAGTCTCCGCTTGAGATCGTCCGCTGGGCCATTGCGCAGGCGCAGGGCCGCGCGATCGTCTCCACGAATTTTCGTCCTTACGAAGCGGTGATTCTCCACCTCGCGGTCCAAGCCCAGCCCGACATTCCCGTGCTGTGGGTCGATCATGGCTACAACCGCCCGGCGACGTACCGTCATGCCGAAGATCTGCGGGCGCGCCTGAAGTTGAATTTGAAGCCGTATCTGCCGCGCGTCACCGCGGCGCATCGCGACGCGATTTACGGTCCGATTCCAACGACGGAGGACGAAGAGGGCCTGAAGAAATTCAGCGCCGTCATGAAGCTCGAGCCGTTTCAACGCGGCATGAAGGAGCTCGCGCCGACGGTGTGGATCACGGCGCTGCGCAAGGTGCAAAATCCGAATCGCGCCGGCCTCGACATCGTGTCGCACGACGAGAATTTCGGCGCGCTCAAGGTCAGCCCGCTTTTCTACCTCGATGACCAGGACCTCGAGTCGTATTTGAGCCAGCACCAGCTCCCGAACGAGTGGGACTACTTCGACCCCGCCAAAGCCGACGAAAAACGCGAATGCGGCCTCCACGCGGCTTGGGGCAAGCGGGCCGTGGGCACGGCAGGGTCTAGCGTCTAGCGTCTAGGGTCTAGGGCGAACCGATAGCCATGGGCGAACCATTCGAGTCATGCGAAGCTTGGAAGGCAGGACGGATGCTTGCGAACCGAGTTTACGCGCTCTGCCATACCGGAGCGTTGGCCAAAGACTTCGGCCTTCGTGATCAACTGCAACGTGCCGCGGTTTCAGTGATGAACAACGTCGCTGAAGGCTGGGAAAGCTTTCATCGCGCTGAGAAGCGGCAGGCTTATAACATTGCGCGACGATCCTGTGGCGAGGTTCGCCCCATGAGCTACGTCCTCCTCGATAACAACTTTGTCGATGCCCAAGAGCACGCCGCGCTCGTTGGAGACACGATTGTTGCTGGCAAGCTGATCACCGGCCTCATGCGCACTCTCCCAGAGCGTGATTAACCTGCCCTTCGACACCCAAGACGCCAGACCCAAGACGCCAGACGCCAGACCCAAGACCCTAGCTCCTAGCGCCTAGTCCCTACTTTTCAGATGACGAATTACCACCTCGACCACCTTCAACACCTAGAGACCGAAGCGATTCATATCATGCGCGAGGTCGCCGGGGAATTCGAGCGGCCGGCGCTGCTCTTCTCGGGCGGCAAGGATTCGATTTGCTTGTTGCGGCTCGCGGAGAAGGCGTTTCGCCCCTCGGACATCCCGATGCCGCTGCTGAACGTCGACACCGGGCATCACTTCCCGGAGTTGAACGAGTTCCGCGACCGCCGCGCCAAGCAGCTCGGCGCGAAACTCATCGTGCGCAAGGTCGAGGACGCGCTGGCCAAGGGCATCGCGCAAGCCGCCCCCGGCGAAATCAGCCGCAACCGCCTGCAGATCCCGACGCTGCTCGCCGCGATCGAGGAATTCCGCTTCGACTGCTGCATCGGCGGCGCGCGGCGCGACGAAGAGAAGGCGCGCGCGAAGGAACGCTTCTTCAGCTTCCGCGACAGCTTCGGCCAATGGGACCCGAAGAATCAGCGCCCCGAAATCTGGAATCTCTATAACGGCCGTTTGAACCCCGGCGAAAACATGCGCGTGTTTCCGCTGAGCAATTGGACGGAGATGGACGTGTGGGAGTACATCCAGCGCGAAAAGCTCGAGGTGCCCAGCATCTACTTCAGCCATAAACGCCAGTGCGTGCGCCGCGGCGGCCAATGGCTGCCCGTCAACGATCTCGTGCCGCCCAAGCCCGTCGAGGAAGTGCGCGAGCTCGTCGTGCGCGTCCGCACCATCGGCGACATCATCAGCACGGGCTGCGTCGAATCGCCGGCCTCGACCGTCGGCGACATCATCGCCGAGATCGCCGCCGCGCGCGTCACCGAACGCGGCTCGCGCGCCGACGACAAGGCCTCCGAAGCGGCCATGGAAGACCGCAAGAAGGCGGGGTATTTCTAAGCCGATCTACGATATATGATATATGATTTACGATTTATGATTGGGCGCTGGCCCAAGTCATCGGATCGACCGCTCGGGTGAGCTTGGCCAAATCATAGATCATCAATCGGAAATCATAAATAAACACTCTCCTTGTACACCGAAGACATCATGCCTCCGTCCGCTCCTGTGAACGTTCCCGTCGATATCCTGCGTTTCAATACGTGCGGGAGCGTCGACGACGGAAAATCCACGCTCATCGGCCGACTCCTCTACGACTCGAAGTCGCTCATGGAGGATCAAATCGAGGCCCTCGAGCGGTCGGCCGACATCACGGGCGGCGGGCAAATCAATCTGGCGAATCTCACCGACGGCCTGCGCGCCGAGCGCGAGCAGGGCATCACGATCGATGTCGCGTACCGCTACTTCGCGACGCCCCGCCGGAAGTTCATCATCGCCGACACCCCGGGCCACGTGCAGTACACGCGCAACATGGTCACGGGCGCCTCGACGGCCAATCTGTCGATCGTGCTGGTCGACGCCCGCGCCGGCGTCATCGAGCAAAGCCGCCGTCACACCGCCATCGCTTCGTTGCTGCGCATCCCGCACCTCGTCGTCGCCGTCAACAAGATGGACCTCGTGGGCTGGAGCGAGCAGCGCTTCCTCGAGATCCGCGCGCAGTTCGAGGAATTTCTCCCGCGGCTCGACATCAAGGACGTGAAGTTCATCCCGCTGAGCGCGCTCAACGGCGACAACGTCGTCGATCCCTCTCCGCATACGCCGTGGTATTCGGGTCCCACGCTGCTGCGTCATCTCGAGAGCGTGCACATCGCGAGCGACTGGAATCTCCAAGGCCTGCGTTTCCCGGTGCAATGGGTCAACCGGCCGAACTCGCCGACCGATCCGACGCTGCACGATTTCCGCGGTTTCAGCGGCCAAATCGCCGGCGGCATCGTGCGCGTCGGCCAAAAGGTGCTCGCCTTGCCCGCCGGCATGACGTCCACCGTGAAGCAAATCTGGACCTACGACGGCCCGGTTCCGGAAGCGTTTTGCCCGCAATCGGTGACGCTCGAGCTCGAGCACGACATCGATGTCAGCCGCGGCAGCATGATCATCGGACTCGAGGAAATTCTCCCCGGCTTCACGAGCGAGTTGCAGGCGGAGGTTTGCTGGATGCACCCGCGTCCGCTGCAGGCCGGCAAGAAATATTTCCTGAAGCACACCACGAGCACGGTGCAGGCGGTCGTCACGGAGCTCGTGAACAAGTTGAACATGGCGACGCTCGAGACGGAGGAGAAACCCGCCGAGCTGACGATGAACGACATTGGCGAGATCAAGCTGCGCACCGCAAAGCCGCTCGTGTTCGACGGCTATTCGACCAATCGGCTCACCGGTTCCTTCATCCTGATCGAGCAGGGCACGAACGCGACCGTCGCGGCCGGCATGCTCTTGCCCCCCCGCGAACTCCTGAAGTCCGACAACGGGGATTACGTGATCTAGGTCGGATGGCCACAGAGTTCACGGAGCTCCGACACCGAGATCGCAGAGGCAGACCAATGAGAATCTCCAAAGGCTTTCTTGTCTTGGCTCTGTGTCCTCTGTGTCCGCGCTCCGTGTTCTCTGTGGCTAAATCAGGCCGATCTGCCGCGTGAAGATCTCCGTCAAAGTCGATTATGCCTGCCGCGTGATGGCGGAGCTCGCGCGTTTGCATGGGACGGGCGCGCTGGCGCAGATCGAGCAGCTCGCGCGGGCGGAGGCGGTGCCGGCGAATTTTCTGGCGCAGATTTTGATCAAGCTGCGTGACCACGGCCTCATCGCGAGCCGGCGCGGCAATCACGGTGGTTACGCGCTCGCGCGTTCGCCCGAGGAGATTTCGTTGTACGACATTCTCGTGGCGGTCGAAGGCCGTTGCCTGCATCTCAGCGGCAACTTCGACGGCCGCAGCGGACGCCGCTTGAAGCAAATGTGGGACGAGATCAGCCACGTGCTGGTCCAGAAAACGAAAAGTTACACCCTCGACCAACTCACGACGAAAACCGCGTCGGAGATGTATTATATTTAGGTGGGCGGCGCTCCGCGCCGCAGGGATCGGGCATCCAACCCGCAAATTTCACATTCGAAACAATCACAAACGTGGGGCCACAGAGCACACAGAGCTCTGACACAGAGTTCACAGAGACCAATCCACGAGAGCCGATTTTGCCCCAACGATCCATTCGCATCATTACTCCCGATACAGATCGCGGCCTCCTGCTGCCTCTGTGTCGGTGCTCTGTGAACTCCGTGGCGATGGCTCGGCTTGGTTTTGCTGCGAAATAGCTGACTAGGGTCGGCGGCCGGCGCCGCAGGGCTGGGGTCTAGGATCTGGAAAACCAATGGCATCGTGCTCGTGATCTTAATCGTGCTCGTGCTCAAGGGTGGAGCCCGATGTCCGTCTCGGGTTTGATTGTAGCTGGCCTCCAAGAGGCCGGCGGTATGAACGGCGGCTGCAAGACAGCCGCCCTGCAGCGGGCCTCCACGAAACCCAAAACTACGGCGTTTCGTTCACCTCATAAATCTCCACCAGCGCCGCGCCGGTGCTGCCATTCGCACCGGTAACGACCGCGCTATAGCCGCCCGGCGCCAGCGTCAGCACCACCGCGCTGTCCTTGCTACCGGGCTTGAGCGCAAACGCTCCCGATGCGGTATCGGCCGCCGTGATCTGCGCGGCGGTCGCTGGCGCGGGCATCGTCGCGACGGGTTGCGCGGTCTCCCAATTATCGTTCTGCGCGATCACGGTGCCCTTCGCGTCGTAAACTTTGATGACCGGATCGGCGAGGACGCCGGAAACCCCGTAAGGCGTAAGACCCGGGCCGATGGCGCGGATCAGGACACGCTTCGTTTGCGCGCCATTGACCACAAACCCCCCGATGATCGACGAGCCCGCATCGACCGCACCACGCGAGGAGATGTTGATGAGTTGTTTCGTCGGCACGGCCGCATTGGCGGACGCGTCGTACACCTCGATGAGCACCGAGCCGCTATTCGCACTCGAGACCTGCGCCGTATACGCGCCCGGGTTGAGCGTTGCGACGATCGCCGCGTCCTTGCTGCCGCTCGCGAGCCGAAACGCGCCCACGGCATCGCCGGTGGCGCCGATCTGCGCGTCGTTGTTCCAACCGCTATTCGTGGCGACGACGATACCCGCATTGTTCCGGAGCGTGAGCGTCGGCGTGGCCACCCCATCGCTCACGCCAAACGGCGCGAGACTCGGCCCGACCGCGCGAATGAAGATCGACTTGGGCGCGGAGCCGGTGACGACAAATCCCGCGATGGCGACGTGCGCGTCGTCGGGACCGACGTGCAGCATCGACGAAATATTGATGAGTCGGTCGACCGGATTGGCCGTGAAGGTCAGCGTCGTATCCGTCGCGGCATACGTGCCGTTGCCGGTTTGCGCCGCGCGCACGACCACGGTGCCGGTGCCGGTAAACGTGAGCATGCCGCCGCTGATCGTGGCCGGGCCGCTGACGACCGAGTACGTGATGGGCAGACCGGAACTCGCCGACCCGCTCAAGGCGATCGTCTTCTCCGCCGGCACCACACCGCCGGTCGTGGCGACACTGATGCTCTGCGCCGCCTTCTGCGGATTGCCAAACGAGACATCGGTTGACGCCGGGTTGACCGTGGCGCTACCCGCCGAAGCGGCCCGCACGACGAGCGTCGCCGTGCTCGTCGGCGTGAGCGTCGAGCCGCTGAGCATGGCGTCGCCGCTGATCACCGTGTACGTGATGGGTAGACCCGCGCTCGAAGTCGCACCGAGCGGAATCGGTTGCCCCACGATGATCGCACTGACCGGTGACGAGAACGTAATCGTTTGGTCTGACTTCGCGGGGTCCGTCGTCGTCGGAGGCGGTGGCGGCGGCGGGGGAGGCGGAGGCGGCGTCGACCCGGAGCTGGCGACGACGATCTTAACCGTCTGCGGATCGGCGTACGCCATCGTCGCCATGTGCGTCGTGAACGTACCCGCCGCCGGCGGCGTGCCCGTCTGCATCCCGGACGCCGAGAGCGAGAACCCGGGCGGCAGATGGGAGGAGCTTTAGGTAATCGTACTGGGCCTCTCG
>CBINOT010000125.1:0-18001 GCA_966252355.1 uncultured Opitutus sp. | reverse complement strand
CTCCGTCAACGAGGCACTCGCTCGGACGGATACAGTGCAAAGAACAAGAGGATGACTTTCATCGCTTCGGCTAACGTCAGAGGTGAGCCACGCCCGCTACTAGGTCGAAGACCGCTGAGTTTCGCGAAAACCAAGCGTGTCCCGGCGTTGCTCTAGCGGCTGGTTCGGCGGTGGGACGAATGTGCTCATGCGTCGCGCTCGCGGTCTGCGATGCTTTGGGCGCGACTGTCGAGGAGTCGCTGCAAAAATGCGGCTTGCTCGCCGGAGATCGCAGACGCGAAATCTACGAAATCTTGATCGGTCGCGTGAACACGAAGGTTCTCCACTCCGGATAAAACAAGATGGAGTACGCCGTTGAAATCGTAAGGCGGAATCTTGGTAGAGTGGGTCCGCATGAACGCCTCCACGCTCTGATAGCTAAGGTGCGCGTTCATATCTTGCCGAACGTCTAAGATGAGCCGCGGCCGAAGGCCGTTCTTTTCTCATCGGTCGGGTCCGCGATTTCAATGTTCTCATCTTCAATTTTCAGACCTTGGAGAAACTCCAATTCATCCGCATCGCGGCAAATCGTCGTCAGCCCAACCTCGCTTCGGTCTTTCTTGTCGACGAACTCCACGGATTCGATGGGCAAGCTCAGCGCGAATCCGGAATTGAAACGGACGTTCATCGTCATGCCCTTCTTTACGACGCCACTGACAATGTCACCACTGATGACGAACATCCGGCGACTTGGAATCGCGAAGCTGGTGGTCGCGTGAAATTGAGCGGGCATGCTTTTCTCGCCTAACGTTACAGATGAGCCCCGGTGCTGGCTGGTGCGGGCCGTGCGCAAGCACGGATCGTGACAGCCCATGCCGTTGCCTCTAGCGCATGGTTGGGCCTCTTTCTTCACAGCATTTATGCGCGGAGACGAGCGCTACACTCTTCAACACCTGCTTGCACGCCGACCGCTAGATATAGCGTGCGTGCTTCCTCCCAAAGGCGCCGGCCTTCCTCCACGTCCCCGCGTCCGTCCTTCAGCAACGCAAAACCCCGAATCGCATTCGCGAGGTCGAGCGCGGCCGTGCGCTGGTCACCGCGATAGAGCGCGAGGGCTTCATCATAGCAAGATGCGGCCAAATCCAGGCGGCTCGCCCCACGATGAAGATCGGCGAGATGCCTGACGGCATGCGCAAGCCGAAGTGGATCGCCTTCCTTGCGACAGAGGGAGACGGCTTCTTCATAATACGGCAACGCATTCTCGGCCCGATCTTCGTCACGCTCGATCTGACCCAACATCATCAAAGCGCGGGACAATCCCACGCCTGTGGCTGCAAGCCGGGACAACCTCACAGCCTCTTCCGCATCGCGGTAGGCATCCGAAAGACGGTTTTCTCTGCGGGCTTGTGCCGCCCGCTTTATGAGTTCGTCAGACGATAAGGTGCTCATGGTTCCGAAGTTCGACCATACGCTGCTCCCAAAGGTTTAAGACCGGCAGGGCCGTCAGCACGACGGTCCTGCCACTTGCGTAGACAAAGCGGGCAGATTTGGTTGAGGCCTCCTCTGCCGGCACGCCTCCCGTGACAGCGGGTTATTCTGGGATTTCGTAGATTTCGACCATCGCGACGCCGGTGCTTGCGTTCGATGATGTCACTTGGGCGGTATAGGAACCCGGCGCGAGGGTTACGATAATCGCGGCGTCTTTCGAGCCGGAGGTGAGCGAAAACGCTCCCGTGGCTCGTGCCGCCGCGGCGATCTCCGCCGCAGTGGCTACGATTTGGCTCGGCGAAACAGGCGAAGCCGTACTCCAGTCGTCATTTTGCGCGACCACGGTCTGACCGCTGTAGATTGCGAGTCGTGGATCGGCCAGCACACCCGCAACGCCGTAGCCGGTCAGTCCCGGGCCAATGCCGCGGGCCAATACGCGCTTCGGCGAATTGCCGGCGACGACAAATCCACCGATCAACACGCCTTCGCCGCTTTCCACCGTTCCACGAGCGGAGATGTTCACCAGGCGCTGATATTCGCCCTGGGCGTTCACACTCGCGTCGTAGATCTCGGCGAGCGCGACACCCGTCTCGCCGCTGTCGTTCACGTGCATCGTGTAGGCTCCGGGCTCAAGCGTCGTCAGCAGCGCCGCATCACGCGCTCCGCTGGGAAGCCCAAATGCGCCGACTTGCGCAAACGCCGCGGCGGTGTCGGTGCCACTCCAATCGTCATTCTCGAGCATTCGTTGACCGGCGGCGTTGTAGAGCTCGAGCCGGGGATTGCTGAGCGCGCCACTGACACCGAAGTTAGCCAGCGTGGGTCCCACCGCGCGCAACAAGACGCGCTTTGCGGTGCTGCCGCCGATGACGAAGCCGGTGATCAACGTGCGATTGCCCGTGGGCCCGACGCGCACGCGAGAAGACAGGTTGACGAGCCGGTCCGTGCGGAGGACGGCCACATCGGTGCCCGCAAACGACTCGGGAGGCTTGCCGGGGACTGCGATCGATCCGGTGACAGTGGCAGAGGGTTTGTCGATTGCACCCGTGATCGTCGCACTTTGCGTGGCTTGGACCGCAAACGTGTTGTTGTCGAGCACCGCGCCGCTGCCGGCAGCCACGAGCGTCGGTGTGATCGCGAGGACGTAAACGCGGCCTTCCGTACCGACGACCGAATACGTGCTGCCGCTGGCGGTGTTGGTTGACGCCGCCTCGTAGTAGCCCGCGATCGCGGCCGTCCGTCCCACCGGCGGTTGAACGTTCGCGGTGAACGGAATTCCGAGCTCGACGATGCTGCCGGTGAGGACACCGTTGCTGATCCGCCCGCGCACGGTGCGCAGGAGCGGAGCGGCGGCGACCAGCCGACCGCCGCCGGCGGCAGACGTGGTCGGTGCCGTGCTCAAGGCTTCGAACGTGGCTTCGAACGTGCCGTCGGGATTCAACGTGAAATTGACCACCAAGCCTTCGCCGGTCGCCGCCAAATAACCGATGATCGTGCCCCCGGAGTTGTCCGAACGGACATTGGCCGCGATCGTGTCTTGCGCCGCGGTTTGACCGAAGAATACCTGCGGGCCGACGGGTGCGACCGTGAAGCTGCGCGTGATGCTCGGAGCAGCCGCGTACACGGCGTTGCCGGCTTGCGCCGCAGTCACGCTGACCGTGCCGGCGATGCCGGTCAGGGTGAGCGCGTTGCCATCGGCGACCGCGGGTCCGCTGACGACCGTGATGGTGACGGGCAGGCCGCTGCTCGCCACCGCGCTGAGCGCGAACGGCGCGTCGCTGGCGCGCTTGTCCACGATCGCGTCGAAGGCGATCGTTTGGCCGAGCTTGCTCACGGCGATCGTCTGGTCGGCGGTCGCGGCGAGGAAGTTTGCGTTGCCGGCCTGCGTAGCGCGAATGGTCACGCTGCCTGATGCTGTGACGGTCAGCGAGCTGCCGGAGAGGGTTGCGCTGCCGCTCACTACACTGAACACAACGGGCAGGCCCGAGCTGGCGCTGCCGCTCAGCGCGACCGGCGTGCCAATCGTGACCGAGCTGCCAATCGAGAAGGAAATGGATTGCGCGGCCGGGGTGATCACGAGCGATCCCGACGCGGCGCCAACGTAGTTCTGATCGTTGACGGTGACGGCGACAGCATAGGTGCCGGCATCCGTCGGCGGGGTTGTGCTGCCCGCATAAGTGATCGCGTTGGTCAGACCGGCGGGCGTGGTGGTGACCGTAGCGGTCTTCGCCGCGCCGCTGTAAGTGTGCGCGAGACCGCTCAGGACAACCGTCGCGGTCGCTTTCGTGATGTTCGCGGTAACCGACGGCTGCGTGAGCGAATAGTTGCCCGCATCGGCGCCGGCCAACGTCAGGCCGACGACCGTGACAACTTTGGCGGTGCCCGCCGTTGCATTGGCGAACGTGCCGGTCGCACCACTCGTGACGAGGCTGACATCGTCATTTGTCACCACGCCGACCAACGAGGCCGATGAGGTGGTGAGCGTGGCAGTCGCGGTGCCGTCGTAGACTTTGTTTGCAGCCGTGACGCCGGAGACGGTGAGAGTCTTGCCGGTCGTGGTCGTCGTCGTCGTGGGTTGGGTCAGCGTGTAGTTGCCCGCATCAACGCCGCTCAAGGTGAGGCCGCTGATCGTGACGGTCGTGCCGACGCCAATCGCTTTGGTCGCGAGCGTTCCGACGGCGCTCGAGGTGACGAGCGTGACGGCGTCGCTGCCGACGACGCCGACGAGCGCGGCCGAGCTGGTGTTCAACGTTGCCGTGGCCGTGCCGTCGTAAATCCGATTTGGCGCCGTGATGCCGGAAACGGTGAGCGTTTTCGCGGTGATGTTCGCGGACGTGGTGGGCTGCGTGAGCGCGTAGTTCGTGGCATCGTTGCCCGAAAGCGTGAGGCCGGAGATCGCAACCGTTTTCGCGGTGCCAACGGTTGTGTCCGCGAACAGGCCAGAGCCATTCGTGGAGACGAGCGAAACCGTGTCGCCGGAAATGACGCCCACGAGTGAGGCCCCGCTGAACGAGAGCGTCGCCGTGCGTGTGCCGTCATAAACTTTATTCGAGGCCGACATGCCCGTGACGGTCAGGACTTTTGCGGTCACATCCGCAGAAGTCGTCGGCTGCGTGAGCGTGTAGTGCGACGCGTCGGCGCCGCTCAGCGTGAGACCGGCAACCGTGACGACCTTGCTCGTGCCGATATCCTTCGAAGCGAACGTACCGGTGGCGGAGGTTGTGACCAAGATTACCGTGTCACCGTTTACAACGCCGACGAGCGACGCGCTCGAAAAGCCGAGCGCTGCGGTGGTCGTGCGGTCGTAAACGCGGCTGGTGGCAGTCACGCCAGTGATGGTGAGGCCGACCTTCGCCACCTCGATCGTGAGCGTGCCGGTGCCGGTGTTGCCGGCGGCATCCGATGCCGTGAGCGATACGCTGAAGCTGCCGCTCGCCGTCGGGGCGCCCGTGATTGCTCCCGTGGCGGAATCGAGCGTCAGACCACCGGGGAGGCCGGTTGCGCTGAAGCTCGTTGCTGAACCCGATGCCGTGACGGTGAAGGTAAACGCACTCTTGTAGGTGGCGCTTGCCGTGGTGTCGCTGGTGATGACGGGGGCGGTCGTGTCGATTGTCACCCCGAAGCTCGCCGAGGCCACGCCGGTATTGCCGGCCGCGTCCGTCGCGGTCGCGGTGAAGCTGTGACTGCCTTCAGCGAGTACCGTCGCCGTGTAGTCGTAGGACCAGGCGCCAGTGCTGTCGGCCGTGGCGGTGCCCAGCGAACCGGAAATGCCGGCACGCGAGAGCGTCACGGTGGTGTTGGCTTCCGCCGTGCCGGAGAGCGAGAGCGTCGTGTCGCTGGTGATGCGATCGGTCGAAGAGGAGCCCGTGTCGCTCGAGATCGCGGTGATGCTCGGCGCTGACGGTGCCGTGGTGTCGACGCTCACCGGGAAATCGGCCGAGGCGGCGGAGGTGTTGCCGGCGATGTCGACCGCGCTCGCGTTGAAGAGGTAGCTGCCGTCCGCGAGCGTCGTGGCCGTATAGTCGAATGTCCAAGCGCCCGACCCGTTCGCAGTGGCGGTGCCGATCGAGCCGCTGGCGCCACTGCGCGTGAACGTCACGGTGCTATTCGCCTCGGCGGTGCCGCTGAAGGTGAGCGTGTTGTCGCTCGTGAACGCGTCCGTCGAGGAGGAACCCGTGTTGCTGCTCATCGCGACAATAGCGGGAGCGGCCGTCGCGGTGTCGATGGTCACAAGCAGTGCCGTGGATGTGCCGCTGATATTGCCGGCCGCATCCGTCGCGGTGGCAGTGAAGCTGTGATCGCCGGCTCCGAGCGTCGTGCCGGTGTAGTCGTAGGTCCATGCGCCCGTGGTGGCGTCGGCCGTGACGGACGGCGTGAGCACACCTGTGCCTACGCGCGAGAGCGTGACGGTCGCGCCCGCTTCCGCGGTGCCGGAGATCGCGAGCGTGGGATCGCTGGTGATCTTATCTGTGCCGGAGCTGCCGGTGTCGTTGGAAATCGCGGTGAGTGCGGGCGCGGCCGGCGCGGTCTTGTCGACCGTCAGCGTTCGCGTGGCTTGCGTGGCGGCGTTGCCGGCGATGTCGCTCACGTTGGCAGCGACCGCTTTCGCGCCCTCGCTCAGGCCTGAGCCGAGCGCGGTGCTTGCGACCGTCACGCTCCAGGCGCCGGACGAGGCGTTGTTCGTGTAGGTCTGGCTGTTGAACGTGACTGTGACGGTGCGGCCATCCTCCGCGTTGGTCGTACCGGAGATCGTGAGATCGGAGCCGGCTTCGCTGGCGTTAAGGCGGTCGTCGGTGGAAATCGCGGAGATGGCGAGTGTCGGGGCCGTCTTGTCGACGGTGAGCGTGCGGGTCGCTTGCGTCGCAGCATTGCCGGCGGTGTCGCTGACATCTGCCGCAACGGTCTTCGCGCCGTCAGCGAGACCGGAGCCGAGCGCGGAACTCGGCACCGTGACGCTCCACGCGCCGGACGAGGCGTTGTTGGTGTAGGTTTGGCTGTTGAAGGTGACCGTCACAGTGCGGCCGTCCTCGGCGGTGGTCGTGCCCGAGATCGTCAGATCGGCGCCGGCTTCCGTCGCGCTGAGTCGGTCGTCGGTAGCGATCGCGGAGATCCCGACGGTTGGCGCAGTCGTGTCGAGCGTGTAGGCTTGGCTGGCGACCGTACCGTCGTTGCCGGCGGCGTCCGTGATTTTCAGTTTCATGGTGCTGCTGCTGGTCAGCGTGACGCCGTTCCACGTTAGCGTGGTGCCTGAGACTTTGCTGGTGATGTTCGTCCAGTTGCTGCCGTTGTCGATGGAGCCCGATACGACGTCGGTGCCCGCGGGTGCGCCGCTGAGCGTGGCGGTGATCGTTTGCGCCGCCGTCTTCGTGATGAAGTCCGTGCTGCTCGCGCCCGTGTCGTTGGAAAACGCGAGACCGCTGAACGTGATGGTCGGTGCGGTGGTATCGACGACGATTGCCTTGTTGGCGCCGAGCGAACCCGCTGCGCCGGGGGCCGCGAGCGTGAGAATGGCATCGAGGCTCGACCCGCTGTCTTTGATCGTGCCGCTGTTCAATGCGAGGGCGGTGGTCGAACTGTAGTCGAGGTCGGCGGAGTTTTCACCCGCCGCGACCGTGTAAGCGAAGACGAGCGTGGTGCTGCCCGACCCGCTCGCGTAGCTGGCGCTGCCATTGGTGTTCAACGCGAGCGTCGGCGTGCCGCCGGTCGTGTCGACGGTCACGGTTTTGGTAAAGGTGATCGTGATCGAAACGGCATCGCCGGCCTTGTAACTGCCGTTTGCCGTCGTCGCGGTGACGCTCTGAACCCGCGGCTGCGTGCCGTCGACATTCACCGCGGCGGTGCTGCCTACGCTGTTCAACGTGAGGGTGGCGGCATTCGCCGCGGCATCTTGCAGCGTGCCGCCGTTGGCGCCGAACGTGCCCACGGTGATACCGTTCGTGTCCTGCACGCCGTCGGCGACCGTATAACGGAACACGAGCGCCGTCGTGCCCGAGCCGGATAGATACAACGCGTAAGCGGTGCCGCCGGTGTCGAGCGTGAGCGCGATCCGCGGCGTGCCGCCGCCTGTGTTCACGGTAACCGCTTCACTGAAATTCACCGTGAAATCCAAATTCTGATTGCTGTAGTAGGTGCCGTTGGACGGGACGGAAACGGAGCTGACAGTCGGCGCGGTTGTGTCCACGAGGATGCTGCTCGTCGCGCCGACGCTGTTGAGCGTTACGTTCAGGCTGTTACCGGCGGTATCTTTTAGTGTCCCGCCGTTGCTCTGGAGGGAACCGACCGCGATGCCATCGCTGTCGGTGTCGCCGGCCTGAACCGAATACGCGAACACGAGCGCCGTGCTCCCCGAGCCCGAGGCATACGCGGCATATACGGTGGAGCCGCCGATCGTGAGCGCCAAGCGCGGGGTGCCTCCACCGGTGTCGACGGTGACGGCTTCGCTCGTGTTGACGGTGAAGCTGAGCGTTTGTCCAGCTTTGTAGCTGCCGTTGGACGGGACAGAGACCGACGAGACGGTGGGCGCCGCCGTGTCGATCGTTACCGCCAGTCCGGATGAAGCCGAGGAGGTGTTGCCGGCGGCATCGGAGGCCTTCGCGGTGACGGTGTGACTACCGGAGGAAAGGGCCGATGACGTGATCGACCAGTTGCCGCCCGTGGCGGTGCCGCTGCCGAGTTCGGTCGTGCCGTCGGTGTCGTACAGCTTGACCGTGCTGCCGCTCGCGGCGGTACCACTGAAGGTCGGCGTGTCGTCGTTCGTGATGTCATCGCTGGACGAGGTACCGCTGTCGGTCCCGCTGGTCATGTCTGGCGTCGAGGGAGCGTTGGGCGCGGTGCGATCGAGCGTGTAAGTGGAGCCCGACGTATAGCCCGATAGTATGTCGACATTGCTGCCGTTTTTGATGCCCGTGCCGCTGCCGTTCAGGTCGAGCCGCAGCGTGCCGTCGCCGCTCAGGGTGTCGACGGTGAGCGTGTAGGTTGCGCCAGTGCCCGTGATGCTCGCGATGTTGCCGGAGGCGGTGCCGGTTGCGGTCACGGAGAAGTCGCTCGTGCCGACGCCTGTGACCGACTCGCTGAAGGTGACCGTGTAATCGACCGAAGTGGCCGAGGCAGCGACCGTGGCCGACGCGCCTCCCGCGCGGACGATCGAGCTGACGCTGGGGGCATCGACGATCGTGATCGTGAAGGCTTGATTGGCCGCATTGCCGGCCGTGTCGGTCGCGGTGACGTAGATCTTGTAAGTGCCGGCCGCAAGCGAACTGCCCCCGACCTTCAACGACGTTCCGGAAATCGTGAAGCTGCCGTTGTCGGCATCGTTGGTGCCATTGCCGACGCCAAGACTGTAAGTGATCGCGGCACTGTCGGTCGCCGACAACGTGGCGATCGTCGCGGTACTCGTCGCGTTCTGGCTGGCTATCGTGGTGGCGGACAACTGCACGCTAGTCGGAGCCGCCGTATCGATGGTCACGCTCAGGCCGGACGATGCCGTGGAGGTGTTGCCTGCGGCATCGAGTGCCTTCGCCGTAACGGTGTGACTGCCGGAGGAAAGAGTGGACGACGTGATCGACCAGTTGCCGCCGGTGGCCGTGCCGCTGCCGAGTTCGGTGGTGCCGTCGGTGTCGTAGAGCTTGACCGTGCTGCCGCTTTCCGCGGTGCCAGTAAAGGTCGGCGTGTTGTCGCTCGTGACGTTATCGCTGCTCGAGGTGCCGCTGTCGGTCCCGCTCGTCATGTCTGGCGTCGAGGGAGCATTCGGCGCGGTGCGATCGAGCGCGTACGTCGAACCCGAGGTGTAGCCGGAAGCGATGTCGACATTGCTGCCGTTCTTGATGCCGGTGCCGCTGCTGTTCAGGTCGAGCCGCAACGTGCCGTCGCCGCTCAGCGTGTTGACCGTGACCGTGTAAGTGGCACCGCTGCCCGTGATGCTCGCGATGTTGCCAGATGCGGTGCCGGTTGTGGTCAACGTGAAGTCGCTCGTGCCGACGCCGGTGACCGACTCGCTGAAGGTGACCGTGTAATCAACCGAAGCTGCGGACGCGCTGATCGTGGCGGACGCGCCGCCCGCCCGTACGATCGAGCTGACGCTCGGGGCGACGACGTTGCTCACCGTGATGCCATTGCCGGTGGAATCGGCGACGGCGACGGCGGCATCAGCGCCGGCATCCCAGTCTTCGGCGGCGCCGAGGTTATACGTCGTGCCGTCGGGCGAGCTGGTGCCGTTTTTGTTGAAGAGTTGGTTCACCGCCGCTTTGTCGGTCGAGCTGAGCGTCAGCGTGAAAGCGGTGCTGGAGGTGAGCTCGACGTTAGCTGTATCGGTCAGGGTGTAGGTGCTGCCGCCTTCGCCCGTGACAGCGAATTTGTTGGCGACGATGTCGTTGGTCGCGCCGGAGAGCGGGAGCAAACCCGTCCCGGTCACCACGAGCGCGCCGGTGCTGGCATTGTAAGTGGCACTCGTGATCGTGGGGACAGCGACATTGCTCACGGTGATGCCGTTGCCGGTCGCGTCGACCACGGCGACGGCTGCATCCGCGCCGGCGGCCCAATCCTCCGCCGCCGCGAGGTTGTAAGTCGTGCCGCCGGTGGAAGACGTGCCGTTCTTGTTGAGTTTCTGGTTAACCGCCGTTTTGTCCGTGCTGCTCAGCGTGAGCGTGAACGACGTGCCCGAAGTGATCTCGACGTTCGAAGTATCCGTCAGCGTGTAGGTGCTGCCGCCTTCGCCGGTCAGCGTAAATTTGTTCGCGACGACGTCGTTGGTCGCGCCGCTCCGCGAAAGAAAGCCGGTGCCGGTCACGACCAGCGCGCCGGTGCTGGCGTTGTAGGTGGCACTCGTGATCGACGGGACCGCGACGTTGCTGACGGTGACCGCGTTCGTCGCGTCCGAAGAGTCGCTGGTCGTTACGTTCGTGTCCCAATCGTCGAGCGCCGCCAGATTGTAGGTGGTGCCGCCGGTCGAGCTGGTGCCGTTTTTGTTCAACTTTTGATTCACGGCCGCCTTGTCGGTCGAGTTCAGCGTCACCGAAAATGCAGTGGCGCTGCTCGCCGTGACGTTGGACGTGGTCAGCGTGTACGTGGAGGCGCCCTCGCCGGACAGCGTAAGCTTGCTCACGGCGATGGTGTCGCCCGTGGTGAGATTGGTGGCGGTCACCGCCAGCACGCCGGTGTTCGCGTTGTAAGTCGCCGACGTGATCGCCGGAATAGAAACGCCGGTGTTCTCGAACCGCGCGACGCCGAAATCATCCGTGCCGGAGGACGCCGCGCTGTTGATCGCCGCGACGATCTTGCCCGAGGACTGTGAGCCCAGCGCGACGATGCCGTCGGAGTTGGCGCCTAATGACGTCGTCGTCAGGCCGGACGAGCCGAAGGTGCTGTCCAGCGCGCCCGCGGTCGTGAACCGCGCCAGCAGCGTGTCGCTCGCCGAGCCATTCACATAGGTGCCGCCCGCGATGATTTTCCCATCGGCCTGCAGCATGACCGTCAAGAACTGCTCGGTGTTCGTGGACACATCAACCAGTCGATAGCCGGTGGTGTTGAAAGTCGTGTCCAATGCGCCGCTCGTCGTGAAACGCGCGATGACCGCGGGCGACCCTGAGCTGCTGCTATATCCCACCGCGATGATTTTGTCGTTCGCGTCCACGGTGACGCCGAGGAAGTTATCGGTGGTGCTGCCGCTGAAGTTGCCGGTCACGATTCCGTCGCCGTCGAACGTCGTATCGAGCGCCCCGCTCGAGCTGAAACGCAGCAACGTGTACATGTAATTGCCGCCGGAGCTCGCCGAAATGCCGCTGATGATAATCCGGCCGGCGCTGTCGGTCGTAATAGCGTTCGCGGTGTCCTGCACGTTGCCCACGTTCACGATGGTCTTTCCACTCGTGCCAAACGTGGTGTCGAGCGTGCCCTCCGCATTTACCCGAATCACCGCGTAATCGAGGTCCCCGGCATTGCTCGCCCAACCCGCGAGCAAGATTTTGTCGTCGCTCAACACCTTCAAACAAAACGCACGGTCGCTTGCGCCGCCTAGATCGAGCGTGAAGATGCCTGAGGTGCCAAACGTGGTGTCGAGCGCGCCGGTCGACGTGAGCCGGATGAGGGTGAAATTGTCGCTTTGCGAAACCGTGCGCGTGTAGCCGCCGACGATGACCTTTCCGGTGCTCTGCACGCCGACGGCGGTTGCGCGGTCCGTGCGGCCCGCGGTTACATCGAGCGAGTAGATGCCGCTCGTGCCGAAGCCAGTGTCGACGGAGCCGTCGCTGTTGAATCGCGCCACGCCGAAATCTTCGGTGGCGCCCGGCCGCACGCCACCGACTACGAGCATCTTGCCGTCCGTTTGGAGATAGCCGCCGTACGCGGTGTCCTGGCCCGAGCCGAAGCTAACGGTGGTTTTGCCTGAGGTGCCGAACGTCGTGTCCAGCGCGCCATCCGCGGCGCGGAGTTGCGTTGCGGTGGAAGCGAATATGATAGATGCGGTGAAAACGAAAGCCGACCACCGGCGATCAGTGCGATGCGAACGAGCGAGAAACTTCCCGGCCAGGCGGACGAACGTCATAAGTAGCCGCTACGCTCGCGGCTCCGCGCCCTTGATCAACGGAGGGCGTTGCGCCAGCCAGGCGTAGACCTACGCCTCTTCCACCCGGGCGCTACGCGATCTCCATCTTTGCTCGGTGCCGAATAATGTCTTCCCCCGATCGTAGCCCTAGGCCCATCGAGCCACACCGCGCGCGCGTCGCTGTCGTGGAAGATGATGCGTTGTTGGCCGAGCTGCTGGTCATGGCCTTGCAGCAGCGGCTCAATCCGGCGGAACTGCGCTGCTTCAGTCATGGGCAAGCGGGCGTTGACTACTGCCGGACCACGCAGCCGGACCTCGTCATCGTGGATCTCGGGTTGCCCGACATGGACGGTCGGCGCGTGATTCGGGCATTGCATACCGCTTCTCCCGCTTCGCGTATCCTCGTGTTGACCGGCCAGGCCACGCCAACGCTCCCGAGCGAACTCCTCGCCCTGGGCGTGTCTGGTTACGTGGAAAAAACGTCTTCGTTGGACGAGACGTTCACGGCGATACGCCGCGTGCTCTCGGACGGGCTCTATTTCTCATCGGGCACGCGCCCCGGCGGGCCACGTGCGTTGTCGTTGCCGGTCAACGGAGTCATCGACGTGCCGCCGGAAACGTTGACTCCGCGCGAGCGGGAAATCGTGCGGCTCGTGGCCGGGGGCATGACTTCGAAGGAAATCGCGTTGCGGGTGAAGCTGAGCCCCCGAACGATCGAAAAATCGCGCGCGAAGATCCTGCAAAAATTGGACCTGCGTGATTTGCCCGCGCTCGTGCGCTGGAGCGTGAAGCACGGACTGGGCTAATGGCGGCTGCTCCGGGCCGCCGTTTCCAAGTAGCCGAATACGCCTCCTCGGCAGCGCAAGGCGACGTCGGTTGGGCGACGCCGCCGCGTTATTCCGGTAATTATAAACTTCGGTGAACTCCTTTCGCAGGTCGAGCTTCATGAGGGGTGTAAATGCGATCACTTCGCCGCCACTTGAAGCCAGGCACGCCTGATCGTTTCAATCGCGGCGTGGGTGCCTCGCCACTGGAGCATGGAATCGACGGCAACGAACTGGTGCAGCGCGACGATGAGCCAGAACATGAATTGATAGCTCCGCTTCGTGCATTTGTGGCGGAAGCGGCGCTGCGCCAAAAATCCGCCCGGCCAGCCGCCTAAAAGTTCGAAAAGGTGAAGCGTATTCTCGGCCACCCGCCAGCCCCCGGTGTTAGCCCGGTGTTTGTCGTGAAAATAGAGAAAGTAGGTAAGAGTAGAGAGACCGAGATAGCCGCCGGCGACGAAGCGGAGTTCGAGCGCACCGAAACGCCACGCTGCCAGGCAGGGAGCAACCAGCAGCGCCGCGACGACGAGAAAATGGCGCGCGCGAAAGCGTCCGCCATCACCGACGTGCACGGCCTGCTTGGCACAGGTGCGAACCTGCGGGTCGGTAGCTCTTACGCCTTGTTCGGTCCTTTTGGTGTAACGCAGCATTGCATCACCACTCCAGAAACCAGCACTCCGCCAATTGGCGCGAGAATCCACCAATATGGAAACGACAGACCGTGGAGTGATCGGTAAGCGACGAAACTGAAAGCCGTAGTCGCCAGAGTGACCATCATCAGGATGAGATGCTCCAGATTTGGCACCGGGTTTATGCCGCGACGCGGCAAGGGAGTGATCGTCCGACTGTGCACGCGCGAGTAAATCGCAACCCACTTCGGAGATGCGCCGAAAAAGTAGGGAATCCACCACGTGGCCACTTCACCACAGAGGAGCACAATCAAGCAGAACAATCCCATTTCCATCAGCAGCGGAACGCCTGAAAGATAGCCGATCACAGGAAACCCCATGATTGCGCCGTTCCATGCCGCCTCGGTCAGCCGCTCTTTCCTCGAGTAGAACCGAACTCCGGACAGACCCCAGCGTGGGTGCCTCGTTGGGTTCACAGTTCTTCGACGGGGATGCACTTGGTCGAATACACGATACGAAACCGATCGCCAATTTCCGCCTCAAGCAGCCTACAAAGCCGACGGCCTTCTAAGTCGAATTGCCGCTCCTCTTCTTCGGTCCAGCATGTCGCCGCTGGATCGCCAAGGTCCAGATGACTATCATAGGTCGCCGCCCAGCGCACGAGCTCGGCGGCGAGTACATCGCTTACGCCGACTACAGCCGGGTGGACGTTGCCGATCTGTGCTCCGCCATAGTGCCAAAGAGGCCAACACTGGTAGTCCGTCATCAACTTCAAAGCCGGTTTAGACATCTTACGCCCAACGTTACAGATGAGCCATGCCCGCCGCGAGGTCGAAGACCGCTGAGTCTTGCGAAAACCAAGCATGTCCCGGCGTTGGCTCTCGCGCATGGTTAGGCTTCTTGGATTCAGGAAGTAAGTGCGACATTTCCGGTGGATGGCATACGGGCAACTTAGCATCGACGAAAGGTATTTTATTGGCGCGCTGCGAGCGCGCGGTGCAGGGGTGATACCGTGCACCGCCACGGCAAGGCCCGCATTGTCACGGTGGTCGAGCGCAAGAGCGGACTGATCCGCATCGGCAAGCTGCCGCGCGCTACCGTCGCACACACCAGTCAGCGCACAATCGAGATCATGCGCGGCGAATCGCATCCGATCCGCTCCATTACCGCCGACAACGGCGCGGAGTTCCATGGCTATAAAGCCATCGATCACGCGCTCGCGGCCGACGTCTACTTCGCCACACCACACCACGCCTGGGAACGCGGCACCAACGAAAACACCAACGGCCTTGTCCGGCAGTATCTGCCGAAGGGAATCAACCTCCAGCAACTCACCCAGCCACAGTGCGATCAAATCGCCGCGAAGCTAAACCGCCGACCGCGCCTCCGCCATGACTTCCACACGCCCAACGAGGTCTACTACGACATCCCGAGTTTTCGCCGCCGATGGGCCGCTTCCTGCGGCAAGCTCTTCGGCTCCTGTCCTCGGAAGCGGCCCATCGGCTGCCCTAAAGGACCAATGACTATTTTGCGCCACCCGCGCCCTGATCGGGTCGCACTTCAAACCTGAAACTATTCCTTTTTTTCATTCGTTTTTCGCTTCACCCTTCGACTTCGATGCCGACCGCGCATGGCTCACGAATGCAACGATCAGCATAACTGCGGCAACGAGCAGTAAGGCAGGTGCCGCAAGCAATAGGAATCCGGCAAGTGGTGACGAAGGGCCGCATGGCCCAACTCCGAGAGATGTCGCCGCATACGCAGAACCAAACGCCGCAGCCGCCGTGATACCGGTCCACATCAGCTTCTTTTTGGTGCCTTCGAGCATCCTCATTATGCCGACGTCAAAGATGAGCCACGACGGGACTTGGCGCGACTCGTGCGCCAGCACGAGGCGTGACAGGTCATGCCGTTGGCTCTAACGGGTGGTTAGGCTCATTTTTTCGCGTCCGCTTCGCCACTGGCTACTCACCAAGATTTCCGAGCGCGGTGTTGAGTCCCAGGACGAGCTCTCGGGCGCTGAGCACATCAATCGCGATGGAAGTCAACTCCGCATCGGAGCAACCGGCGGCTCCGACTTGAAGGAAGATGCCGACACCATTGTCGACGAGTGCTACTCTCGATGCGTCTCTGAACGGCGGCGGCTGAGATAGATATCCTGACGCGAGCTTTTTGTCGAAATGTAATTGGCTGGCCATAAGAGGTGATGCGCTGTGCTTTTTGCCTAACAGTATTATTAGGCCTTAGTCGAAAGCCTTAGTGCGCATGTCCAAATTAGAGGTGAGGATTTCAATAAGTGGCTGACGCACAAGTCTCGATTAACCTGATTCCTCGCGCTCTGGCTCGAGCGCATCGACAAACTTGCTGAATGAGCCTGCGATCAATCTAGGCGGATCAAAAGCAGACTCATGGTCCCAAAAGTAGACGCAGCCCGCAGATGTTCCGCGAAAACCGAGGCAGATTGCGTTTCCGAAAGGATCGTCGGCGAACGGGATGATGTCTGGCGGCAAAAACTGGCGCAAGGCATCGCAATGACGCTGGAGCGAAAAGTGCGATTCCTGCCGCAAGCCGCCGACGTGATGCACGCCGATATCCTTCTCGTAGTACCAAACGCTGCCGCCAGCAAGCCGCCGTTGCATCGCCGCAGGAAGTCCCGGTAGTCGACAGGAAGGGGATTTCCAAGACGTCGTTCGAACTGCTCGATGAGCCGATCGTCAGGTAGGGGCTTCTTGTCATGAATGTAGTCGAGAAAAGCGTCGATGGTCATGCTTTGGTGAGGAAATCTCCGCCACGCGTCCTTCCAGGGGCCTGCGCCACGACGAAGCCCGGAAGGCAGTCGTTCGCGAAGTAGGCGCCTACAGCGAATCTATCGTACCGGACTCGTATTTTCTCGGTGCCACCGCTCAGGCTCGTTCATTTTCGTGTGTCGAGGACGCGGGCGTCTCCGTACATCGACTCGTATTCGATGCGCAGATCGATGCTAGTGCGCAATCCTTCAAGCTTCGATACATCTGCCTCTTTTAGGCCGGGAAACGACAATGAAATGACGGGATACTCGCTCTGCGCTTTGAGCATATATCCACGAGCTGGGAACGAACTGTTTTTTACTCGGTAAGGTATTACGTTTTGGAACGCCTTCTTTACGATTTCGCGAATCGGATCATCGGTCTCGGCTACGAATGCCTCTTTATTCAGGAGCAATTCGATCTTTTTGATGCGCGCCGGACCGAGACCATAATTCTCAACCATGAGGCGATACTCGAAGCCGTCGTCCTTCCAGGTGCGGGCGTGGCTCCATTGTAGGTGCGGTTGTACCGACAAGCGATTGTGATGCCGAGCCAGCCACGCCTGATAGAAGGTGAACAGCGCGGCACAGATCGCGATGAAAAGTTCGATGCTCATTCGTCGCTGAGCGTTACAGATGAATCACAATCAGACGAGTCCCAGTTGTGACCGGTCTATTCTGCCGTCGCTATCACGATCCGTCCGGCTGTTCGGGGTCGACGAATGAATAAAGCACTTATTTGACAGATCCTGCATTCACTACGACCGCCAAGCTTTGCCTCGCGCTTGGCGAACCATTTTGTCAATTTATATGCCCTCCAGCCTATGCGCATTGTCAGTTTAGAACTCCGAAACGTCCGTCACCTCGACAGAAAGCGATTAGATTTTACACCTGGTTTTAACCTACTTGTGGGTGAGAACGGCAGGGGGAAAAGCACGGTTCTGCGGTCGTTGTTAACCGCTTTGGGAGCCGAGAAAAATTTGCGGCCAGCGGAGCGACTCGGAGACGACGATATTCGCCACCGCGCACGAGAATTCGGCATTAACGTTGAATACAGGGAGGGCGAAACACTCTTTCACGTGGGCGCGGATCGATCATGGCGCGGGAAAACGAAGCGCAGAGGCAGGCTGCCCGGAGCGCCAATTCTTTGGTTTGGCGCCAATGAATCGACGGCCGCCACTTTGCAGGGGAAGTCGGTTAGGCGATACGCTTCGAAGGAGCGCACACGTCGTGAGCCCGATGACATACGCATGCGTGAAGAGTATCTCTACCGCGAGGAGTTCCCTGATTTTCCGGAAGAGGATCGTTTGGAATTCGGTCGGAGCGCACACGTTCGCCGATTCGTCGGCCGTGTTCTCTCTAACTTTTCTGAAAAATTCGAACGGTTTGGCTGGAGATTTGTACCCTACGATTGTTTCGTTCAACTGCCTACGGAGGCATCGCGCGACGGCAAGCGGATCGCGGAATTCCGTCGCGAAGTGCAAGCCGAAGTGATGCGGTTTCTCGAAGAGGATTTCCATCCGGAACGGCGCTTTCGCGGATGGGCAGGTCGTCGGGCGGTGAAGTTCCGTAGTAATGGCGATCCAATAGAAAAACACGATTCCGTGCGCTCAATTCCTGAGTTGGGACGCATCATGGAATCGGTTGGCAGCCGGTTCGAATTGGTCTCAGCGCTCAAGGGGGCGACCATCGAGATCAAGCTTGCGCCACGCATAACCGTTTTCGGCCCCCATGGTCCGTTTCTGCTGGGACAGCTTTCCGA
>CBINOT010000124.1:0-18082 GCA_966252355.1 uncultured Opitutus sp. | reverse complement strand
CGAGGCGTTCCTCGCGGCGATGAAGCCGGGCGCCTTCCTCATCAACACCGCGCGACTGCATCACGGCGATTTGAAGCGGCTCTGGAATCTGATCTTCGAGAACGAGACTCTCGTCGTCACCTTGAGCGATGCGAAGGTGCAGGCGGAAGCGGCGAGTTCCGCGAAAAGCGAATTTCTCGCGACGATGAGCCACGAAATTCGCACGCCCATGAACGGCATCATGGGCATGCTGCAGGTCCTGCAGCAATCGCCGCTCGACGAACAACAGAAGCAGCAGCTGGAAATCGCGGCGTCGTCGGCCGACACGCTGATGCGATTGCTGAACGACATTCTCGATTTTTCGAAGATCGAGAGCGGCAAACTCGAATTCGAATCGATCACGTTCGCGCTGCGCCCGGCGGTCACCGACGTGGTCTCGCTCCTGCGCAATCGAGCGACGGAAAAAAACCTCCAGCTCAATCTGCAGATCGATCCCGAGATCCCGCCCTACGTGGTCGGAGACGCCACGCGGTTGAAGCAGGTCCTCCTGAACCTGACTGGCAACGCGATCAAGTTCACGCGACAAGGCCATGTCGACCTCGTCGTCGAGGTCGTTCGCCGCGAGGCGAAGTCGGCGACATTGCGTTTCCGCGTGCGTGACACCGGCATCGGCATGGACGAGGCGACGAAGGCGAAGCTTTTCCGGGCGTTTTCCCAGGGGGACAGCTCGACGACGCGCCGCTTCGGCGGCACCGGACTCGGTCTCGCGATCTCGCAACGGCTCGTGAATTACATGGGCGGCGAAATCGTCGTCGAAAGCACCCCGGGCAGCGGCTCGGAGTTCTGCTTCGAATTGCCGTTCGTCATCGGCGAAACGGCGGCGCGGCCCATTGCACCCGGCGCACGTCCTAGCTGGCCGAAATTGGCCGGTCGACTGCTCGTCGTGGAAGACGATCGCGTCAATCAACGCGTCATCGAAATGCTCTTGGAACAACTGGGATTGCGATCCGTGGTCGTGACCGACGGCGAAGCGGCCGTGGAAGTCGCGACGCTCGAGCCGTGGGACGCGGTGTTGATGGACTGCCAGATGCCGGGGGTGGACGGCTACGAAGCGACCCGCCGAATCCGCGTCCGCCTCAAGGGAAAAAAACTGCCAATCATCGCATTAACCGCGAATGCGTTGGCGCGCGACCGTGAGGCGTGTTTGGCCGCGGGCATGGACGATTTTGTCTCGAAGCCGATTCGCCAGGACGAGTTACGCGCGGCGTTGACCCGCTGGCTGCCCGCGGCGGGAAGCGAGCCGGAAAAGCATTGAAAACGTTTCGACGGGTTTAGCGCCAGTTCAAGGGCGGGGTCTCCGAACCCTGCCGTCGCGCGGTATGCCTCCGAAAAACCATTTATCGATCGCACGCCTTCGACGCGTGCGGACACTCATGGTCGGTTTACATCGCGGTCTCCGAACGGCGGGGTTCGGAGGCCCCGCCTACAATTCGATCAGTCTCGGGCGGCACGGAGAAGCCCGATGGGGACATCGGGCTCCACCTTCTGCTCCGTCCCGGCTTACAGCGCGCGGAAGATGGCGGCGGCGTTTTGGCCGCCGAAACCGAGATTGTTGCTCAACACGCAACGCACGCGGACTGCGCGGGCCTGGTTCGGCACGTAGTCCAAATCGCAATCCGGGTCGGGCTCTTCGAGATTGATCGTCGGCGCGACCATTTGCGTCTGGATGGTCTTGGCGCAGATCACCGATTCGATGCCACCGGCCGCGCCAAGCAAGTGCCCGGTCATCGACTTCGTCGAGCTGATCACCAGCTTGCGCGCGTGTTCGCCAAAGATGCGTTTAATGGCGAGCGTTTCGAACTTGTCGTTGTAAGGCGTCGAGGTGCCGTGCGCGTTGATGTAGTCGATGTCTTCGGGCGCGGCTCCGGCGCTCGCGAGCGCGCGCTTCATCGCCATCGACAGCCCCTTCCCGTCGGGATCGGGCTGCGTGATGTGATAGGCGTCGCAGGTCGCTGCGTAGCCCGCCAGCTCGCAATAGATCTTGGCGCCGCGCGCCTGCGCATGCTCGAGCGATTCGAGCACGAGAACGCCGGCGCCCTCGCCCATCACGAAGCCGTCGCGGTTCTTGTCGAACGGCCGGCTCGCCGTCTCCGGGCTTTCGTTGCGCGTGCTCATGGCCTTCATCGCGCAAAAACTCGCATACGCGAATGGCGTCACCGCCGCTTCGCTGCCGCCGGCGATCATCACGTCCGCATCGCCGCGCCGAATCGCATGCGCGGCCTCGCCGAGCGCGTGCGTGCCGGTGGCACAGGCGGAAACGATGCCGAAGTTCGGGCCGCGCGCTCCGTATTCGATCGCCACGAGACCCGAGCACATGTTGCCGATGAGCGCGGGAATCGTAAACGGCGAGACTTTGCGCGGGCCGCGCTCGGACAGCGTTTTCAGCTGCGTTTCGTACGTGTGCATCCCGCCGATGCCGGAGCCGATGATGACGCCGACGCGATCGCCGTCCTCCTTGGTCATATCGAGCGCGGCGTCCTTCACCGCTTGCTTCGCGGCCACGAAACCAAAATGCGTGTAACGATCGTTCCGCCGCACTTCCTTCGGGTCCATGTGCTGCGCGGGATCCCAGTCGCGCACCTCGGCGCCCATCTGGCTCGCGAAGTCCTTCGGGTCGAAATGGCTGATGCGGTGCACGCCACCGCGGCCAGCGACGAGGCTCGCCCAGAACGAATCGACGTCGTGACCGATAGCGGTCACGGCTCCGAGCCCTGTCACAACCACGCGGCGGGACGACGAAGGAGTTTCCATAGAGCAAAAGGAGCCGCGGATTTGAGAAAACAAAAAGGCGTTCTGCCAGCCATTTCCTACGCGGAAAAGCGGCAGAACGCCGAAAGTGAAACGTCAAAAATCAGGACTGACCGGCCTTGCCCTTGATGTAATCGATGACTTGACCGACGGTCTGGAGCTTCTCGGCATCCGACTCCGGAATCTCGCCTTTGATTTCGTCCTTAAATTCTTCTTCAAAGGCCATGATCAGCTCGACCGTGTCGAGCGAATCGGCGCCGAGATCGTCGAGGAAAGAGGCCTGCGGCGTGATCTGCTCCTCGTTCACATTGAGCTGATTCACGATGATCTCTTTGACGCGTTGTTCGATGGTTTTTTGGTCAGCCATTGGCGAAAAATTTACGAGGGGAATGGTCCAGCGGAGCGTTCACATCGCCATGCCGCCGTCAACGGTAAAAACTTGTCCGGTAATGTAGCCGGCCTCCTCTGAACAGAGGTATGCCGTCATGTTCGCGATGTCGGCCGCTTCACCGAATCTTTTGAGCGGAACGACCTCCAAAATCTTGGCCGAAGCTTCGGGATTATTGACGAATTCCGTCGTCATATCGGTCTTGATGAAACCGGGAGCAACGGCGTTGACCGTGACGCTGCGGCTGGCGAATTCGCGGGCCAATGTTTTCGTGAGTCCGATCATGCCCGCTTTCGCCGCGGAGTAATTGGCCTGGCCGGCGTTGCCCATGATGCCGCTGACCGACGCGATGTTCACGATGCGGCCCCAGCGCGCGCGGGTCATCGGACGTCCGAGGAGCTTCGTCCAATGAAAGCAGCTCGTGAGATTGGTGCCGATGACGTCGTTCCAATCCGCGTCGCTCATCCGGAAAAGCAGGCCGTCGCGCGTGATGCCGGCGTTATTGACCAGAATATCGATCGCCGGGAATTCGTTCTGCAGCTCTTCGACGGCCTTCGCGACCGCCGCGCCGTCCGCGACGTCCACCGCCAGCGCCTTGGCCTTGCCGCCCGCCGCATTGATGGCGGCGGCCGTCGCGCCACACGAATCGGCGGACTTCGAAACGCAAATCACGGTGACCCCGTTCTTCGCGAGCGTCTCAGCGATGGCCTTGCCGATCCCGCGGCCGGCGCCAGTGACGAGAGCGGTACGTTTGTTAAAGGTGAGCATGAACGGAATTTTTGATTTTCGATTCTCGATTTTGGATCGTGCAGCGGAAACGCCTCCGCGCGAACCGGCAACCGAAATTTACGGCCAGCCACCGCCGCACTCGAAAATCGCCGATCCCAAATCGAAAATCAGTACACGTCCCTCTGGTACCGCTTGTCCTTCTTCATTTGCTTCACGTATTCGGCGGCTTGCTCGACGGTCTTGCCGCCTTGCTCGGCGATGATGTCGTGCAAGGTTGTATCGACGTCCTTCGCCATCCGCTTCGCATCGCCGCACACGTAGAAGTGCGCGCCTTGGTCGATCCAGCGCCAGAGTTCGGCGGCGTTTTCCCGCATCCGATCCTGGACGTAGATTTTGACCGGCTGATCGCGCGAGAAAGCCGTGTCGAACCGCGCGAGCTGCCCCTGGGCGAGAAAGTTCGTCCACTCGTCTTCGTAGAGAAAGTCCGTCGCGTGCTTTTGATCGCCGAAGAAAATCCAATTCCGGCCACGGGCTCCCGCGGCGGCACGATCCTGGACGAATGCGCGAAACGGCGCGATGCCCGTGCCCGGCCCGACCATGATGCAGTCTTTCGCACCGTCTTCCGGCGGGCCGAAATGCGAATGCGAGACGAAAACCGGCACCGTCGTGGAACCCACCTGCACGCGATCGGCGAGGAAGGTCGAGCACACGCCCACCCGCTCGCGGTGGTTCGTCTCGTAGCGGACGATTGCGACCGTGAGATGGATCTCCGTCGAATGCACGCGCGGCGATGACGCGATCGAGTAGAGTCGCGGCATCAATTTCCGCAGATGGTCGACAAATTCCTGCGCGGAAAATCTCGCGCTCGGGAATTCCGCCAGCAAATCCACGAACTCACGCTCTTCGAGCGCGCCAGCGAGCATGTCTTTCGCCTCGGGACTCAGCATGCCGTCGAGCTTCGCCTTTTCACCCGGGTCCGTGGCTCGCGCCGCCAAGGTTTCGACGAATTTCCGGGTTGGCTTAGCGAGCGCCAAGCGGCCGGTCAGCGCATCGCGCAGGGCGATCGGCGCCGCCAGCTTCAGCGCTGGCGGCGAAACCGGTTCGTCGCCCGTGGCGCCGAGCCGTTGCAATAATTCCGCCACTTCGGATGGTCGGTTCGACGGAAATACGCCGAGCGAATCGCCTGCCTTGTAGTGCAGCCCGCTCCCGCTGATATCGACGACGAAGTGTCGCGTTTCTTTCGCCGATCCGGGCTTGGTCAAGAGGCGGTTCTCGGTGACTCGAGCGGGAAAGGGCAGATCCTTCGAGTAGAGCGTCGCCTCACTGGAAACGGTCATGGTGGTGACGCATGAAGCGCACGACCGCGAACGCTCGCAAGCCGGTTTCGCAGTTTAGGACACGGACGCAAAAGCTGACGACTTGACGTTGGGAGTAAGTCCGCGCCTCAGCCCCCGCTGCGCCGGCTTACAGCAGCACGTTGTCGAGCAACCGAACTTCGTCGATCCACGCCGCGATCGCCAACATCGCTTTGCCGGACCGCACTTCGCGCACCGGCTCCATCGTGTTCGGGTCGACGATTGAAATATAGATCACGCGAATCCGCCGGCGCTCGCCGAGGATGTGCGTCGCTTCCGCCACGATGCGATCGGGGCTGTGCACACCGTTCGCGACCATGCTCTTCGCCTTTTCCAACGCCGTGTAGATCGCGACGGAATCCTGCCGCTGCGCGGTCGACAAATCGCGGTTGCGCACTCCGGCCGCCAGTCCATCTGGGTCGCGGACCGTCGGCACGACGACGATTTCGACCGCAAAGCCGAGATCGGCCGCCATCTTCTTCACGACCGCCGCCCGCTGCGCGGTCTTTTGGCCGAAAAAGGCGCAGGTGGGGTGCACGATGTTGAACAGCTTCGCCATCAAGGTCGTGACGCCGCGGAAATGAGTCGGGCGCGAGACGCCGTCGAGCGGCTTGGCAACATGGTCTTCGATCACATGCGTCGAAAAGCCGCGGGGATAAATCTCTTCCTGCGCGGGCACGAACGCCACATGCGCGCCGCTGCGCTCGCACACCTCGAGATCGGCTTCGAGGCTTCGCGGATAGCGCGCCACGATCTCGTTCGGCGGAAATTGGAGCGCATTGACGAAGATCGACACGACCACGATGTCGGCGCGTTGGACGGCGGCGCGGACCAACGCCTCCTGGCCGCCATGGAGCGCGCCTTGCGTCGGCACCAACGCCAGCGTTTTACCCGCGGCGCGCACCTGCGCGGCGTAGGTGCGCATTTCCGATACAGATTCGATTTTTAGCATGAGCGCAGAGGGAAAGGGGAAACGCGGGCTTGAATTAACGCGGTGCGGCCCGTTTGTTCAAGTTTTTCGCCCGCACGCGGATCGCCGTTCACACTCCCTTTACGCCCATGATTCGGATCAACGAAAATTACACCAAGCTGAAGGCGTCGTACCTTTTCAGCGACATCGCCAAGCGCGTGAGCACGTACGTGGCCGCCAATCCGTCGAAGCCGGTGATTCGGCTCGGCATCGGCGACGTCACCGAGCCGCTGCCGCCCGTATGCATCGAGGCGCTGCATCAGGCGTCGGACGAAATGGGCCAGCGCAGCACGTTCAAGGGCTACGGTCCGGAACAGGGTTATGCCTTTCTCCGCGAGGCGATCGCGCAGAACGACTACGTGTCGCGCGGCTGCAAGATCGAAGCGGACGAGGTCTTCGTGTCGGACGGCGCCAAGTGCGATTGCGGCAACATCCAGGAAATCTTCGCCGGCGACATCCGGCTCGCGATCCCCGATCCCGTTTATCCGGTGTACGTCGATACCAACGTCATGGCCGGTCGAAGCGGTCCGAACATCGACGGGCGTTACCAAGGCATTACCTATCTCGAAAGCACCCCGGCAAACGGCTACGTGCCATCGGTGCCCGGCGTCGCGACGGACCTCATCTATCTTTGCTTCCCGAACAATCCGACCGGCGCGGTCGCGACGAAAGCGCAGCTCGCGGAATGGGTGGCGTACGCGAAGAAGAACAAAGCGATCCTCCTTTTCGATTCGGCGTACGAAGCGTACATCCGCGATCCGAACATCCCCCACTCGATCTACGAGATCGAAGGCGCCCGCGAGGTCGCGATCGAGTTTCGCAGCTTTTCGAAGACCGCCGGCTTCACGGGCACGCGTTGCGCGTACACCGTCATCCCGAAGTCGCTCGTCGCTTACGACGCCGCCGGCAACACCCACGCGCTGCACGCCCTCTGGAATCGCCGGCACACGACGAAATTCAACGGTGTCGCCTACCCGATTCAGAAAGCCGCGGCAGCCGTGTACACCGAGGCGGGCAAACAGCAGACGCGCACGTTGATCGATTTCTACCTCGGCAACGCGAAGTTGATTCGCGATGCGATGCACCAACTCGGCTTCAAGACCATGGGCGGCGACAATGCGCCGTACATCTGGGTGAACACCGGGCGCGACTCGTGGGAGTTTTTCGATTTGCTCCTCAACCAGGCGCAGGTCGTCTGCACCCCGGGCGCCGGCTTCGGCAAATGCGGCGAAGGCCACGTCCGCATCAGCGCTTTCAACTCGCGTGAAAACGTCGAGACCGCGCTGACGCGGATCGCCGCGGCGTTGAAGTAAGCGGAGCGGGACGGAGCTTAGCGGGTTCGTCGTACTCGTGATCGTGATCGTGCTCGTCAGTGAGATCGAACGGATCGATCACGATTACGAGTAAGATCACGATTACGATTAGAAGTACGAGGGATCGATGTAGGACGGGGTTTCCGTACCCCGCCGTCGCGCGGTATACATTATGATCGCGCGCCTTCGATGCGTGCGAACGACTCTTACGTGGGTTTGCGTCGCGAGCTCCGACGGCGGGGTTCGGAGACCCCGCTCTACATCAAACCGGCTATTTCGGCATCGCGGCGGCGATTTCGTCGGCCAAGCCGGCCACGGCACGACTCAGCGCGGCGGCCAACGTCGCTTCGCTCTTGGGCGTCCAACGCAGATCCGCCGGACGATAATTCCCGTGCCCCATGATCGTGCCGTTCGGCGCGGTGCTGACGATCTGCCAGACAGCCTCAAAAATCACGCTGCCGTCCGCGCCGCCTTCGCACGCGAGCACGCGCACATTGAGATCGAAAGGAACGTCCTGCACATCGCTCGGCCGAATGGCTCCGCTCTGCACCGCGCTCGCGGCTCGGCGCGCCAGCAAATCTTCGCGCAACACGCGCGCCACACTTTGCTCGAGCGGCTCGCCCCAACGCGCGAAATCGCGGAACTCGATTTCGTTTTCCCCGCGCCGCACGATCATCGGGCGCGATTGCAAGTAAGTCGCCAGCTCGATCGGCCGCAGCCGGATCGCGGGAACCGGCTTCGGTTCGCCCGCCGCGACGGGCGAGGCCACCGCCGAGAGCACGTAAAATTTGGTGGGATCGTTCGACGCTTGCGGCAGCTGCACGCAACCGCTCGAGACCAGCCCAATGCCAGCGAGCAACAGGCCTAAATTCAGCCGAGTCGCTCGGGCGCAAGTCTGAGGCAGTCCGGGGTTTTTCGAGATCATGAGTCGAGGTCGAAGGATTCGGTTCGAACGTTAGCTCGGGCTGCTCACTCGGGCAGCTTCTTGCCCGTGATCAACGCCTTTGGATTCCGCTCGAGAAAATCCGCCAAGCGCTTCACCGACTCGGCCGCCGCGTTCAAGTGTTGCAGGGTATCGGCCAAATCGTCGCCGACGACGGCGTTCCGATTGAGGAATTGCTTCGCGGCGTCGGCCGTTTGGTTGAACGAAGCGATCGTTCGTTTTGCCTCGGCCAGCGTATCGCGCAGCTCCTTGCTCGTCGGCTCGACCTGGGCGTCGACCTTTGCAATCGCCGTGCGCAGATCGGCGATGGCGGCATTCAAATTGTCGAAGGTGCGTTTGAAATCGGGATTGCTCGCGAGCGTCTCGATCTGCGCACCGGTCTTCTTCCACTGGTCGACCGCGGATTTCAGATCGAGGGCGTCCAGTTTTCCACGGGCGTCCGCCATGAGCGCCATCAGCGCCTTCGACAAGCCGGCGAGGTCGGCGCTCTTCAGGTTCGTGAGGATCTCCGTGAGGCTCGCCTGAAAACCGGAAATCGTCGACGGCACGGCAGGAACGACGACGTAACGTGCGTCGCTCGGCCGGTCGGTCAGCGGATGCTCGGCGGGATTGAAGAAGTCGAGCTCGACGAACAACAAACCCGTCGCGAGGCCTTGCACCGTCAGCTGCGCGCGCAAACCGTGATCGACCAGATTCTGCAGCTCGGCGCGGCTATCCACGTTGATCGCCATGCCGCGATAGTCGGTCATGGTGTCTTTCACGAGTTCGCAGACGACGGCGGCGACCGAACGATTCGCCTTCTCGTCGTAACGAATATTCAGCCCGACCACGCGGCCGACGCGCACGCCGCCGAGCTTCACTGGCGAGCCTTGCTCCAAGCCGTGGACCGACTCGTCGAAGTACACGACGAAGCGTTGCGGCTTCGAAAAGAAATTCACCCCGCCGAACGTGAGCAGCGCGATGATGCCCAGGGCAAACGCTCCGATGACAAACGCGCCGACGATCGCTGGACTGACTTTGGTTTTCATCGAAGAGCAGGTGAGACGCGGTTCGCCGCCGGACCAAACCAACCAACCACGAATGGACCCGAATGAACACGAATTTCGGCCAGCTGACAAATCGGCCCAATGAGTGCTTGGCTCCCGCGCGTTTGGCTCCGTCCGGATGGGTGATTGAGCAGCTGTTTCATTCGTGTCTCTTCGGGGCCATTCGTGCTTACGCCTTCAACGCTTCAGCACGTCGCCGCGGTGGAGGAACTCCGACACGCGGGGGTCGCGGCTGTTCAAAGCAAGTTCACGCGGGTGCCCTTCGGCCACGATACCCTGCGCCGAGCGGTCGAGCATGATCACCCGATCCGCGATGCCGAAAATCGACGCGAGCTCATGCGAGACGACGACGATCGTCGTGCCAAAGGTCTCGCGGACCTGAACGATGAGCTCGTCGAGTTTCCGCGACGTCACGGGGTCGAGACCCGCGGACGGTTCGTCGAAGAAGACGATCGCAGGATCGAGCGCCAGCGCACGCGCAAGGCCCGCGCGCTTCTTCATGCCGCCGCTGATTTCGGCCGGAAAATAGTCTTCGAAGCCGCTCAAACCGACCTGCGACAATTTGTACGTGGCGATTTCGTTGATTTCGCGGCGAGAAAGCAACGTGTACTCCTCGAGCGGCAAGGCCACGTTTTGGCGCAAGGTCAGCGAGGACCACAACGCGCCGCTTTGAAATAGCACGCCGAAGGTCTTGAGCCGAGCCCGCCGCGTGGCGGCATCGGCTTGCGTGAAGGAGTGGCCGAAGAACTTCACCTCGCCCTGGCGGGGCGGATTCAAGCCGACGATGTTGCGCAACAGCGTGCTCTTGCCGCAACCGGAGCCGCCGATGATGAAGAAAATCTCACCGCGGCGCACGGAGAACGACACGTCTTTCAGCACGACATTGCCGTCGTAAGCCGCCATCAGGTGCTCGACCTCAATGGCGGGCGATGCGAGCGAGACGTCGATTACGGGTGCGCTCATGGTTCAGCGGTAGTGCCGGTTTCCGCGCGACATCGAGGCCCGCGAGAGATGGGCGCCAGTTGGGATAAGTCGGTGGAACGTCTCATCACCAGCCCAGGATGTTGAACATGACGGCGAACAACGCGTCCGCGACGACCAGGAAGAGGATCGCGGTCACGACGGCCGACGTGGCGGCACGTCCGACGCCCGCGGCGCTGCGTTCGGCTTGCAAGCCGCGCAAACATCCCGCGAGCCCGATGATCGCGCCGAAGGCGAGCGCCTTCAACACGCCCACCATGAGGTCGGACATGTCGATGCTCGTCTGCATCTCGGCCCAGTAGGCGCTCGGTTGAATCTTCAAGATGCCCAGCGCAACCGCCATGCCGCCGAGCATGCCGAGCGCATTCGAATAGAGCGCGAGCAGAGGGGTCATGATGGCCAGCGCGAGCAAGCGCGGCAGCACGAGAAACGAGACCGGCGCGATGCCGAGCGTTTCGAGCGCGTCGATTTCCTCGTTGGCCTTCATGTTGCCGAGGGTCGCCGCAAACGCCGCACCGGTTCGGCCCGCCAACACGACCGCGGTCATGACGGCGCCCGTCTCGCGCACCATGGACAAGCCAATGAGGTCCGCGATGTAGATATCGCCCCCATACTGCCGCAACACGATCGCGCCGGTGTAGGCCAACGTGACGCCGACCAGGAAGCTGATGAGGCTGACGATCGGCAGCGCCATCGCGCCGCATTGCTGCATTTCGTAGACGCAATCGCGCCAGCGGAATCTCGCGGGGTTTTTCGCGAGTCGCAGCGCGCCGAGCACGGTTTCGCCAACGAAATGGGAGATCGCGCGCAGATTGCGGCCCGTACTCAGCGTCGCGAACCCGACCGTCGTCAGAAACCCTTGGGAGCGGTCGAAGGGCGCGCTCGTTTCCTGGGCGGTCGCCAATTGCCCGAGCAAGCGCCGGATTTCGGGTGGGATGGCTTCGAGATCGCAATGCGCGCCGCGCTGGCGGCACCACCCCTGAGCCTCGGAGAGAAAGAGGAGCAACGAAGAATCCCACCGCGACACGTCGGCAACGCGCACGCTGATCCGCTGCGGCGTGCGCTGACCGAGCACTTCGGCCCACGCAGGGCGCGGCTCCGTCACTTGCCAGACCCCGCCCAGACTGACCTCGAGCGCATTGCCGTCGGCCGGCGCGTCGACGCGAGCTGTCGCCGTGGGCTGCGTTCCGGTTGCGGACATCATTGCCACTTCACTCGTGACATGGCCGGGCGCCAAATCAAATCTCGACCCCTTTTCATGCCGCGCTTCGACACGATTCTACTCGACCTGGATGGCACCATTGTGGATGCGTTCACGACCATTCACCGGGCGTATGTCCATACGCTGCCCTTGTTCGGCCGGCCGGCGCCGACGATCGAACAGGTGCGCAAAGCGGTCGGCGGCGGCTTGGAGAACGCCATGCGCCACTTCCTGCCCGAGGAACTGATCGCGGACGCCGTGAAGGTCCACATCGCGTACACCAACACGATTCTCCTCGAAGACGCGAAATTGATGCCCGGCACGCTCGAGCTGTTGCGCACGCAGCATGCCTTGGGCGTCAAATTCGCGGTGTTCACCAACAAGCGGGGCGATCATGCGCGACTCGTGTGCGAACATCTCGGCGTCACTCCGTTTCTGCACGGGACCTTCGGGGCGAAAGACACCCCGTGGCTGAAACCGCAACCGGAGTTCGCGGCCCATGTGCTGCAGAAGCTAGGGGCGCAGAAGGAAACGACGATGTTAATCGGAGATTCAACCTTCGATGTGAAAGCGGCGCACGCCGGATGTTTCGTCTGTTGGTGCGTCACGACGGGCACGCACACCGCCGAGCAATTGCGGGCCGCCGGCGCCGATGCCGTGTTTTCGGACCTGTTCGCGCTCAAGGCGGCGCTGGAGCAGTAGGAACGACCGGCCTCGCCTCCTCGCGACGACTCAGCGCTGGGACTGAAGCGCGTCGCGCAAGACGACGGCATTGTTGTGCGTTTCGTCCTTCGCGCCAAAGAGCAGCGTCACGTCCGCCTTTTTCGCTCGAGCGGCGATCGCCTGCAATGCGTCCCGCTTCGCTTTCAACTCCGCGCGATAGCGGCGCCGAAAGTCCGGCCATTTGTCGGGATCGTGGCCGAAGTCCTTGCGCAAGGCGTCACTCGGCGCCAGGTCCCGCGCCCACTCGTCGATTTTTGCCTTCGCCTTCGCCAAACCCCGTGGCCACAGCCGATCGACGAGGATCCGATAGCCGTCATTCGCAGCCGGCGGAGCATATACGCGCTTTACTTTCAGCGGCATGCAAAAGCCTGTTCGCATCGGATTGAATCGCAACCGCAGCGAGGAGCTCGCCCCCGAGGGCCGGGCCAAGCCACAGCCCGCGCCGGCTCATTCGCTGCGGCTCGCGCGATCGACTTCGATCTTCAGCGCCCAAAGCGACATCCAGATATCGCGGAGGAAGGCGACGAGCGACAGGATCAGCGATGCGACGCTAACGCCAAAGATCGCCACCGCTTCGATGCCGAAATGGCGGTCGAAGAACGCGTCCACGAAGATCACCATCACGAGCAGACAGGAGAACAACATGCTCAGGCCTGCCAGCGTGACCGCGAGCCGCACCAGCTTCGCCCGCCGCCACATGATTGCCAGCTGCTCGGCGATGTGCGCACGCGTGCCGTCCGCGGCTTGTTGGGCCTGACCCGCAAGGCTGCGGGTACGGTCGACGATCCGCCCCATTCGATTGGTCAGCGTGATCATGAGCGCTCCGACGCCCGACAGCAAAATGACGGGCGTGATCGCCGTTTGAATAATCGGCAGCGACGAGCCGGGGACCGCATCGTTCATGAATCGGCAGCATGGTCGAGGTCGTGACCGCGGCGCAATCCAGGAGCACGGACATCTGGCCCGGGCTGGCTCGGCCCAGGCGTGGCATGGACGTCTCGCCCATGGGGCTTGGTATGTTTGCGGGTACGGCGCCGTCGACGGGCGCGACGCCCATGCCACGTCCTACGGTTCAGGGTCGCTTATTTACGGGGACGCGCGGCGAAGCGATTGCCTCGGGCGCGAAACGCGTTTCACCTCGACCGCACGCGTGTCTTCTTCCGGCTCCAAGTCTCCTTCCGCTACGCTTACCGGCGTCGTCGAGCGGATCATCTTTCTCAACGAGGAGAACCATTACACGATCGCGGAGTTCCGACCCGAGACGTCCGGCGAGAAGACCGACACAAAGACCCGACCGGAGCCCGTGACGATCGTGGGCCCGCTGCCTGGCGTCGAATGCGGCGAGACGCTGCACCTCACGGGCGAATGGACGCGACACGCGCAGCACGGCGCCCAGTTCAAAATCGCCGCGTTCAAGAGCGAGCTGCCCGCCAGCGTGTACGGCATTCGCAAGTATCTCGGGAGCGGCTTGGTCCCGGGCATCGGCAAGGTGTACGCGAACAAGATCGTCGACGCCTTTGGCACCGATACCTTTCGCGTGCTCAGCGAGGAATCCGGCCGGTTGCGCGACGTCGAGGGCATCGGCAAGAAGCGTGCGACCGCCATCAAAAAGGCGTGGGACGAGAAGAAGACCGAGCGCGAGCTGTACATTTTTCTGCAGACCTACGGCGTCACGCCGACGCAATGCGTGAAGCTGGTCAAAAAGTACGGCGTCCAAGCGAAGACGATCCTCACGACGGAACCCTATCGTGTGGCGCGCGAAATCGACGGCATCGGTTTCAAGACGGCGGACCGGATCGCGATCAACATCGGTTTCGCGAACGATGCGCCGCCGCGGCTCGACGCCGGCATTTTGTTCGCGCTCGAAACCCTGCAGGAGGAAGGGCACACGGCGTACCCGGAAGGAGAGCTGCGCGACTACACCGCGAATCTCCTCGAAACCGATTCGACGCTCGTCGAAGCGCGCATCGTAGCGCTGGTTGGCGCGAAGGCGTTGGTGCGGCAAGACGGCAGGGCGCGACCTCCGGGCGGGCCGCCAGTCATCGAAGATCAAAACCGGCCCGCTCGGAGATCGGGCCCTACGTTAGCTCCAGCGATGTTTGGCGAGGGTGTCGTTCAACTTCCGCACAACGATCGGGCGGAGCAAAAAATCGCGGAGACGACGGCGCGACTGCTGCGCGTCGCGAGTTCGCTGCCGCCGATCAAAGTCGACGCGGCCGTGCAATGGGCCGAACAGAAAGCGGGCTTCGCTTTCGCGGATCTACAACGGGCGGCATTGAAGCACGCGCTCACCCACAAGCTTTCGATTCTGACCGGCGGACCGGGAACCGGCAAAACGACAATCCTGCGTGCGCTCGTCGAGATTCTGAAAGCGAAGAAGGTCCGCGTGCACCTCGCCGCGCCGACCGGCCGCGCGGCGCAACGGCTCGCGGAAACGACGGGCGGATTTGCTTCGACGATCCACCGCTTGCTCCGCTACGACGCCGCCGCGGGTGGCTTCACCGCAAACGAGCACTCGCCGCTGGCGACGGACTTTCTCATCGTCGACGAAGCCTCGATGCTGGACACCCGGCTCGCCGCGGCCCTGCTGCAGGCGGTGCCGTCCCGGGCACATGTATTGCTCGTCGGCGACACCGATCAACTGCCAAGCGTCGGGGCCGGCAATGTGCTCAAGGACATGATCGCGGCCGCGGACATCCGCCTGCCCGTGACGCGCCTGTCCGTTATTTATCGGCAGCAAGGGCAAAGCCAGATCGTGACGACCGCCCACGCGATCAATGCCGGCGACCCGTCGTTGCCGCCGGTCATGAACGACGTATCCGGCGCTCAGGTCTGGGCGGATTTGAATTTCATCGCGGCGGCCGATGCCGAGGACTGCATCCACAAAGTGCTCGAGTTGGTCACCGATTTCATCCCGCGCGTGCTCAAGTGGCCGCACCCGATTCGTGACGTGCAAGTCCTGGCGCCGATGCACAAAGGCACGGCCGGCGTCGGCAATCTCAACCTGCAACTGCAGGGCGCACTCAATCCGCAGCCGCGGGGCTTGCGCGCGATGGGCGGCGAATACCGTGTGGGCGACAAAGTCATTCAGCTGCGCAACAACTACGACAAAAACCTCTTCAACGGCGACATCGGCGCCGTCGTCGCGATCGATCCCGACAACGGGACGCTCGACGCCGCATTCGATGGCGAACGGCATACCTTCGACCGCGGGGAGTTGGGCGATCTCGCCCTCGCTTACACGATCAGCATCCACAAGTCGCAAGGCAGCGAATACCCGGTGGTGATCGTTCCGCTGCTCAAGGCGCACTTCATGATGTTGCAGCGAAACCTGCTCTACACGGCGATCACGCGCGGGAAAAAGAAAGTATTCATTGTCGGCGAGCCCGCCGCCTACGCGATGGCCGTGCGGAACAGCGAAGCGAAACTCAGGCTAACGCATTTGAAGGAGAAGATCGCGACGTTGACGAGACCGCTGGAGCGCTAGGGTGCGGCAAATCCGTGAAACCAATCACGGCATGTCGATACGACATGTAGGGACCTGCCCTGCACCACGACACGGTGAGGGCACGAAGGGCGAAAATAACGGTCAATGCGCGCATGGCTTCGTCCTCGTCAAACAGCGGCAAGTGCCCGTCGTCGTTCACGCGGTTCGCGCGCTGGACGGCACACACGACGGGGCGTCCCTGTACGTTCGTCGCGGCGCTGGTCGTGATCTTCGCTTGGGCGGTCACAGGACCCCTCTTCGACTACAGCGATACATGGCAACTGGTCATCAATACCGGAACGACGATCGTCACGTTCCTGATGGTGTTCCTCATCCAGGCGACCCAGAACCGCGATTCGCAGGCGCTGCACGTGAAGCTCGACGAGCTAATCCGGGCCGTGAAAGGCGCACGAAACTCGATGTTGAATCTCGACGATCTCTCCGACGAAGAACTCGAACGCGTGCACGAACATTTCGTCCAGCTGGCAGCGCAAGCAAAGCGGCCCTTGGTCAAGCCGCAGCCCGCAACGAGCGCGAAGTGAGCGTGGGGCGGCGGCGCGGCGACGACGGTCCGCGCTGAATCACAGCGTCACGCCGTCCTTGAAGATGGCGATTTCTCGGAAGCCGTTTAGCTCGTTGCGAGCGGGCTGGCCATTCGCGGTGTCGATCACGGCGTCCAGCAACTTGCTCGTCAGCGTTGCCATCGACGTGCCGTGAAGCAATTGTCCGGCGTCGAAATCGATCCAGTTCGGTTTGCGCGCCGCCAGCTCGCTGTTCGTGGCGATCTTGAACGTCGGCACTGGACCGCCGAGAGGCGTTCCCCGCCCCGTCGTGAACAAAACGAGATGAACGCCAGCGGCCGCGAGCGCCGTCATCGAGACGATGTCGTTTCCGGGGCCAGTCAAAAAGTTCAGTCCGCGCCGGCGCACGCGTCCGCCGTACGGCAAGACGTCGACCACCGGTGAGGTGCCGCCTTTTTGCAGGCAGCCGAGCGACTTCTCTTCGAGCGTCGTGATGCCGCCGTCTTTGTTGCCGGGCGACGGGTTTTCGTAAACGACCTGGCCGTGACGGAGGAAGTACTCCTTGAAACCGTTGATCATCGCGACGCAGTCGTCGAAGACGGCCCGGTCGGCGCAGCGATTCATGAACAAGGCCTCGGCGCCGAACATTTCCGGCACTTCCGTAAGCACCGAGGTGCCGCCGCGAGCGACCAGCGCATTGGAAAAGGTCCCGACGAGCGGGTTCGCCGTGATGCCGGAAAATCCGTCCGAGCCGCCGCATTTCAATCCGACGCGCAACTCTGCGAGCGGGATCCGCTCGCGATGGAAACCCGCCGCATACTCGATCAACGAATCGAGCATCTGCCGGCCTGCCGCCAATTCGTCGGGCACGTCTTGAGCCACCATGAACCGATAACGCGGCGCGTCCGCATGCGGAATCAACCTCCGAAACGTGGCCATCGAGTTGTTTTCGCAGCCCAGCCCGAGGATCAACACGCCGGCGGCATTCGGATGCTGGGCGAGCGCGGCGAGTATCCGCTGTGTGGTCGCGTGGTCGTCGCCCAGTTGCGAGCACCCAAACGGGTGCGACAGCGCGTAAACTCCCGAAATATTCCCGGGGAGCGAGCGCGCGTTCAGCTGCCGCGCGAGCGTTGCCGCGATTTCATTTACGCAGCCGACCGTGGGGATAATCCAAATCTCGTTGCGGATCCCGACCTCGCCGTTCGGCCGCCGGTATCCGAGGAAGGTGCGGCCGTCGTCGATCGCCGGCAGCGGCTCGACCTGCGGCGCGTAGACGTACTCGAGCATGCCCTCGAGATTGGTGCGCAGGTTGTGCACGTGGACCCAAGCGCCGGCGCCAATATCGCGAGTTGCCCGCCCGATCGGCTCGCCAAACTTCACGATCGGCTCGCCGTCCCGAATCGGACGCAGCGCAAACTTGTGCGCCGGCGGCACGGCGCCGGCCAGTCGCACGGTGGCGTCGCCCACCTCGACCGCTAGACTAGCTTCGAGGTGGCGCAGGGAAACGGCGACGTTATCGCGCGGGTGAATCTGGAGAACGGACTTATTCATGGAGCAGGCCGCGGTGGGGCGAGTCTCGGTAGCAACCTAGCGGGCGAGCGGATGGGCTGTGGTGAACGCGGTCACGTCGCCAATGCT
>CBINOT010000123.1:0-18298 GCA_966252355.1 uncultured Opitutus sp. | reverse complement strand
AACTCCAAACTCCAAACTCCAAACTCCAAACTCCAAACTCCAAACTCCAAACTCCCAGCCACGCCCCTCATATCGGTTCCAAAACGACCAACGTCTCGCCCGCATTGACCGGTTTCCCCTCGACGCACCGCACTTCGCGAATTTTTCCGGCGCGGCTCGAGATGACGGTGACCTCCATCTTCATGGATTCGAGGATGACCAACGGGTCGCCTTCCTTGACGTGATCGCCGGCGCCGACGGCGATTTTCCAGATATTGCCGGGAATATGCGCCGGCACGGCCGAACATCCCGCCGGGATGGCTTGCTCGTCGACGGCACCGGCCGATTCCGCTTCGGCGGAGAAGTTCAATTGGCCGGACTCTTCCCAACGTTTCCGCTCCGCCTCGAACGCCGCTTGCTGGCGCGCCTTGAACGCCGCGATCGAGTCCGCGTGCTGCGCGAGAAATTGCCGATAATCTCGCAGCCGAAAGGTCGTCTCCTCGATCTTCAGCTTCACTTTGCCTTGGGGAAACGCATCACGGAACGCAGTCAGCTCGGCATTCGAAACCGGATAGAACTTGAGCTGATCGAAAAACCGCAGGAGCCATGGCTTTCCCTCGGTGAAATCCGCGGTCTGTTTGTAGCGGTTCCACATTTGGCAGGTGCGGCCGATGAACTGGTAGCCACCCGGGCCTTCCATGCCGTAGATGCACAAATAAGCCCCGCCGATGCCGACGGCGTTTTCCGGCGTCCAGGTGCGGGCCGGATTGTACTTCGTGGTAACAAGCCGGTGGCGCGGGTCGACCGGCGTGGCGACAGGCGCGCCGAGATACACATCGCCGAGGGCCAGCACGAGATAGCTCGCGTCGAAGGCGATCCGGTGCACGTCGGCAACCGACTCGAGATCGTTGATCCGACGGATGAACTCGATGTTGCTTGGGCACCACGGCGCATCCTTGCGCACGATCTGCATGTATTTGCGGATCGCGAGCAGCGTCGACTCGTCCTCCCACGACAGCGGCAGGTGCACGATGCGCGAGGGCACTTCGATGTCGTCGATCGCGGGCAGTTCGCTCTCCGCCCGCAGCAGGATCTCCATCAAACGCTCCATCGGCAGGATGCGGTAATCGAAATGAACTTGGAGCGAGCGGATGCCCGGCGTGAGATCGATCAGCCCTTGGAGGCGGTGCCGCTCGAGCCAGGTCTGCAGCGCGTGGACTCGCATGCGGAGGCCGATGTCGAGGACGAGCGGCCCGTACTCGACGAGAAGATAGGCGTCGCCGGCGCGCCGATAACAGACCGCCGGCGCATCGGGACGCGCGGGGATTTGGTGGAGGACGGCGGGTGCGAGCGCGGCGGGGGCCCCGGGGGGGTGTAATTGGTAGTTGGGATTTGGTGATTTCGGCTCCGAAGCCATGAGCGAGTTGGCTGCCGGAGCGGGTGTCGCGATCGGATCAGTTTTACCCACTGCAAAATCCAAACTACCAACTCCTCCTCGCCGCATCCGCGCCGGCTCTAGACTCTCAATTTCCGCATCCTGCGCCAGCGCGAGGATCCGCGCGGCCTCGGCGGTGAGAGCGCAGAATTGCACTTTGTCGCCCGGCTTGAGCTGGCCGATTTTCCAAAGCTCGGCCTGAACGATCGTCGCGGGGCAAACGAAACCGCCGCAACTCGGACCGTCGGGCCCGAGGATGATCGGCATGTCGCCCGTGAAATCGATCGCCCCGATCGCGTAGGCGTTGTCGTGAATGTTCGAAGGATGCAGCCCCGCTTCGCCGCCGTCGCGTCGGGCCCACGCGGGTTTCGGACCGATGAGCCGCACGCCCGTGCGCGCGGAGTTATAATGCACTTCGTACGCCGTGCTGAAGAGCGTCTCGATGTCGGCGTCGGTGAAAAAATCCGGTGCGCCATGCGGCCCGTACAACACGCCGATCGTCCATTCGCGCGTGAGCGCCGGCTGAATCGACGTCGGCGCGCGAAGCAGCGCGGCATCGTCCGCGACTCCGGCGGGCGTGCTGCGATTGACCCGCAGCACGTCGCCGGCGCGGAGCGCGCGGCCGGCGTGACCGCCGAAGAGCCCGAGCGTGAACGTCGATTTGCTGCCGAGATAATCCGGCACGTCGAAGCCATGCCGAATGGCAAGATACGAGCGCAGCCCCGCGCCTTCGATTGCGCCGAGCCGCAGCGTTTGCCCGGCCTTGACCTTCAGCGCGCGGAAATAGCGCACGGGCTTGCCGTCGAGCGTCGCTGGCATCGTGGCGCCGCACAGCGCGATCACGGCGGCGACGTTGAACCGCAGCGTCGGTCCCTGGACCGTCAGTTCGAGTCCGGCGGCGGTGTCGGGATTGCCCACGAGCCGGTTCGCGAGACGGAACGAGCGTGCATCCATCGGCCCCGACGGCGGCACGCCGACATCCCAGTAACCGATCCGGCCCGGGTAGTCCTGCACCGTGGTTTGCGTCCCGCCGTCGAGCACTTCGACCGTCGAAGCGACGTAAGGCAGCGTGTTGAGAAATTTCGTGGTGACGCCGCCCGCGCGAAAGCCGGATGAAGCGACGATTTGCCGCAGGTAAGCGAGGTTCGTTTCCATCCCGTGCAACCGCGTGTCGGCGAGTGCGACGTCGAGCCGCTGCAACGCTTCGGCGCGAGTTGCGCCGCGCACGATGATTTTCGCGACGAGCGGATCGTAGAAGGCGGAAACGACGGTGCCGCGCTCGACCCAGGTTTCGATGCGGGCTGAGGACGCGAAGTGCACATCCGTCAGCGTGCCGGCGGCCGGCTGAAAGTTTTTACCGGGATCTTCGGCGTAAACGCGTACTTGGATCGACGCGCCCTGTGGCGTGGGGCGCCAGTTGGACAGATCCAACTCGCCGGCGGCGGCGCGAAGCATCCATTCGACGAGATCGACGCCGGTCACCTCCTCGGTGACGCCGTGCTCGACCTGGAGGCGCGTGTTGACTTCGAGAAAATAGAACTGGCCGGTGGCGTCGTCGTACACGAACTCGACCGTGCCGGCGTTCCGATAGCCCGCGGCCGCGCCCAGCCGCGCGGCGCAAGCGAGCAGCTGGGTTCGCTGGTCCGCGGTCAAGCCGGGCGCCGGCGTTTCCTCGATCACCTTTTGATTGCGGCGCTGCACGGAGCAGTCGCGTTCGCCGACGGCGACCACATGACCGTGGCTGTCGCCGAAGATTTGGACTTCGATGTGGCGCGCGCGGTCGACGAATTTTTCCAGAAATACGCCGCCGTCCTTGAAATTATTTTTGGCCAGCCGGCCCACGGCTGCGAAGGCCGTCGCAAGCTCGGTCGGTTTCCGGATCAGCGACATGCCGATCCCGCCGCCGCCCGCGGTGCTCTTCAACATCACGGGGTAACCGATACGCGCGGCCTCGGCCGCCGCGTGGTCTTCGTCGCGCAGCAACTCCGAGCCTGGCAGCAGCGGCACGTTTTCTCTTTGCGCGATTGCCCGCGCGGCGTGCTTGAAGCCGAACATCCGCATCTGCTCCCCGGTCGGGCCGATGAAGACGAGGCCCGCCGCGGCGCAGGCGTCGGCGAAGTCGGGATTCTCGCTGAGAAATCCGTAGCCCGGATGAATCGCCTGCGCACCGGTCGCCTTTGCCGCGGCGATGATGCGGGCGCCGTCCAGGTAGCTCTGCGCCGCCGGTGCGAGCCCGATGTACACGGCTTCGTCCGCCTGTTGCACGTGCAGCGAATGCGCGTCGGCGTCGGAGTAGACCGCCACCGATTTCACGCCCAGGCGGCGCAACGTGCGAATGACACGGCACGCAATGGCACCGCGATTCGCGATCAGGACTTTTTTAAACACAAAAAAGAGTAGTTGGTAGTTAGCGCTTTGTATTCAGTCGCCAGGCGACAACAGACGCAGTTGGCCGAGGCAGTATGGGACGTCGTCGGCACGTGGGGTTCATTTGAAAAGAACTCGGTCGGCCTGCAGCTGGTGAGAGCGGCGGATAGCATCGGGGCGAATCTCGCAGAAGGATACGGTCGGGCCGCTCCGGCCGATCATCAGCGTTTCATCCGAATCGCGCGTGGTTCGTTGTATGAGACGCGACATTTCCTGCGTCGGGCGCAAAAGAGGCGGTTGATCACGCATGGACAAAGCCCCGATTTGAGGCGACTGCTGCGAGAGGTTCCGCCGGCATTGAATGCCTATCTGCGATCGATCGGTGAGCATCACGACTAGTGGTTTGGCCAACTGCCAACTGCTAAGTACCAACTGCCACTCCCGTGAGCGACCTGACGTTTTCCGGATTCCAAATCAGAACCTCAATCGGCGTCGGATTGTACGCATTGCAGGGATTGTTGAGCTGGGGACAGTTCGAGATCACGCACACGACGTCGCGGTCCGCGCGGAGTTCGACGTAGTAGCCGGGTGCCGAGACGCCGTCGGCAAATGTGAGCCGGCCGTCGGGCGTGACGGGGACGTTCATGAAGAAATTGATATTGCACGTGATGTCCCGCTTCCCGAGGTCGTGCCGCCAGCTGTGCACGCCGCAGATAAAGCTGTCGCGGCACGCGTGCATGTACTCCTTTTCATGCGCGTAGCGCATCGTGTTGCTCTCGCGCGAACACGCGCCGCCCAACGTGTCGTGCCGCCCGCAGGTGTCCGCGACGATCGTGAGCAACACGTCGCCGTGCGTGGAGATCAGCGCGGTGCCGGTACTCAAGTACAGCGCGGCCTGCCGACGGATCGTATCCGAAGCGCTGTAACGGTTGGCCGGATCGTGGGCGTCGTAGAAAAGGGTGTCCGCGGCTTGGTTGCCTTCGACATCGACGATCCGGAGCGTCTGCCCGCGCCTGATCTCGTGCGTCCAAGGATCGCCCGCGGGGATCACGTGCCGGTAAATCGCGGTGGCAGGGTCGAGCGAACTGCGAATGAGGGTGGGCATGGGAGAGAGTCGTTGGAAATTGGCAGTTGGTATTCTGTAGCTGGTGTCGGCGGTGGTGAGGGGTGATCGAGTTGTCGGAGCACTAACTCGCAAATACCAACTGCCTACTCCCCGCCGTTACGGCGTCCGCAATGCGCAATACGTTTCCGTGTTTTGAAGCGCGCGTTCGTTCTCCGGGCGCGAGCGACGGCACGGGTCGCCGGCCGCCGGCGCGGCCGAGCGAAAGACCTCGAGCCGCACCGGCCGGGGCCGATAGATCGGGTCCGGGTCGAGCGGGTGCGGACAGGTGTTGAGTACGACGAGCGTGTTCATCTCGAAGCGCAGCTCGATCTTCGCTCCGGCCGGCGAGCTTCCGGGCACGAACGTCAAGCGGCCTTCGTCGTCGGCGACGACCTTCGAGAAAAGATTTAGATTCGGCACCAGGTCGCGCGGCCCCAGACCCCAATTGGCGAGCGCGATCAGGAAGCAATCGCGGCCGTTGCGATGAAAATCGTTCCGCGCCGTCTGGTAATTGCGGACGCCGTATCTTTGCTCGATTAACTTCGCGTCGGAACAGCCGCAGACCGTGTCGTGCCAGCCGGCGGTGTCGGCGACGATCGAGGCGAAGACCCGGCCCATGTCCGAATGCAGGCAGTAAGGGTGGCGGAGATAGAAGATGTGCTGCCCCTTCAGGGTGTCGGGCATGTTGTAGCGCTCCGACGGCACGTCGGGATTGTAGAGGAGGAGGCCGACATTTGCGCCGCCCTCGACATCGGTCAGCCGCAGCGTCTTCCCGCGCGACACGACCGCCGACCACATTCCAGCGTGGGTGAGAGTCTTGGCGAAAATTGGGGCAGAGGGGTTGGTGTCGATCAGGACGTCCATCGTGTTACGAAAATGAATAAAGGTGTGAAGCAGGCCGCGCGCCAAGCGCGCGGAGGAGTTGGTATTTAGGGATTGGGAATTGGTCCGCGGGGGCGGCGGAGGTGCTCTCGCCACCGGCCAACTCCCAATCCTACCTACCAACTCCTCCGCGCAACGCGCGGCTACAACAACGGCGGCATTGCCGTCGCCGTCAGGTTCAGCTTCGCGTGCTTGATGCCTTTGATTCCGGCGAGCGTGTCCGCCAGCCGGCGCAACTCGCGCGCCGGACCTTGGACGAGGAGCACCTCGAGATAATGGTGATGCTCGAGGTGAACGTGCATCGTCGCGACGACCATCAGGTAGTTGGCATGCTGGATGTCGGCCAGCCGGCGCTGCAAGTTTCGCTTTCGAAAGTCGTATACGAGGCTGATTGTGCCGGCCATGCTCTTGGTCCCGAGCTGTTCGGCATGCTCGACGAGCTTTTCGCGCGCCATGTCGGCGATCGCATGCGAGCGGCTGGGGAACTTGCGCGTCGCCACCATCGCATCGAGCTCGTCGAGCAAGTCAGAGGGCAGCGAAACGCTGAAGCGGGCGAGACTGGGACGGGAACGCGGCACGGTCGAGGTGGGACGATCCGTTTTGTGAGTGGACGCCGGTACCGTGGCAACGCTGGGTTGTGCGGGAGCCGGGAGTCCCGCAGGCGCTGGCACGACGTCGAGCCCGCGCGAAACCTCGGTCGCTCTCATTCGACATCGTCTCCCGCTTGCGTGAGCCGCACGATGGGGAGTTTCTCCGCTGCAGCAGTCACCTTAGGATGGATCAGCTCGTCGACACGCTGCCGCGTGGCGAGAAACTCGGGGGAGGTCACTTGCTCCAAGCTGCGCGGTCGTGGCACCGGCACTTCGATGATTTCCTGAACCTCGCCGGGGCAGGCCTTCAGCACGAGAATCCGATCCGCGAGGAGGATGGCTTCGTCGAGATCGTGCGTGATGAAGAGAATGGTGACATCGACGTTGCGCCAAATCTCGAGCAGATGGGATTGCATCTGCGCCCTCGTTTGGGCGTCGAGCGCGCCGAACGGCTCGTCCATGAGAAGAATCCGCGGCTGCGCGGCCAGGGCGCGCGCGATCGCCGTCCGCTGCTTCATGCCGCCGGAGAGCTGGGCGGGGTAGGAGTGCTGGAAGCGAGTTAGGCCGACGAGATCGATCCATTGCCGCGCTTCGCTTTCGGCCTGCGTTTGCGGCAGTCCCTTCATTTCCAGCCCGAACATCACGTTGCGGAGAACGGTCAGCCACGGGAAAAGCGTATAACCTTGAAAGACCATCCCGCGATCCGGGCCGGGGTCGCGCACCTCGTGGCCATCGAGCAAAAGCCGGCCGGAGGTCGGGGTTTCGAGCCCCGCGATCATGCGGATCAGCGTGGATTTGCCGCAGCCGGAGGGACCGATCACGCAGATGAATTCGCGGCGATGAACGCGAAACGAGATCTCGCGCAACGCCGTTACCGTGCTGCCGTTGGCGCCGAATTGCCGGCCGAGGCGGTCGACTTCGAGCACGACCGGCCGTTCTTTCAGCCGCCGAAAACGCTCCGCGACGGCGGGCGATTGGACGCGGTAATCGGGTAGGTTGGCGCGAAGGCTCGTCATGATTGAGCCGGCTCGTGCGGCGCCTCGGGGATCATCAGCAGCTCGCGGCGCGCGAACAGCCGCAGCACGAAGTTGCGGACCCGGCTGGGCTTCGCGTTTTTCCAGATGAACAGCCGCTCGCCGACGAACGCGAGCAACTGGTCGGTCGCGAGACCGATGACGCCGATGATCACGATCGCGGCGTAGACGTTGTCGAAATTCCGATACTTTGCCTGCTGATTGATGAAAAACGTGATGCCGCTGCTCACGCCCACGACCTCGGCGACGATCAGATAGGTCCATGCCCAGCCAAGCAGGATCCGTTGGTCGTTATAGAGATCGATGATGCAGTTCGGCACGATGACGCGAAACAGCAATTGGGTCCGCTTGGCACCGAGCGTTTGCGCCGCTTCGATCAGCGCGGGATCGTGCCGCCGCACCGTGTTCGCGATCACCAGCACCTGCTGGAAGAATGTGCCGACTACGATAATCGCGATTTTCGGAGCGCCGTAGATGCCCAGCACGGCAACGGCCAGCGCGCCGAACGCGGGCGCCGGCATGTAGCGGATGAAATCGATCACCGGCTCGAACAGCCGGGAAATCGGCGGGAAGGCCCCGCAAAAAATCCCGAGCGGCACGCCGACTGCGGAGGATACGACAAAGCCCCAGAAGATCGTCTTGATGCTGAGCCACAGGCTTTCGTGCAGCCAAACGTCTCCGTGAAGCACCGGCTTGGTCATGAACGCGGTCCAGAACGCGCGAGCGACGGCGTGAGGCGGCGGGAGGAACACCGGGTTCGCCCTTTGCCCCTGCGCGGCCCTTCCGGGCGGCGTAGCGGCGAGCGCCTTGGCGTTTTCTTCCGCGAACACGGCGCGCTCGACCAAGAGGCCGGGTCGAAACCAACTGATGTCGCCGGGCTCGGTGATTCGAATCGATGGATGCCAGACGAATGGCACGTAGCTCACGATCGACCAAACGACCAGCGGCAGAAGAAACGAGCCGATGGTGAGGACGCGACGCGCCTGGGGCGTGACCTCACGACCGATGACAAACCACGACCGCGGCGGCGGAGGCATGGGGGAAACGAAGTGCCGCGGCGCGTGCATCGTTCGCTCGCGCGTCAGCGGAGGGCGATTATTTGGCGGCGGCGATGGCTTCGTTCGTCAGTTTGGCGTCGAACGAGCTCTTGATGTCCTGCGATTCCTTATACACGGCGTTCTTCACGTTGAAGTCGTTGGCGACCTTCGACGAGCCGGCCAGCGAGTGAAAATCGCCGGCGCTGCTGCCGATGACCTTCGCCCCTTCCGCAAGCGAGAGGAAGCGGGTGCCGCTGATGAACGCCGCGTAATCCGCCGGCGTCGAACCGGTGCGCGCGGCCATGATCTTCAAGGCGTCGTCCTTCGTGGCGGGATCGTTGATGTAGGCGAGCACTTTGTCCCAAACCGAAACGAGCTTCACCCAATCGGCCCGGCGCTGGGCCAAACTCTGCGGCGAGACCGTGATCGTGTCGTAAATCAGTCCCGGTTCGTCGGCGCTGGTATAGATCGCGGTCGAGCCCGCGACGGCTTTGAGCGCTTGGCCGGCGTTGGGTTGCCAAGCGGCGATCGCGTCGACCTGGCCTGAGGCCAGGACTTGCGGGGTTTGATTCGTTGGCGTGTTGACGATGGTGACATCGGATTCCGCGAGCCCGTTTTTCTTGAGCGCGTTCAGCAGCATGAGGTGTTCGACGACGCCGACCTCGAGCCCAATTTTCTTTCCCTTGAGCTGCTTGACCGACTTGATGCCGGGTACGGCGACGATCATGTCGTTGCCGTTGCTGTAATCGGTCAGCATGATCACGACGTTTTTGGCGCCGTTCGCGCCCGTCACGAGGGCGTCGCCGTTCGTGACCATCACGGCATCGACCTTCCCGGCGGTGAAAGCCTCCATCGAGGGACCGTATTCGAACCAAAGGAATTCGGCTTCCACTCCCGCCTGCTTGAGCAGGCCCTTTTGGATCGCGACTTCCCAAGCCACCCAGCCGGGCCAATCGCTATAGGCGATTTTAAGCGGCGCCGCGGTCAGCGCCGAACAAGTTGCGACACAGAGGAGAAGAACGGCGACCGTGCGGCGGAAGGGTATCATGGAATGGCGTGTTACGAATGTGAGAACGCGTGTTACGCCTCGGTTCAGCAGATGGTATGCCGACTTCCAGGAATGTTTTTCGCCCACGAAGGTCATTTCGATGAATCGCTTTCCTGGATCGTCGCTGGGCAACGATGGGGCTCCCTCTCGTCCGTCAGCGGAATAACAAAAAAGCCCCGGTCCTTTCGGCGCGGGGCAATGGGATTGAGGGGTAGCGGCGGTCGTTCCGGCCGCCAGGTTTGAACCTTTGGCCATCACGGACGACGGCCGCTACGATCTGCGGACCGAAATAGGCGGTGTTCGTAGCGGAACCCGTGAGCGTTTCGACCGTACGTCGCGCGTGATCCGAAAACCTCACGGTCCGGCTACGGATCAGCGATCGACCGCAGGGCGCCGCGTTTTCACGCGGTCAACGAACTATTTCTGGGGCGCTTCGGCCGGCTTCGTGTCGGCGGGCTTCGCATCGCTCGGCTTCGCGGCGGACGTGGCAGCGTCCGCTTTGGCGGGCTCTGCTTTCTTCTCCGCCGGTTTCGGCGCTGGCGCGGGAGGCGGCGGGGCGGGCTCGAAGAGCTCGTCGGCTTTCTGCGGCAGGCTCGTGAAAATGTAGTCTCCGATCTGGAACGCCCGCTTTTGCATCAAGGCATTCACCGGGGCCGAGGCGTCGCTGCTCGTGATGAACACAAACACCGGCCCAGCGGGAATCGTCTCGAACTCGGGAGCGAGCGGCTTGGTTTCTTCCGCTTTCTTTTCGTCGCCGGCCTTTTCGCTGTCTTTCTTCTCTTCCTGCTTGGCGAGCTCGCTGACCGAGCCGAGCGAGGCGGGGCCGGTCTTGCCATCGGTGCTCGGGGTCGGCGGCTTCAGCTTCTTTTCCTCCGGCTTGCGGCCCATCGCGACGGTGTAGGTCTTGCCGTCGAACGTCGTCAGTTTGAACGTGCGCTGATGTTCTTTGGCGGCGGCGACGTTGGGATCCGTGAGATCGTTGGTCTCCGTAAACCGGATGTTTCCAATCGAACTGAGCAACGACGAGACGCGGTCGGACTTCACCTGTTGACTTGGCGGCGTCTGGTCGGCCTTCCAAGCGTCGTCTTTCTTCGCGCGCGAAACGACCACCGTGGTGGCTGGCGTTTCCGGCGTCTTGGGTTCGGTCGCGCTCGCCGGCGTGGCGGGGAAACCGACTTCGATTTTCGCCACGTCATCCGCTTTCAGGTTCAGCAACTCGGCGTTCGCCCAGTTCTTCGCTTCGGTGTCGAGCCAGGCGTTGAGGCTCGCGAGATAGGCTTTTTTCTCGTCGTCGAAACGCACGAACCGGCCGCCGGACTCGGCCGTCTTGCCGAGCGTCACGGTCCACAGCGGTTTATCGGAGGCATCGAGAAGTTCGATCTTCGTGTCCTTGAACTCGAGGCGCGCGATGCGATCGGGATTCGTGGTGACGAGCCGCTCGAGCTTCGCGTCGGTGAGATTGCCGATCAGGCCCGACAACTTGGAGAAGTCGGCCGGCATGTCGTAGTAGCTCGTGTTGCGCCAGGTGCCGTCGGATTGCCGCGCGAGGGTGATCGTCTTCCCGCCATCGGAAACGCGGAGCTTCGCCGCTTTTTCGACGATGCTGCGGTCGATCATCGGCTGGCCGATGCGTGTATCTTGCGAGGCAGGCGGGCCGGGCCGACGGGCGTAGAATACCACCGCGGACAGCGCCGCGAGCACGAGAACGGAGACGATGAGGGTTTTGACTTTCATCGGTCGGAAGAGGGGAGGGGAGGGTTGAAGACAGACGACGGTCGCGTCGTTATTTTTTCCGCGCGCGATAGAACCAGAAGCCGAACAGACCGACGAGCAGCGGACTCGCGATCAGATTGAACACCAGAAGCTTGTTCTCGAGCCGGTTGATGTCCTCGCGCAAGGCCAGCCGGATCTCGCGGCGTTGCGCGCGGATCTGCGCCGACTGCTTTTGGAATTCTTCGATGGCCTTCGTCATCTCGGGCGTCGCCACCAGCCGGTTGCCCTCGGTCTTCTTGCCCTGAAGCTCGCTGAGCTGCGTCTGCACTTTCTGCAAATTCGCGTCGAGCTGCGTGAGCTTGTCTTGGTACTTCTTCTGGGCCTCGACCTCCATTTTACGCACGACCTCGAAGGGGCGGATGGACGTGCCTTTGCCGCGGATCGAGATCAGATCCTGCGAGCCGCCGAGGAATTCGATCGTGTTCGAGGCAAGGGCGAGGTTGTCGTTGAACGGCTCGGCCGCGGTTTGGCCGAAGAAGTTGAATTTGCGCACGCTGTAGTCGTCGAACAGCCAGTCGGTGTCCGCGATGATGAACAGCGACGAGGTGCCCTTCGATTCCTTGAGTGCCGGCACGGCCTTGTCGTCCTTCTTTTCCGCCGCTTTGGCCGCGTCCGGCTTGTTCTCGTCCGGTTTCTTCTCGTCGGGCTTTTCTTCTTTCGGCGCGCCGTTGGGGAAAGCCGTGGTGAATTTGCCGGTGACGAGGGCCGCGATCGTCTTCTTGCCGCTCGGCGTGATTTGCTTGGCGACATCGTCGGGCTGCGCGAACTGCAACGACATGCTCGGCACATCGCCCGCCTGTGCGGAGGTTTCGATCAACGGGGTGAACGTGAGCGAGCTCCCGGCCTTCAGCGCGAGGCTGCCGGGCTCGACGAACATCGTCGAATTCAGCTGCGCCGTCGGGAGCGCCTTGGCGTTGAAGTTGGCTTTGCGCAGCGTGAGCCAGATCGGGTAACGCGCGACCCCGCCCCCGCCGGTCTGCACCTGCGTGGCGTTCTCCAAGTCGCCGACGACCTTCTGCGCATCGTACTGGATGCCGTACGCGTTCAGCAGCGTCGGCAAGTCGCTCGAAACATTGGGCTGCTGGCCGCCGAACATCGCCTGCTGACCGCCCTGGCGTTTGAAGTATTGCGACGACGGATCGACCGCGAGGATCACCGGTTTGCCGCCGAGGAGGAACTGGTCGATCGCGTACTGCAGCTTCGGCGTGACATTCTCGGGGTGAATCACGGCCAGGACGTCGAGCCCGGCGGGAAGCTCGGTTGCCGTCGGCTCGACCGTGACGATCTGGAACGACTCCTTCCATTCTTCGATGACGAATTGCGACGGCTTCGGCTGCTGCCGCATCATCATCATCATTTGCATTTCCTGCGGGCTGGTGCCTTGGAGCGGCAGGCTGGTCAGCAAGCCGAGCTTGGGCTTGTCGAGCTGCTGCACGCTATAGATCAGTTTCGAGAGATCGTACTCGAGGAACTGCTCCCGTTGCGGCGTAAAGGCGGGGATCGTCTTCGTCTGGTCTGCTTGCGTGACGACGAGGCCAAAGAAGAATTGTTCGCCGCCCTGCTGCGAAACCTGCGGGGTGAGGCCGGCCGCCGTCGCTTTCTCTTCCTGCGGCGTGTCGGCCCGCGGGTTGATGACGTTGAGCGTCAGCTTGCCGTGCGAAGCCCGGACGTACTGCCGCAACATCTCCTGCACGCGCGCCGCGTAGTTCTTGTACCCGATCGGCACGCCGTTGGCGTCCTTCGAGAAGTAGAGATCCAGCGTGATCGGCTCCTCGACCTTGCCGAGCACGGCCTTGGTGCCGGGCGAAAGCGAGTAGATCGAATCGGCGGTGGCGTCGACCCGGACCGGGATCGACGACGCGAGGTAATTGACCAGCACGAGGCCGACGAACAGGAGAATGATCGCGAGTGCTTTGGCGCTAAGTTTCATGGCGCAGCGAAAGGGTTAGCGTTCGAGAGCGACGACGTTGAGGAAGAGCGTGAAGCCGATCAGCGAGAGGAAGAACACGACGTCCTTCGGATCGACGATGCCCTTCGTGAACGCGTCGAAATGCGTGAAGAAGCTGAAATTCGAGATCAAGTCGGCGACCGAAACCGGCAAGTTGAAGAAGCCGGTGAGGAAGCCGGAGAACATGCTCGTGCCGAGCAAGGTGATGATGAAACAGGTGAAGACGCTCAGCACGAAGCTGATCACCTGGTTCTTTGTGAGCGCCGACATCAAGGCCGTGATGCCGAGGTAAGCGCCCGCCATCAGGATGCTGCCGGCGTAGCCGCTTGCCACGACGCCCCAATCGGGGTCGCCGAGGTAACCGAGCGTGATCATCATCGGGAAACTCAGCAGGATCGCGATCGCGAGAAACGCCCACGCGGCGAGGTACTTCGCGATGACGGCTTCAAGCGTCGTCACCGGCAAGGTGAACAGCAGCTCGATCGTCCCCGAACGCTTCTCTTCCGACCACAGCCGCATGCCGGCGGCCGGGACGAGAAAGAGGAAGAGCCACGGATGATAGATGAAGTAGCTTTCGAGGGTGGCGATGCCTGCCTTGAAGAAGCCGCCGGCGAAGAACGCGAGGCCGACCGAGGCGAGGAGGAAAATGATCAGGAACACGTACGCGACCGGCGAGCGGAAGTAGCCGAGGAACTCGCGTTTGAACACGGGAGCGATTTGGCTCATGGCTTAAATGTCTCCTTTCGTCAGGCTGCGGAAAATGTCGTCCATCCGCGCGCCGGGCTGGCGGGCGCGGAATTGCGCGGGCGTTTCGTCCACCACCACGCGACCGAGCGAGATGATGATCACGCGGGTGCAGATCGCCTCAACCTCCTCGAGAATATGCGTCGAGAGAATGACCGCCTTTTCCACGGCCATGTTTTTGATCAGCGTGCGCACCTCGTTCTTCTGGTTCGGATCGAGTCCGTCGGTCGGCTCGTCGAGCACCAGCACCGGCGGATCGTGCAACAGCGCCTGGGCGAATCCGACGCGCTGTTTGAAGCCCTTCGAAAGCGTTTCGATCGACTGGGTGCGCACCGGCCCGAGATGCGTGAGCGCGATGGCGCGGTCGACTTGCGCGCGCCTGGCGTCGCGGCCGCGAAACCCGCGGACGTCGGCGATGAACGAGAGGAATTCCTCCACGGTCATTTCGGGGTACGCGGGGGCGCTTTCGGGCAGATAGCCGATTTTGCGCTTCACCGCGACGGGATCGGCGGCCACGTCGACGCCGTCGACCGTGGCGGTGCCGGCGTCGGGCCGGAGAAAGCCGGTGATCATCTTCATCGTGGTCGATTTGCCGGCGCCATTGGGCCCGAGGAACCCGAGGATATCGCCGCGCTTGACCGCGAAGCTGACGCCGTCGACGGCGCGTTTCGTACCGTAAGTTTTAACCAAGCCTTTGACTTCGATCATTGGGGATGGATGAAGCGGAACAGGATGGGCGATGAGACCAGCAATAACGGAAAGGTTCCGTCCCGCTGGCCCATCTAGGAACGTGAGGTAAAAAATCCTCTCCGCGTCTCTTCAAGCGCAAAGTGTGACATCAACGGGCGACGCGGACACGAGTAGCGTAGCGAAATCGTCGAGACGCGAGCGCCGCTCGCGCGATGATGGAGGCGCCAACTTCCAGCGATCTCGAGGTCGGAATGCCGGGTGGCGCGACGGATCGTCTGCAAGCAGGCTCCGGCGCGCCTAACTGACGGCGGCGGCTTCGCGTTCCTTCTCGGTTTTCAGCCGCAGCTGTCCGCACGCGGCATCGATGTCGTGGCCTTTTTCGCGCCGCAAAGTGACCGACACGCGCGCTTCGCGGAGAACGTCGGCGAATTTCTCCTGCCGTGAGAGCGAGGGGCGTTTCCACGGCAACCCCTCCACCGTGTTGTACGGGATCAAGTTTACGTGTGCGTGCAGGTCGCGCGCGATGTCGCGGAGGGCCGTCGCCTGCTCGAGCGAGTCGTTCACGTCCTCGATCAGGATGAACTCGAGCGTCACCATGCGGCCGTGTTTCTCCGAGAACGTGCGAATCGCCGGGATCAACTTTTCCAGCGGAAACGCTTTGTTCACCGGCATGATTTTCTCGCGCACTTCGTTGGTCGCCCCGTGCAGCGAGATGGCGAGCCGGAACCCGAGATCCTCCTCGGCCAGCTTCAGGATTTTTGGCACGAGCCCGCTGGTCGAAAGCGTGATGCGCCGCGCCCCGAAGCCGAGGCCCCATTCGGCGTTTACGATCGTGAGGGCGCGGATGACGCTGTCGTAATTAGCCAAGGGTTCGCCCATGCCCATGACCACGATATTGTCGAAGGAGGCGAGCTCGGCGCGGGCGCGCGGGGTGCGCTCATCCTCGCGGTAGCACACCTGCAGCAATTGGGCGACGATCTCGCCGGCGTTGAGGTCGCGCTTCAGCCCCGCGAGCCCGCTGGCGCAAAAGCCGCAGGCCATGGCGCAGCCGACCTGCGTCGAAATGCAGATCGTCTTGCGCGAACGATCGACGCCTACGCCTTCTTGTGGCGCACGGATGATGACCGTTTCGATCAGCGAACGATCGCGCAACTCGAGGAGCAGCTTGGCGGTAATGTCCTCCGACTGCTTGTTCAGGACCAGCGTGGCCGGCATGAAGTCGAACGTCTCTTCGAGCCACGTGCGCAAAGGCTTGGGCAGATTGGTCATCTGTTCCCACGAGCGGGCGCGCTTCTTATAGAGCCACTCGAGGATCTGTTTCGCGCGAAAAGCGGGCTCGCCGCGCGCGCGGAGCTTCTCCGTGAGCGACTCGAGCGTTTCGCCCGTGAGGGGCGGCTTTTCCGGCGTGAACTTCATTCGCGCGCGCAGCGTAGGGCCGCTGCCCCGCAGCGCAAGCGGGAGCGAAGGCCTTGAAATGTAGGGCGGGGTCTCCCGACCCCGCCGTCGGAGGGTGCAACTTGAAGCGACACCCCGTATGCGGATGCCTTCACGCGCCGCGACAATCATATCTGTTCGCTCGTGTGCCGCGCTACGGCGGGGTACGGAGACCCCGCCCTACATCCAATCAATTCAAAACGACAATTGCTCGACCTCGCCTGTGTACGGCCATGCCTCTGCGGTGGTGACAAGCCCCGCCCGCACTGGATTTTGCCGCACGTACTCCCACTTCTCGGAATAGCTCTCCGCCGAACGCAGGACATGGTCGAAAAACTCGGGCTGCCAAATGGGCGGTGCGAAGGAGGGCGATTCGGCAATCTTTCGGCCGGTCCATTTTTTCCAATCACGTAGAAACGCAGGCAACGATTTCGCATTCGAATGCGGGCGAGCGAAAAAATGGACGTGATCTGGCATCACGACGTATCGCCCAACCGACCAACCGTGGAAGGTTGGTGCCGATCGAAATGCGTCAGTGACGACGCCCGCTGCTTGGTCGTCGGCTAAAACGCGACGTCTGTTCGCAGCACAGCACGTGATAAAATATAGCGGATTGTCCGCAAAAACGTTCGCGAGTCGGTGGAGATGATCCCGTTTCGGCAAGTTTGAAAATGTAGGGCGGGGTCTCCCGACCCCGCCGTCGCGCGGCAAATGTGGCGAAGGTGAATTCGAGTCCGACATGGATGTTTGAATCGCAACGGCGGGGTGCGGAGATCCCGCCCTACATTCAATCATCGATCACCGATCGCCCATCACCGCTTCGCGAGCGAGCGATTCAGCGCGCTGACGATCGCCTTGATCGAAGCGAGCTCGATGTTCGTATCGATGCCGGCACCGAAGAGACTTTGGCCGCGCTCGGTCTTGATTTGGATATAGCTGACCGCCCGCGCTTCCGAGCCCTTGCCGAGCGAGTGCTCGGAGTAGGAGAGGACCTCGAATTTCGGCAGCGCCGTGGTCGCGAGCGCATGCGTGAACGCGTCGATCGGGCCGTTGCCCGTGCCGGCGAGCTTCTGCTCCACGCCGTCGATCGTGACCAGCCCTTCGCATTTCACCGTGCTATCGCGCTCGGTGGTCTTGAAGTGCTGCAACGCGATCGGCGCGGTGCGTTCGAGGTACTCGCGGCGGAAGACGTCGTGAATCTCGGCTGCCGTGAGCTCGGTGCCCTTTGCATCCGCCACATCGTTGATGATCTTGCCGATCTCCTTGTGCATGAGCTTGGGCAGGACAAAGCCGAACTCGTGCTCGAGAATGTACGCGACGCCGCCTTTGCCCGATTGGGAATTGATGCGAATGATCGCTTTGTAGCTGCGGCCGATGTCGGCGGGATCGATCGGGATGTACAGCACGTCCCAGGGCTCGTGCGGTTTTTGCACCGCCCACGATTTCTTGATCGCATCCTGGTGCGAGCCGCTGAAGGCCGTGAACACGAGCTCGCCCGCGTACGGTTGACGCGGGGGCACTTCGAGGCGCGTGCAGCGTTCGTATACCTCGCGAATCTCGTTGATGTTCGAGAAATCCAACCCCGGGTGGATGCCGTGCGTGTACAGATTGAGCGCGACGACGACGATATCCAGATTGCCGGTACGCTCGCCGTTGCCAAAGAGCGTGCCTTCCACGCGGTCCGCTCCGGCCAGCATCGCGAGTTCGGTGGCGGCGACGCCGGTGCCGCGGTCATTATGCGTGTGCAAGGAAATCAGCGTCCGGTCGCGCCGCGTCAGATGCGTGCTCATCCACTCGATCTGGTCGGCGTGGACGTTGGGCGTGGCGTATTCGACCGTCGCCGGCAGATTGAGGATGATCTTGTCCGCCACGGTCGGCTGCCAGACGTCGGTGACCGCTTCGCAAATCTCCAACGCGAATTCCAGCTCGGTGCTGGTGAAGCTTTCCGGCGAGTACTCGAAGCGCAGGCGCGTGCCGGCGGCGATGAGCGGCTGGGCGTGCTGCTTGACCCACGTCGTGCCCTGCGTGGCGATCTTCACGATGTCGGCGCGTGTGGCGTTGAACACGTGCTTGCGCTGCGAGGGCGAGGTCGAGTTGTAGAGATGAAAGATCGCGTTTTTGGCGCCGCGCAGCGCTTCGATGCTGCGGGTGATCAGCTCTTCGCGGCATTGGCAGAGAATCTGGATCGCGACGTCGTCGGGGATGCGGTTTTCTTCGATCAGCCGCCGGCAG
>CBINOT010000122.1:0-18344 GCA_966252355.1 uncultured Opitutus sp. | reverse complement strand
AGGGTTCGAATCCCTCCCTCTCCGCCATTTATTACGCTTTCGCGCGTGCGCCCACCCGAGGCAGATTCACTCCGCAGCGCATCTGTCGAGGGATGAGAACCGGTTCGACGGAGGGAGTGCAGCGACCGAAGATGGGGCAATGCGCAGCGTTGAGGGCGAAGCCCCGAGCGTCAGCGAGCCAATCCCTCCCTCTCCGCCAGTCTCCGCCAAGCCTACGGCGAGCACGCACGCAATTCTGTCCCGGCGACGACCTTCGCGGCCCTCACTCCCCTACCCGGGCGAAGCGCGGCACGCGTTCGCCGCGAATTTCGACGGTCTCGGCGAACATCGCCAACGGCCGGACCCAGTACTTGGCCACCGGGTTATCGTACAAGGTCTCGTAAGCGACGACGTCTTCCTTCGTTTCAGTGTGCTTCGCGACAAAGTGCACGCGATACAATTGGCCGCTCTTCGAATGTCGGTAGACGCCGGGCGTGATCATGCCTGACGGTGCAGCCCGGTCCCGCCGAGGTCCACTCTTCATCCGGCGCGTCGCAGGGCTGCGGGCCCGCACGCAAAATCCGCACATCGTTTCGCAACGCTCGCGGAGCGACTCCCACCCCGCCATGTGACACTCGGGCCGTTCCCACACACATGATCACGGCCCACGAACCCACTGCCGCGAGCGCCCCCTCTCGCGCCTCCTCCGCGTCCGGCGGCACCGCCGGCCCGAAACCGACGCCAACGGCGATCGATCTCGGCCTAATCCGCAAGTACTCCATTCCCGGTCCGCGCTATACCTCGTATCCGCCCGCGACGCAGTTTACCGCGGATCTCCCGAGTTTGCAGCTCGACGATGCCATTGCCGCCGACAACGCACCCGGCGCCGGCCCGCTCTCGCTTTATTTCCATCTGCCTTTTTGCGAAACGCGCTGCTGGTTCTGCGGCTGCAACACGGTCATCACGAAGCGCCGCGATTCCGCCGGGGAGTACCTCGACGACCTCGCGCGCGAAATGCGTCTCACCGCCACGCGGATCGACACGTCGCGCCCGGTCGCGCAGATCCATCTCGGCGGCGGCACGCCGACGTTTTTCCCGCCTGATGAGTTGCGCCGGCTCGGCGCGCTGATCCGGCATCATTTCGTCAATATCGCCGCAGATGTAGAGTTCGGCGTGGAGGTCGACCCGCGGCGGCTCACGGCTGAGCACGTGCTCGCTTTGCGCGAGATCGGCGTGAATCGCGCGTCCCTCGGGGTCCAGGATACGAACCCGCGCGTCCAACTCGCGATCCATCGCCATCAACCGCATCGGCTCAACGAGCAAACGATGGCCTGGCTCCGCGGCAGCGGTTTCAGCTCGGTCAACGTCGACTTGATCTTCGGGCTCCCGTTGCAAACCGCGGACTCGTTCGCAGCGACGATCGACGACGTGCTCGGGTTGAACCCGGATCGCTTGTCGGTCTTCAGCTACGCTCACGTGCCGTGGATCAAGCCGGCGCAAAAAATCTTCGAAGATCGCGACCAACTGCCGAGCGCCGAAGACAAGCTCGCGATGTTCGCCGTGGCGCACGAGAAGCTTACCGCCGCCGGCTACATCGACATCGGGCTCGATCACTTCGCGAAACCGGACGACGAGCTCGCCGTCGCGCTGCACGAGGGCACGCTGCACCGCAACTTCCAGGGCTACAGCACGCGCGGCGGCGCTTCGTTGTACTCGTTCGGCATGTCGTCGATCTCGCAGACGGCCGACACGTATCGTCAAAACTACAAGACGCTGCCCGAGTGGCGCGCGGCGCTCGATGCCGGGCAATTGCCCATCGAACGCGGCCTGCGGCTAACCGCCGAGGACAAGCGCCGTCGCGACATCATCATGCGGCTCATGTGCGATCGGAAACTGAACTTCGCGAAGCTGTCCGCGACGCTCGGGTTCGACTTCGCCAGCACCTACCGCCGTGAACTCGATTCGCTCGACGATCTCGTTGCCGACGGCTTGGTCGTGCGCACGTCGAGCGGCATTGAGGTGACCGGCATCGGCGTGCCGCTGTTGCGTGTCGTCGCGATGCGCTTCGATGCGACGCTCTCCGCCGGACCGCGCAAACATTCGCGCACGATCTGATCGCGACCCGAACAGTCGCTCACGCCCCAAGCGCCTTTTGCCATGAAACACATCCATCATCTCACGACGACATCACTCCTTATCGCGATGGCGGTTGCCTTGCTCGTGGGCGAGACGATCGCTTGGTACGTCACAAAATTGCTGGAAGTCCGCTTTCCCGCCGTCGCCGTGGGCGCGGTTTGCATCGGGCTGGTCGTGGCAGCGGTGTCGTGGTTGTACGACGGCACCGAGTGACGTTCGACCGCCGTGCTGCGCGGCGTCTTGCCATGCCTTTTCGTATCGCCAAATCCTTCACCATCGAGAGCGGGCACCTGCTGACGAAGCATCCGGGAGCGTGCCGCTTTCCGCACGGGCATTCGCGGACGGTCGAGATCGTCGTCACCGCCGATGCCCTCGATGGACACGACATGGTGTGCGATTTCAAGGCGCTGAAGACGGCAGTCGCCGAAACGATCGGCCGTTACGACCACACCTTCGCCTTGAACACGGCGGATCCACGTTTTCGCGATCTGCGTTCGGCCTACGGCGAGCGCGTGCTCGGCTTCACGAATACCGACCCGACGACCGAAGTGCTCGCGCGCGAGATCTTCTGCGAAGTTCGCGCCCAAATGACCGCAGCGGCGGCCGACGCCGAATTTCCCATCCCCGATGCGGTGAAGCTCGAACGCGTCCGTGTCACCGAAACGGGCACGAGTTGGGCCGAGTATTGGGAATGATGCGATTTTGGATTTCGGATTCTGGATTTTGGATTCCGGATTAGCTCGGGGTGCTGCGGTGGGGAGGGGTGAAGAGAGGCGCCTGTGTTGCGCGCTTCGTCGTTCGGGTTGCGCAGGCGATAAAACGGTATTGAGTAAGCGGACGCTCCATCCTGCATCCATGTCCGCCGATCTCACCGAGCTCTATCAACAGGTCATTCTCGACCACAACAAACGGCCGCGTAATCGCGGCAAGCTGCCAGCCGCCAATCGGGTCGCGCACGGCGACAATCCGACCTGCGGCGATCAATGCAGCGTTTATCTGAAGCTCGATGGCGAGCGGATCGCGGATATCAGCTTCGACGGTTCGGGCTGCGCGATTTCGCAGGCGAGCGCCTCGCTGATGACGACGCAGCTCAAAGGCAAATCGGCCGCCGAGGCCGAGGCGCTGTTTCAGCAATTCCACGAGATCGTCACGAGCGGAAAAGAGCCCGAAGAGATCAGCGATCTCGCCGCGTTTGCCGGCGTGCACGCGTTTCCCGCGCGCATCAAATGCGCGACGCTCGGCTGGCACGCCGCGCTGAATGCACTCCACGGCGATCCCGCGCCCGCGACGACCGAGAGTCATACGGATTGAGCGATAAGGGCGTAAAGGAGTGAGAAAGTGAATGGCTCTGGGGCCATCGCAACCTCCCCATCCTTCTTACCGCAATCCCGCAGTCCTTCATTTCCGAATCTTTCCTCATCCTTTCCATGTTCTCCGGCCGTGACCTTCGCTCCGACTTTCCGACCCTCCATCAGCAGATGAACGGAAAGCCCTTGGTGTATCTCGACAATGCCGCCACGGCGCAAAAGCCGCGGATCGTGATCGAGACGCTCTCGCGGTTCTACGAGCGCGACAACGCGAACGTCCATCGCGGCCTGCACGCGTTATCCAACCGCGCCACCGAAGCGTACGAGGGTGCGCGGGCGCGCGTCGCCAAGTTCGTCAACGCGGCCGATCCGGCGGAGATCGTGTTCACGCGCGGGACGACGGAATCGATCAATCTCGTGGCTTCGAGCTGGGGCAGCGCGAACCTGAAAGCCGGCGACGTGATTCTGCTCACCGAAATGGAGCATCACTCGAATCTCGTGCCTTGGCAGCTCATCGCCCAGCGGACCGGCGCCAAGCTGCGTTATGTGCCGGTGCTCGGCGCGAATGTCGAAGGCGGGCTCGATCTCGCCGCGATCGATCGCTTGCTCACGCCGGAAGTGAAGATCTTCGCCTTCACGCATGTCTCCAACACGCTTGGCACGATCAACCCCGTCGCCGAGCTCTGCGCGAAGGCACGCGGACGCGGCGTCGTAACGGTCATCGACGGGGCGCAATCGATCGGTCACATGCCCGTCGATGTCCGCGCGATCGGTTGCGATTTCTATGCCTTCTCCGGGCACAAGATGGCGGGCGTCACGGGCATCGGTGCACTGTACGGCCGTCGCGCGTTGCTCGACGCAATGCCGCCCTATCAAGGCGGCGGCGGCATGATTTCGGTCGCCGATTATTTCGAAAGCAAATGGAAGCCGTCGCCGGAGCGCTTTGAAGCGGGCACGCCGAATTTCGGCGACGCCGTGGCCCTCGGCGCGGCGTGCGACTATCTCGACTCGATCGGGCGGGAACAGATTTCCCAACACGACACGGCGCTCGCGCGGCTGGCGTACGAAAAGCTCTCGGCGCTGCCGGGCATCCGGATTCTCGGACCAACGGGCGAACGCAGCGGGCTCGTGAGCTTCTCTTTCGCGGATGTTCATGCGCACGACATCGTGACATTTGCCGACGAAGACGGGATCGCGCTGCGCGGCGGCCATCACTGCAATCAACCGCTCATGCGCAAGCTCGGGCTGACGAGCACGACGCGCGCAAGCTTCTACGTCTACAACACGCACGAGGAGATCGACGTGTTGGTGACGAGCCTGAAGCGCATCTTGAAGTTCTTCGGCGCGGTGTAGCGGAAAGACGAGCAACGTCATCGCGCTGGGTTTTGATGTAGGGCGGGGTTTCCGAACCCCGCCGTCGCGATTCCGACCTTTGATCGCAAAAGAGGTACGAACGCGTGTGAACATCCAAACGGTACGGCGGGGTTCGGAGGCACCCCGCCCTACATCACGCACGGTCTGCCGCTTCCCACTGGATTTTGCGCGAAAGCTGAGTCACTTGGTGCGCTCGCTATGATCTTACGTTTCTCGAAAGCACTGACGCTCGCCGCGATAACCACCGTAACCGTCATGCAGTCGCACGCCGACGAAGGGATGTGGCTCTACACGGCGGCCCCGCGAGACGCGATCAAAGCCAAATACGGCGTGACGCTGACCGATGCGTGGCTGGATCACCTCATGAAGTCGTCGGTGCGCTTCAATAGCGGCGGCTCCGGATCGTTCATCTCGGCGGACGGGCTGGTCATCACCAATCACCACGTCGGCGCCGACGATCTGCAGAAGCTGAGCGACGAACAGCACAATTATCTCCAAGACGGCTTTTACGCCGCGACGCTCGGCGACGAAAAGAAATGCGTCGATCTCGAGCTGAACGTCCTCCAATCGATCGAAGACGTGACGGCGCGCGTGAACGCGGCGGTGCCGGCTGGGGCGACGGGCGATGCCGCGGCGAAAGCGCGGCGCGCGATCATGGCGGAGATCGAGAAAGAGTCGCGCGAGAAGACGGGCCTGCGCAGCGATGTCGTCACGCTTTATCAAGGCGGCGCGTACCACCTGTACCGTTTCAAGCGCTACACCGATATCCGGCTCGTCTTCGCCCCGGAGCAGCAAGCGGCGTTTTTCGGCGGCGATCCCGACAACTTCGAGTACCCGCGCTTCGACCTCGATGTGTGTTTGTTCCGCGTGTACGAGAACGAACGGCCCGCGAAGATCGAGCACTACCTGAAATTCTCGGAACGCGGCACGCAGGAAGGCGACCTGACTTTCGTCTCGGGCCATCCGGGCCGAACCGAGCGCCAGTTCACCGCCGCGGAGTTGGCCTTCGTCCGCGACACGCAATACCCGTACGCGCTGCCGCGCATCAAGCGCATCGAAGTGGTGCTGCGCAATTGGAGCGATCGGAGCGAAGAAAACGCCCGGCGCGCGCGCGACTTGCTGTTCGGTTTCCAAAATTCCCGCAAAGCCTACGACGGCATGCAGGCGGGCCTGTACACGCCGAGCATCATGACGCCGAAGGCCGACGCAGAGAAAGCGTTCAAGGAGCAAGTCAAAGACCGACCGGGCGGCGGCGACGCGTTGAAGGCGTACGATCAGATTGCGAGCGCGGTCGACGCCCAGACGAAGATTTATCGGCGATACCGGCTGCTCGAAGGCGGGCATGCCTTCATGAGCGACTCGTTCGGCATCGCCCGCGAGCTCCTGCGCGCCGGCGACGAGCGTCCAAAGCCGAACGGCGAGCGGCTGAAGGAATACGGGGATGCGCGGCGCGAGTCGTTCGAGCTGGAGCTCTTTTCAGACAAGCCGATCTATGCGGATCTCGAAATTCTCACGCTGGCGGACGGACTGACACAACTCGCCGAGCAACTCGGCGCGACGAACTCCCTCGTCCAACAAGTGCTGGCCGGAAAATCGCCGCGCGAACGGGCCGCCGAGTTGATCAACACCACGAAGGTGCGCGACGTTGCTTTCCGGAAAAAGCTCTATGAAGGCGGCGCGGACGCGGTGAAAGCGGCGAACGATCCGTTGATCGAACTCGCCCGCTGGGTGGACGGCGAGGCGCGCGCGCTGCGCAAGGAATGGGAAGCGAATGACGAGACGCGTCAACAAGCGCACGGGCTGATCGAGAAGATGCATTTCACGATCGACGGGCCGACCCGGGCACCAGATGCCACGTTCACGCTGCGGCTGAGTTATGGGCCGGTGAAGAGTTACGACGAAGCGGGGCAGCACATTCCCGCGTACACGACATTCGCCGGCCTTTACGAACGGAGCGCGGCGCAGCACAACCGCGAGCCGTTCAATCTGCCGCAGCGCTGGCTCGACAAGAAGAGCGAGCTCAACCTGAACACGCCCTTTAACTTCGTGAATACCGCCGACATCATCGGGGGGAACAGCGGCAGTCCCGTGGTGAACACGGCGGGGGAATTCGTCGGCATCATCTTCGACGGCAACCTGCCGAGCCTCGTCTTGAATTTCGCCTACGACGACGTCCAGGCGCGGGCGATCAGCGTCGACTCGCGCGCGATTCTCGAAGCGATCCGCAAGATCTACGGTCATCCCGGCCTCGCAAACGAGCTGCTGAGTGGTCATCGCGCGGAGTGACCAAACAGCCGCCCGCGAATACACGCGGATAACGCGAATCGATCGGAGCCGAATCTGACCCCGTTCGATTTTGGATTTTGGATTGCGGATTGCCAAACCGCGGTCCGTGGCATGAGCGATGGATGGCTCGACTGTAGCCGCGAGCGCCAACGAGCGGATTACCATTCCCGCCAATTCGCGTCATTCGCGGGCACTTCCCGAGCGACGGCGATCACACGACCCGGGCGTGCTTTCGCCGCTCGATGGATGCGCACAATTCTTCGAAACGTCGACGCAGCCGGGCGGCGTCCGGAAGGTCGTAATGCCCTGGCACCATCCACCGTGCACCGATGGCTCGCGCCTTCAGCATGCTCGGCCACACCAGCTTCGGCGCCGCCGTGAAAATCGGCGGGGACATTTGCGTGCGCATCATGAAGCGGACCCAAAGATCGCCGCTGAACAAAAGGTCGTGGCGCTCGCTGTAGAAACCGCAGTGGCCGAGCGTGTGGCCGGGCAAATGCACCACCAGCAGCCCGCCACAAAAAGGCAGCGTGTCGCCGTCGTGCAGCGGCACGTCGATTCCTGCCGGTTGGTACTGCGTCACGGTGCGTCCGATCGCTTCGAGGAATCCGCACACGCGCGCGGCGCCGCTGTAGGGATACTCGCCGTCGATATGCCGCTGTTCGAGCGGGTGCGCATAGACGGGAGCGCCGCTCCACTGTTTGGCCCACGCGACATTACCGGCGTGGTCGATATGGCCGTGGGTTAGCACGATGGCGCGCACGTCCGCCGGTCCGACGCCGCATTGCGCCAGCGTATGTTCGATTTGCCGGCGATCGCCGGGGAATCCGGTGTCGAGCAAGATGGCGCCGTCGCCATCGATCAGCAGATGCGGCACGCTCATGATTCCGCGGATCAGGTGAAGGCCCGGAGGCCACACGGAGGACGATTGTTCCGCTTGGTACGCCACGGAGGGAAAGTGCCGAATAGTGAGTAGCGGACGGAAGTAAAGATACCGCTGCTTCGACCGCGCTAAGTAGCTGCGACCTTCTCGACTTCGCAAACCTCGATGTGTCCGTCGTCGAGAGCGCGCCAACGAATATTCCAGCCTGACACCGTCATGCCATACGTTCGCCCGTCGTTCTCGTGATAAGCGGGCTGAAGTTGCAGCCGCAGCAGCTTGCGTACGAGCAGCGTGTTCATTGCCCCGAGCTGCGCGGCGAATTGTGGCGGGATGACGACAGACTCGTCATCCGTGGCCATAGGCGGCTCGGGCGCCCAGTCCGATTTTGCATCGGGAATCGCCTCCGACCACGGCAAGTATGGCTTCACGTCGTAGATCGGCGTGCCATCCACGGCATCGACGCCGGCCACGCGAATCGCGCCGGGCTCGAGCGCGAGTATGCGCACAAGGGAAAGACCGAGCGGGTTTGGCCGGTTCGGCGAGCGCGACGCGAAAACGCCCACGCGGTCGTTGCCGCCGAGCCGCGGCGGCCGGACGACCGCGCTGCCGGACCAAGGCGGATTCTTGTGAAAGGCCGTGATCAACCACACGTGTGAAAATGCTTCGAGCCCGCGCGTGAATTCCGGTGCGGCAAATTCCGGCAGAAACTCCACCCGACCTTCGGCCTCGGGCACGAGCCCACTCTGCCGCGGGATGCCGAATTTCTCGGCGAACGGCGTCCGCAGCGTGGCGATCGGGGTGAGCGTGAGAGAAGGCATCACGAGAGGGGTTTAACCACGAATGGACACGAATCGACACGAATGGAGGCAAATGAGGACGTGGACCATTTGGCGCGCTGGGATCGAAACGAGGTTGGCCCTTCCGGTGGTTGCGGCGGTCGTCCCTGACCGCCATCGTCACACGGACTGGCCGTCAGGGACGACGGCCGCTACCTTGATCCGCGTCTATTCGCGGGGCGGCGGTTTTACCGGACGCACTTCACGCACCGCTCGCGGGTCCGGCGGCAGATCGAACTCCGCCGGCGTCGGATGCGGGTGCGCCGGATCGAACGCAAAATCGTCCACGATGTACTTCGCGAGCGGCACCTTTGCGCGCTGCAGTCCGAGCACGATACATTTCGCCTGGAGATAGCTGCCGTATTCGACGTGGTGCGTGCGATCCCCGAACTGGCGCTCCGCGGCGGCGCCCAGGGCCTGGTTTACCATGACGCCCATTCCGTTGAGATCGATACCCGGCACCTCCAACTCCTTGGCCACCGCCATCGCTGCGTCCGCCCATGGCTGCAACGAAGTGGGCTTGGCAACTTCGTCGCGCCGCGCACTCGGCGAGGCAATGATGGGCGACGCACCACGTTTACGCACGTCGGCAACGAACCGGCGCAAGAGTTCCTTGTAGGTGGTTTCGGCCGGGGCGAAGGTTTCGGAAAAGTCCTGGTTGGGATAAATATTTTGCGGGCCGCTGCTCTTCGAATCGTTCGTGCCGAACTCGATCAGCACGTAGTCGCCCGGCTGGATCGATTCGAGGACCTTGTCCCACCGACGCTCTTTGAGGAAACCTTTCAACGTCTCGCCCGATTCGGCGTGATTTGCGACCGAGACATCCGGCTTGAACCACCGCGTCACCATCTGGCCCCAACTGCTTCCCGGCCCCGATTGCTGATCCGTGACCGTCGAGTCGCCCGTGACAAACAGCGTGATGGCGGCGTCGGTTCGCTCGATCTCGATCGCGGCCACCGCGGGATGGGCATCGCTGAACGTGAGCGTGAGCTTCTCGTCCCAGTGCCGTGCGATCGGCTCGTGCCGCTCTAGATTCATCTCGCGGCTGTCGAGATTCACTTCAGTGCCGTCGGCCAGCTTTGGGGTGCGGATATTCACGGTGAACGTACGCGTTTCGAATTTGCCCGCCGCCGTGTGGATGCGTTCCAGCATGAGCCGCCGCGCTTCGGCTTTCACCGTCGTGACGGCATCGAAGCTCGGATCGCCGAGCGTAACCGTGACGCGATAATTTCCTTCCGGCAGCGAAACTGAAAACGAGAAGGGCCCCTTCGCCGTCACGGCGGAGCGATCGCCGCGCATCACTGTCACTTCGGCGCCCGGCTCGAAACCGTAGCCGCGGTCTTTGGAGTACGCCTCCGCGGGCGTCACGGCCGTGTAGCCGTTCTTCGCGTCGGAGACGCCGAACTGAAACCGTTTCACCGCCGCAGCGCCGCAGGCCGAGGTAACGATGAGGGAGCAAAAGAGTGCAAACAGAGCGATGACGGAGCGCATCTTGGAAGTGGATAGTGTGACGCGTGGCGGCACGAAAAGAAAGCGTAAGGCCATGCTCGCCTACCCTCATTGTATGAAGCCGGCCTCCCCGAGGCCGGTCGAAGCCTGGGGTTTTAGGAGCCCAGCTACATCAAACCCGAGTTGAACCAGGTCCACGCGAGGCCGAGCAGTCCGCTCAGAAGCACCACCGAAACGATGCCTAGTTTGAACCATTGCATCGCCGCAAAGGCCGCAGCGCCGACTGCGATCGCAAAGCCATCGATCCGACCGCCATGAACGCCTTCGGGAAAAAAGGCATGCAGCGCAAACCAGACGGCCAAGTTCACGACGACGCCCACGACGGCCGCCGTCACCGCGGTCAGAGTGCGGGCGAAGGTGGCTTTGCCGCGCAGTTGCTCGATATGAGGCGCGCCCAGAAAGATCCAAAGGAAGCAGGGTACGAAAGTCGTCCACGTCGTGATCAAGGCACCGAGCGTCGCAGCGACCAGCGGCCTCAGTTCGCCCGGATGCTGCCAGCCGCCGAGAAATCCGACGAACTGCACGACCATGATCAGCGGCCCCGGCGTCGTCTCGGCCAAGCCAAGTCCGTCCAGCATTTGCGGCGCGGTGATCCAGCCGAAATGGTCGACCGCTTGTTGACCGACATAGGGAAGCACCGCGTATGCCCCGCCGAAGGTCACCATCGCGGCTTTGCTGAAGAAGACGCCTTCCTGGGCCAGCGTACCGTTCCACCCTTGCCACAGTCCCGAGGCGATCACCGGCGTCCACCATAGCACGACCGAGACCATCAATACCCGGATGGCTCGCGCGAGCGTTGGCCGGGTATGCGACGGAGATTCGGCCGCGTCGTCGATCACGGTCCCGCTCGTCGCCGCGCCGTGTCCGGTGGAAGCCGGAAAACGGTGGGGCCAGCGCAAACCGCCGAACCAGCCCAGCAATCCAGCGCCGATCACAATGGCCGGAAAGGGGACGTGCCAAAAGAAGATCAAAGCGAACGCCAGCGCGGCGATCGTCCACAGCATGCCATTTTTCAGCGCACGGCTGCCGATGCGAATCACGGCCGCCGCGACGATCGCCGTCACGGCCGGCTTCAGGCCGTAGAAGATCGCCGCGATCCAGGGCACTGTGCCGTAGGCGGCATACACATAGCTCAAAGCCCACAACAGGAACACCGACGGCAGCACGAACAGCCCGCCGGCCACGATGCCGCCCCACGTGCGATGCAACAACCACCCGCAATAGGTCGCGAGTTGCGTCGCTTCGGGCCCCGGCAGAAGCATGCAATAATTGAGCGCATGCAGGAACCGCTGCTCGCCGATCCATTTTTTCTTTTCGACCAGCTCCGTATGCATGATCGCGATCTGCCCGGTCGGGCCGCCGAAACTGATGAAACCGAGCTTGAGCCAGAAACGAAAAGCCTCCGCGAAAGTAGGCGGACGCGCCGCGTTCATGACGAAACGCTGCGGTGAGCGAGGCGACCCGAGCCAATGGCAGGGCGAGGCGTCTCGCCGAGCCGGGCAAGCCGCGGACGAGGGCGTCCATGCTCCACCATCTTATTGAGAGGCCCGAACCGATTCATTGGACAGAGCGCACCGAAGGAAACGAAGGACTGAATCGTAAGTGGACGACCGGGGCCTTCGTTACCTTCGTTTTCTTCTGTTCAGGATTGCCGGTCCGCGGCTATTCGATCTTCGCCGCCTCGGCTTCCATCTGCGAGACGAGTTCGTTCATCTGATCGATGACGGCCTGGACCGTCTCGCGCTTCGTCAGGTCGACGCCGGCTTTCTGCAGCTGCGTCATGGGATGATCGTTCCCGCCGCTCTTCAGCAGCGTCAAATACCGCTCGGTCGCCTGCTGGCGCGCGGCGGGTTCGCCCGTCGTGAGATCTTTGAAGAGCTTCGCCGACGAGGCGAAGCACGTCGCGTACTGGAACACGTAATACGGCGAATTGAAGAAATGCGGGATGCGCGTCCAGGTGTACTTGTAGAGATCGTCGACCGTCACGGCGTCGCCGTAATACTCCTTCAACAGCCCGAGATAGATTCCGCTGAGCACATCCGCGGTGATCGGCTCGCCCTTTTCGACCAGCCGATGGGCTTGCAGTTCGTAGTCGGCGAAGAGCACCTGGGTGTAGAACGTGCCCACGATCGAGTCGACCGCATGCTGCAGCAGCAAGAAACGCTCTTTCGGGTCGTTCGTCGTCTGGAGCAGCTTGTTGAGAAGAAAGCGCTCGTTGGTCGTCGATGCCACTTCTGCCACAAAAATGGTGTAGTCGGCGGTGACAAATGGCTGCGCCTCGTACGACAGCACGGTGTGCATCGCGTGGCCTGCCTCGTGCGCAAAGGTGAACACAGCGTCGAGCGTGTCGTTGTAATTCAGCAACAGGTACGGCCCAACGCCGTACACGCCGGCATTATAGGCGCCGCTGCGCTTGCCCTCGTTTTCGTACACGTCGATGCGGCCGCCGGAGACGAATTTCTTGTACTTGGCGACGTAGTCGGCGCCGAGCGGTTCGACGGACGAAATCACCAAGTCTTTCGACTGCTCGTACGGGTATTGCTTGTCGCTTTTGTAGATCGGAATCGACCCATCGTAGAGATGGTAGGAATCGAGCTTGAGCAGCTTCTGCCGGAGCTTCACGTAGCGCTGAAGCGGGGCAGTTCCAGCGCGTACGGCCTCGACCAAGGTCTCGACAACCGCGCGCGGGATCGCATTCCCGTCGAGAGCCGCTTCGAGCGTGTTCGGGTAATTGCGCGCTTGCGCCAGAAACCAGCCGCGCTGCATAACGCTGTTATAAAGCGCCGCGTACGTGTTTGCGGTCGCGACGTATGTCTTGATGTAAGCGTCGAACGCTTTCGCCCGATCGGCCTGGTTGTAATTCGTCAGCAACACCTGCTGATATGTCCCGGGCGTCAGCGTGATTTCCTTGCCGTCCGACAGCGTGACTTTGGGAAACTTGATATCCGACGTGCTGAGCTCCTGGAACGCCGTGGTCGGCGTCTGATTGAAGCGCGTGGCATACGACAGCAGCTTTTCGCCCTTTTCGTCGAGGACGTGCGCTTGCTGGCGATAGTTGTCGAGGATCGTGAACCGGTAGATCCCGAGCTCGGGCGTTTCGGCGATCCACTTTTCCATCGCCGCCTGCGGAATGGCCAGCAGCTCCGGCGTGAACCAGGCCGTGGCCGTGCCAAATTTCGCGAACACCGCGCCGACGCGCTGGAATTTGCCGGCGATTTCTTGGTTTCGCGTATCGACGTCGCGCTGCAGCTGCGGATAGCGATACACCTTGTATTGCAGCATGCCGATCTCGTCGTAGGCGCGATAGGCTTTCAACACGGCGGCCGGACCCTGCACCAGCGTGCCCTTCAAGGCCGCGAACGCGTCCATCTTTGCTTCCATGTCCTTCATGCCGGCGTCCCAGGCTTCCCAGCTCGGGTAGATCGCGGTGAAGTCCCATTTATATTGCGCCGGAATTTCCGCCCGATTGCGCGTCTCGGGTTTTCCGGTTGCGACCACGGCTCCGGCGAACGCGAGCGAAGCTGCGCCGAGCACGCCGCGGTTGAGCAAACTGTGATGGATCATGAGCCCGGACGTTGTGCACAAAGCTCGCTTGCGTCGAGTCGGCTTCGCCGAATCCTCGCGGGCATGCGCGCTCCCCTGCTCCGCTCCGCCGTCTTGGTCGGTTCGCTCGCATTGGTCAGCCTGGCGATCGGCGAAACGACGTCATCCCCCAGCCGGCCGATACAGAGCGACGAGCAGATGTTGCGCGCGATTTACACCGAAGCGCTCGTGCACGGCAAAGCGTTCGAAAATCTCCGCGCGCTCGTCGCGAACCATCCCGGCCGGTTCTCCGGCTCGAAGGCTCTCGACGGCGCCCTCGGCTGGGCCAACGAAACGCTGACGGCGCTGCAACCCGACCGGGTGTACGCGCAAGACGTCCTAGTCCCGCATTGGGAGCGCGGCGAAACCGAATCCGTTTTTCTGCTGGGTCCCACGGGCGTCGTGACCCTCGCCGCGACCGCCTTGGGCAATTCGGCTGGGACGGATAAAAACGGGCTCCTCGCCGAGGTGGTCGAGGTTCAATCGCTCGACGAACTCACCGTGCTCGGCGAAACGAAGGTCAAGGGGAAGATCGTGTTTTTCAATCGCCCGATGGATCCCGCGACCGTGAAGCCGGGCGCGGCCTACAGCAGCGCGGGCGACCAGCGCAATCGCGGTCCGGCGGCGGCGGCAAAGCTCGGCGCGGTCGGAGCACTCGTCCGTTCGCTCACGCATACTCACGACGACATCCCGCATACCGGCAACTCGACCTTTCCGCCGGGCACACCCCAGATCCCCGCGGCGGCGCTTTCGAGCCTAGCCGCCGATCGGCTGGGCGGCGCGCTCGCCGAAGCGAAGCGCATCGGCAAAACCGTGCTCGCCGGCATGAAAATCGGTGGGCGGACATTGCCGGATGCGCCCTCGCACAATGTCATTGCCGAAATTCGCGGCCGCGAATTGCCCGAAGAAATCATCCTGGTCGGCGCGCATCTGGACTCCTGGGATATCTCGCCCGGCGCGCACGACGACGGCGCCGGCGTGGTGCAATCGATCGAGGTGCTGCGCATCTTTCGCGCGCTCGGGATCAAACCGCGACACACGCTGCGTTGCGTGTTGTTCGTCAACGAAGAGAACGGACTCGCCGGCGCCACCGCCTATGCGAGCGCGGCAAAGGACCACGCGGAAAAGCATATCTTTGCGGTGGAAACCGACACGGGCGGTTTCGATCCGCGCGGTTTCGTTCTCGGCAGCACCCAAGGCGATGTCGTTGCGCGCGCCGCGCGTTGGCTGCCTTTGTTTCAGCCCTACGGCATTTCCGAATTTCGGAAAGGCAACGCGGGCGCTGACGTGACCCCGCTGATGTTGCAAGGGACGACCGTCGGCGAACTCGCAGCCGACTCTCAGCGGTACTTCGACATTCACCACACCGCGGCCGACACGATCGAAAAAGTGAATCCGCGCGAGCTGCAACTTGGCGCCGCCGCGCTGGCGTCGCTCATCTGGCTCGTCGATACGCAGGGGCTTTAGGGACTCGGGTCTAGGCGCTAGCCCGGATATTTCGCTGCAAACGAATCCAAGCCATCGCCACAGAGGTCACAGAGCTCGGACACAGAGGCAGCAGGAGGCTGCAATCTGTGTCGGGATTTATGATGCGAATGGCTCGTTTGGGCAAAATCGGCGCTCGTGGATTAGTCTCTGTGAACGCTGTGTCAGAGCTCTGTGTGCTCTGTGACCGCACGTTTGTGATCGGCGGGTGAAATTTGCGGGCTAGGGGCTGGCGCCGGTGCGTCGATCGCTAGAATGCGTCGCGCAGCACTTGCAGGGTGTGGCGGACACGAATGGGCGAACCGAGTTGGGCGAGATGGACGCGTAGCTGGGTAAGGCAGCCAATGTTGCCGCTCGCGACGACCGAGGCGCCCGTTGCGATCACGGCACGGGCCTTTTTCTGCCCGAGCGAGGCGGCGGTCGCCGGTTGATCGAGATTATACGTGCCGGCACTGCCGCAGCAGAGATAGGCGTCCGGCAACTCGAGCAGTTCGACGCCCGGAATCGCGCGGAGCAGCGCACGCGGCTCGGCGCGGACACCCTGCGCATTCGCGAGATGACAGGCGTCGTGATATGCGACGCGTTGCGCTCCGACACCGCGAGGCGTCCCGCGCAGCCCGAGCCGTGCGAGAAACACGCTGACGTCGACGACGCGGCCGCGAAACGCTTCAGCTCGCTGCTCATCCGGTGTTCCGCGCAGCACGAGATGATACTCATGCATCGTCGAACCGCAGCCAGCCGCGTTCGTGACGATCGCATCGACGTCCGCGGGGAATGCATCGAGGTTCCGTCGCGCGAAGTCGCGTGCCGCCCGCAGATCGCCCGTATGCCAGGCGAGACCGCCGCAACAACCTTGGTTTTTCGGCACGACGACTTCGACGCCGTTGCGCGCGAGGACGTCGATCGTGGCGACGTTGATATCGGGTTCGAGAACCTGCTGCGCGCAGCCGGCCAGCAGCGCCACGCGGGCCCGACGCACTCCTTGCGCTGCAGTGAAAGCCGGCAGGACCACGGCCGCCGGAACCTGCGCCGGGGCGAGGTCGATCATCGGACGGAGCGCCGACGGCACGAACGGGCGGAGCGCCTTGCCGATTCGCGCAGCCGCAATCGCCGGCCGGAAACGAGCGGGAAAGGGAATCGTTTGGGCGGCCACCCAACGCCGAAAGCGCGCCGCGGGGCTGCGCGAGAATTTGCGTTCCGATTCCATTTCTGCCCGGAACGGGCTGAGCAAATCGCGGTACGGCACGCCACTCGGGCATGCCGGCTCGCAGGCGAGACAGCCGAGGCAACGGTCGATGTGCAGCTGCGCAGATTGCGGGGCCAGATCGCCCTCGAGCACGTGCTTCATCAGCACGATCCGCCCGCGCGGCGAATCCATCTCCTCGCCGAACTCCGCGTACGTCGGACACGACGCGAGGCAGAACCCGCAATGCACGCACGTCTGCACGGCCTTCGCCATCGCCACGCCGTATGGCGCGTGTTCGTCGGTTTTGATCGAGTGGATCATGGGAAGAGACGATCCAACGGCCCACGAAACACACCAAATACACCAAAAACACGGATCAGATGAACCGCGAGTAACGCGAAGGTTCGTGAAAGCAAAGACATGGCTTGGCTAGGAAATCCAGAACGCATGAGGCTCGGCTGCGCTCACGTGACCACAGTTTTCGTTCGTCGCGTTGTCGCGTCGTTCGAAGCTCATGTTTCCTTTTCGTGTAATTGGTGGGTTTCGTGGGCCAACGGCTGCGCTCATTCGTCCAAGTCCGGGAATCGATTTTGCGGATCGAGGGCGCTCTTCACGGCTCGCATGACCTCGAAGCGCGGTTTCACGCCCGGCCAGAGCGGCGCGTCGCCTCGCAGGGTGACGGCCGGCCAGGGTAGCGGAGGTAATGCTGCGCCGGCAGGCAGCGAAAGATAGCCGGCGTTGCCGCCGCCGCTAACCCAACCCCGCGCGTTCGGAGTCGTTTGCACGCATGCGACGAATTCGGGGACCGCCTTCGGGGTGATCGCCACCTTCACCCACGTGCCCCCGCTGTGCGCCCAACGCAGGTCGTTGACGCTCTGCCAGAGATAATTGCCATCGCCGACCGTCATCGCGGCGCCCGAAAAACGCGACAGCACCTCTGCAACCAGCGGATCGAGCGCCTCGGGCCGGCCAGCCAGCCGCGCGAACACGGCGCCTTCACCGACCGCGGCGTCCAACGCATCGAATTCCCAGCGTCCGCTCGCCAATGCCATCAACAGCTCCGCTTTCGCGGCGCCGTCTTTCGCCTCCAAACGCAGCGTGCGCGAAGCCACCGGGCGTGGAAATACTTTGAAAGTCACCTCGGCGATGGCGCCAAAACGGCCGACACTACCGATCAGAAATTTCGGCACATCGAAGCCGGCTGCGTTTTTGACGACTTTACCGCCCAGTCGCAGCACGCGGCCTTCGCCATCGACCAGCCGCACGCCGAGAATGAAATCGCGCAACGAGCCAAAGCGCACGCGGCCCGGGCCCGTCGCGCCGGCTGCGATCGTCCCGGCGAGCGTCGCTCCGGACAGCGCGAGCAGAGGATCGAAGGGCAAATACTGGCCGCGCTCCGCCAGCGCCGCGATGATTTCGCGCAAGGGCGTACCGGCAAAGGCCGTGAAGGTGAACTCGCTCGGCTCGTATTCGATGATCCCGCGTAAGTTCGCCGTCGAAATCCGCGTGAACTCCTCCCCCCCCCGGCTCAATCGCGGTTTCGTGCCGGCGCCAACGACGTCTACGGCCCGAACCTCCATCCGTCCGACACGGATGCGCAATACCGCGAGGCGGTGGACGAGGCCTTCGACGACGCCCGTGCCCACGCTCTCGCGATCGCGGCCAAGGCCGGCGTCTCGCTCGGCGCCCCGGTCTCCATCGTCGAAGGTGGCGGCTATGTGCCAGGGCCGTACATGGCCTACGACCGCGCGATGGCGGCCGGCGCGGCCGAGGTTGCTCCG
>CBINOT010000121.1:0-18495 GCA_966252355.1 uncultured Opitutus sp. | reverse complement strand
CCCGTACGGGTGCGATCATTTGGTCGCACGCCACCTGCGGCTGCGACAACGGCCGCGGCGTGGCGGGCGACGTCTATGCGGGCAGTCCCGGCGCCGAGGCCTGGTCAGCCGCCGTCGGCGGTATCAGCGACACATCGGGATCGAATATCGGCCGCAAGCCGAGCTCCATCAACTTCCTCGTTTGGTGGGACGCCGACACGCTCCGCGAATTGCTCGATAGCAATCATATCGACAAATACGGCCCGAGCGCCGACACGCGGCTGCTGACGGCGAGCAATTGCGCTTCGAACAATAGCACGAAGTCGACACCTTGTTTGAGTGCCGATCTCTTTGGCGATTGGCGCGAAGAAGTGGTGTGGCGCGAAACGGGCAACACCGCATTGGAAATTTTCACGACGACCGATGTAACCACGACTCGGATGTACACGCTGATGCACGATCCGCAGTACCGTGTCGCGATCGCGTGGCAGAATACGGCCTACAACCAACCGCCGCACCCGAGCTTCTTCATCGGTTCCGGCATGTCCACGCCGCCGACGCCAAGCATCACTTACGTCGGTGGCCAGACGAGCGACACGTATCAGGCCGAAAACGCCACGCTGGCCGGCGGCGCGATCGTCGAATCGATTAATTCCGGATTCCATGGAACGGCATACGTCAATTTCCCGAGCACCGGTGGCACGCTGACGTTCAACAACGTCGATGGAAATGGCGGCGGCACCAAAGCTTTGTCGATCCGCTACGCAAACGGCGGCACCGCGGCGCGCAGTGGCAACATCGTTGTTAACGGTACGACGAGCAGCATCACATTCCCGACCACCGGTAGTTTCACCGCGTGGGCCACCCTGACCGTGAACATCACGCTCAATAACGCCGCGACCAACACGATTCAGTTCGCCTCCACGGGCAGCGATCTGGCGAACATCGACGAGATCGTGGTCCCGTAAACGGCATTGTACGCTCCGCAGCCGCCGTGCCCCGCCGGTTGCGCTGTGGCCGAAACTTGGGCCCGCGTCGCAGCGGGCCTGAGTATCAGGCAAACTCATCGCCCGACAGACGGCAGGTTCGAAGTCCCGACGACTCGCGTACCTCGCCTAAGGCTAAAGGCGATTCCAGGCGGTTCGATCGAGCGTACGACGTCTCACGCCAAGTTTGCGGGATCGACGTCCAACACCTGCGTTACATCGTCAGGCCACGCGAACTCTTCGCGCAAACGAGTCAGCTCCGGCACGATTTTCGTGACGCTGTGCGTGAAATACCAGAGCTGCCAGCGGTACTCGTCTTTGATCTTCTCGATCGGTGATGGCGACGGCCCGCGGAGCTCCACCCGATGGCCGAACGTTTTCTCGACGAGGCGGGCCCATTGCTCGGCGAAGAATTTCAATTTTTCCGGATTCGGCCCCCGGAACAAATGGTGAATCAAGTGCCGATACGGCGGGTATTGGAAATCGCGTCGTAACTTGAGTTCGCCCGCAGCGAAGCCTGCAAAATCGGCATGCCGCGAAAACTGAATCGCGTCGGCCTGCGGCGTGAAGGTTTGCACGATAACCTCGCCGGCGCGATCGCCCCGACCGGCACGGCCCGCCACCTGCACGAGCAACTGGAACGTACGCTCATTGGCCCGAAAATCCGGCACGTGCATCGAAATATCGGCGTCCACCAGCCCGACCAACGTCACATTCGGAAAATCCAGTCCCTTGCCGATCATCTGGGTGCCGACGAGCACGTCGATCCGGCCGGAGCGAAATTCCGCGAGGACTTCGCGGAAGCGGTTCTTTTTGGCCATCGTGTCGGTGTCCATCCGTTCCACCCTCGCCCGCGGCAGCACGCGTCGGACCGCCTCCTCCACGCGTTGGGTTCCCAGGCCGCGCCACCGGATATCGGGCGCCTGGCACTTGGGGCAGCGCAAAGGCGCCGCGCGCTGCTCGCCGCAAAGATGACAGCGTAACGTCTCGTCCGTGCGGTGATAGGTCAGCGAGATGCTGCAATGCGGACATTCCTCGACGTGGCCGCATTGCTTGCAGAGCATCGACGACGAGTAGCCGCGACGATTGATAAAAAGAATCGTCTGCTCGCGACGCTCGAAACGATGCTGCATCGCGCTCACGAGTTTGCCCGACAATGCTGGCAACGTCCGTTGCTTCAGGGCTTCGATGCGCAGATCCACGATGTCGATGTGCGGGAGCTTGCGCGAATCGATGCGCTCGGTCAGTTGCAACAGCCGGTACTTGCCCGCTTCCGCGTTGGCGAAACTTTCCAGCGAAGGCGTCGCTGACCCAAGGACGCAAACCGCGCCGCTGAGCTTGGCCCGCATGACGGCGACGTCGCGCCCATGATAGCGCGGCGTCTCGTCCTGCTTGTACGCGGGTTCGTGCTCTTCATCGACGACGATCAGCCGCAGGTTCTGCACCGGCGCAAAAACCGCCGAGCGCGCGCCGACCACCACCCGCGCCTCGCCGGTCGCCAGTGCGAGCCAGCCATCGAGTCGCTCGCCTTCGCTCAAAAAACTATGCCACACGACGCAGCGATGCCCCGGCGCGATCGCTTCGAGTCGTGAACGCAGCCGTGCGACGGTTTGGGGCGTGAGGGCCACTTCGGGCACGAGAAACGCAACGCCGCCGCCCGACTTCAAAGCATCGTCGATCGCGCGCAGGTAGACCTCGGTCTTGCCTGAGCCGGTGACGCCATGCAGGAGCGCCACGCCAAACTTTTCCTCGGCCAAACTGGCGTGCAACGCATCGAAGGCGCGCTGTTGCTCGATATTCAGCGCGTGCGGCTGTGCGGCGACGAGTTCGCCGAGCGCATGATCGTCGGCATAGGCGATGCGTTCGATGCGCAACGACTCTTCGCGCAACACGCCGCGTTTGACCAATCCGTTGGCGATGGCCGCGGACGCCCCGAGCCGCGACAGCACGAGGCTCTTGGGCTGCGGTCGAAACTGATCGGCGACGAAACGGTAAAGCCGCGCCTGCTGCGGCGCGCGCTTTTCGAGCACCGCGAGTTCATCCGGCGCCAGCCGTCGCGCCAGGGAGAGAATTTTCTCCTGCTTCAAAGCCGCGCCCCGCCGCACCGGGGCGGGGATCATCGTCTCGATCACCGTATCGAGCCCGCAGGCGTAGTAAGTCGCCATCCATCGCGCGAGCTGGAGCAGGTCCGGGGTCAGCGCGGGAAACGGGTACACCACTTGGGCGACGTTTTTCAGCTTTTCGAGGGGAAAGTCTCGCGGCGCGCCGAGTTCTCCGACGATCGCCAACCGCAATGCGTTCATGATCGGGACACGGACCAGCGATCCGACGCCAACCGATGCGCTCAACGTTTCCGGCACGCGGTAATGCAGGACTTTGTCGAACCCGGCGAGCGGATGGACTCCGACGATCATCGTCTGTGATCGAGCCCCGCGCCAGCAGCCGGCGCAATTTTATTCCCCGCGCAAGTCGCCCGACATCAAGCGTGGCAGCGCGGCGCTCGCTTCGCGCCGGTAATACGGGTGGATTATCGAACGCCAAGCTCGCTGCGCCCGACACATCCGTCGGCGCCCTACGAACCGGTTGACATGCCGCAGCCCACGGAAAACATTTTTCGCGTGAGCATTCCGGCCGCCCGCGAAAAATTCAGAGATTTCCTGACGCAAAAAGGACTGCGCGCGACCAACCAACGCCTAGCGATCTTCGATGCGGCCTTTGCGCAACGAGAGCATTTCACTGCGGAGCAGCTGCTGGATTACGCGCGAGCCATCGACGATTCGGTGTCCCGCGCCACGGTGTATCGCACGCTGCCGATCATGACGGAGAGTGCGCTGCTGCGCGAAGTCGACATCGGCTCGGGCGAAAAATTCTATCGACCGAACAAGGAAGGTTTGGGCACCCAGGTCGCGCAAGTCGTCTGTCTCGACTGCGACAAGATCTTCGAGATCAGCGCGCCATTCATGGAATGGTACGGCAGCACGGTGTCTTCGAAACTCGGCCTCCGACCGGTTTCGCAACGGTTGCAGGTGAGCGCACACTGCGATTTGTTTCGTCAAACCGGCTCGTGCCCACGTCGAGGGTGATCTAGCACCATGGCGAAACCGCGTCCTCACGACCCAGAATTCGAGATTGGCTTCTACGAATCGGTGCTACGTCGCAACCGTGACTACACCGCCGTCATCGAGATTCTGGCAGGGCTGTACACCAAACAAGGCCGGATTGCCGATGGGCTGCGGATGGATCGGCGCCTGGTGCGCCTCCAGCCCACGAACGCCACGGCGCATTACAACTTGGCGTGCAGTCTCGCGCTCTCGAAGCGCAATCGCGCCGCACTCCGTGCCCTGCAGCAGGCAATCCATCTCGGCTACAACGATTTCGACTGGATGCAGCAGGATCCCGATCTCGATCCACTCAAGCACTCGCCTCAATTCCTCGCGCTGCTCGAGCAGCTGAAGCCCCAGAGCTGAAGCGTTGCTTCGTTCTTGGGCCCGCCACGCCGCGGACCGGCCCGGAGAATTACCGCCACCCGAACAGCTGCTGCAGCACGGTCTCGAGGTCTTTTCCCACGGTCCACGCTCCTCGGCGCTGCGTCACGAGCACCTTGCTGCGTTCACGTCGCTCGATCTCCGCATCGGCGCCCACGATCTGTGGTTGCTCGAGCGGGAGGCCAAGCACCTCGCTCGGCGCCAGCGGCGTCCACGCAAAGGGCACGCCGGTCCAGTTAAACGCGATCTCCCAGCCCGACACCGGCCCCATCGCCGGTTGCTTCGTCAACAAGGAGGGATAACGCCCGATAAAATCGGGGGAACGATGGGTCGCGATTCGCAGGCGCACGGCCGGCGCCATCTGCGCGAACACATCTTGCATCGAGTTGATCCGTCCGTCGCGCCAGCCGTTAAAAATGGCGAGCGGATCGACGCCCATGAGATTCATCCCGTTCCAGAGACCTTGCTCGTTGCGGCTGCCGAAGCCCCGGCGATTGTACCAAGTCTGAAATTCGCGCGTGACCATGACGCCAATTTCAAAATGCAAATGCGCGCGATCGCGCGGAATCGGTCGATCGGAGCTATGGCCCATGATGGCGATGGCTTGCCCGTGCGTCACATGGTCGCCGACGCGCAGGCCGGGCGCGATCCGAGCGAGGTGCGCATACAAGGTGTAAACCGAGGGCGTTTGCTCGGGATGCTCGAGCACGATATACCGGCCGTAATTGCTATCGCCGGCCGTGGCATTGATGTGGCGAACGACACCGTTCAGCGCGGCAAACACGCTATCGGTTGGTTCGCCGCGTCGGTCGCGCGATACGCACTTGATGTCGAGGCCCTCGTGAAACTGGTGCCCCCCGGACCGCACGCTGCCGAATGAGCCCGACTCGGGGTCGCCCGATCCCGCGTGCTGCAGGTAGGTTTCAAGCGGCTTCCGGTCTGCCCACCCCGTGTTCGGGGTCGGCCAGACGAGTTGCATGCGCTCGGCGCGCGCGGCCGTGATCGCCAAACAAAGCCATCCTAAGGCAAGGTACGAAAATCTCATGGCCGACGACGGCTCGCTTTCGACGCCGCGACACTCGCTTTGAGCTCGGCGACGAGCGCTGGGAGTTCGGATTCACGCATTTCGACGAACATGAAAATTCGCATCTCGTTCGAGGCGCCATCGAGGCGGCGCGCCCCCAGCGCGCGACCGTTGAACAACAACACGAGTCGGCGGCCGCGCGCGGTGGTCGCAAGTTCCTGCCATCGGTGCTTGGCGTCGGGCGCGATGGCGAAGACCAGGCATGGACCGATCGCCGCTTGTGCGATGTCAACCGACTCGAAGTCGGCGGACGTTAGCGCCGGCGATGCGGCAAGAGGGATTTGCACGCCGCTCAGCGGCAATGCTGCGGTGTTCGCAATCGGGCCGCTTGCCTCGAGCGAGAACCAAATTTCCGGCGCAGGCATGGCCGCCGGCGGGACGACGTGCCGGCAAGCCGTGAGACCCGCGCCCAATACAATGACCGCTGCGGCGAGACGCCTCATGCCGTCGCCTCAACGGGCTCGAAAGCCATCATGATTTCAGCTCCGACCGCGTCCGCCATGAGGCGCCCGTGAGTCGTGAGGCGGACGACAGAACCTTCGCGGGTTGCGAGGCCGTTGCCGACCAAGTCGCCGATCGTGGCGTCGACCGCAGTCCATGGGGCGCACGGGGCGCGGCTTTGCCATGCGGCGAGGTCTACACCGGCATTCATTCGCATTCCGAAGATGAGCGCGTCCTCCGCCAAAAGTTCCGGAGTTAGCATGGTCCGGTCGTCGGTCACGCGGATGCCCTGCTCGATATTCAAGCGCCACTGTTCGAGATCGGCGACATTCCCGCCGCGAATTCCATCGTACTGCGATGCAGCGGATGGCCCGAGCCCAACCCATTCGTGCATTCGCCACGTGTTGAGGTTGTGCGCGCAGGCGTGGCCGGGCCGCGCAAAATTGGACACTTCATACTGCGCATAGCCCGCTTCGGCGAGTTGCGACCACGTCGCGAGGTAAAGATCGGCCTCGTGTTCCGGGTCCAGCTTCACGCGGCCTTGCGAAAGCTTCAGCCACAACTTCGTATCCTCTTCGAAAGTGAGGCAATACGTGGACAAATGATCCGGCGCGAGCGCCACGGCCGTGCGAATATCGGCGGCCCATTCGGCCGCGGTTTGACCGGGCAACGCAAACATCAAGTCTAGGTTCACGCTGGGGAAGCCCGCCGCCCGAATGCGATCGTAAGCTCGCTCGATCTGCGCAACGGAGTGCTGTCTCCCGAGCGCATCGAGCAGAGCCGGCTGAAAACTTTGCACGCCCATCGACACGCGGGTGACGCCAGCTTCGCGCAACACCGCAAGCCGCGCGTCGGTCACTGATCCCGGTGCAAGTTCCACCGTCCATTCCGTCGGAACTCCGCCGCAACGGTCGCGAACGATTTCGGCGAGCCGCGCGAGATCTGGAGCCGCCAACAGACCCGGGGTTCCGCCACCCCAAAAAACCGTCGTGACCGGCCGGGTCCACGCCACGAGGTTGGCTTCCCGTTCGACGGTTTCGAGGAAACGTTTTACGTCCTGCGCAGTCGGAACCGTTTGATAAAACGCGCAGAAATCACACGTTGACGCACAGAACGGCACATGAACATACAGCCCAAGCGGCGCGGTCGCGTGCTCAGCTTTAGCTTGCTCTGTATCTGTGCGGCTCATTACTAACGGCTTTTTCTGCCCGGTTTTTCACTCTTCGCACACAATGCAATCCACCCGTATTTCTCCCGCGAGAAAAATCCTTTTCGGTTTGGGCGCCGCCCTCGCCCTTTTGCTGCTCCCGGGCTGTGAAACCGTGACACTTACGAATCTAACGCCGCCAGCGTTGGACGAAAATCCCTCGCAGATCTACACCTTTACGCTGCGCATCACGCCGCACACCAACACGGTGGTCGCCTCGAGCATCGCACCGCACATCATCGTCGACGGCCACAGCTTCGATTTGCATCAAAGCCGGCTCGGCCAAGGCGTTTACGAATTCGAGTACCAACTCCCGGCCGGTCGCGAAGAAGTCGCATACTACTTCCTGGTGAATTACAGCGTTGAGGGGAATTCGGTGATCACGCCGCAAGAAACGTACACCGATCTTCAACACGCGAAGATCGTCCGCCGCAAAGTGCTCTCCATCGAAGCAAATCGCGGACCGGTCGGCGCGCGGATCAGCGTCCTCGGTCGCGGCTTCACCACCGCTGACACCGTTGCCTTCAACGGCACGCCGGTTCGCACGGTATTTGAATCCCCCACCTCGCTTAGCTTCTTCGTCCCGGCGTTGGACCCAAACCGCAATTACACCGTCAGTGTACAAAGCCCCGCTGGCAATTCGGACGTCGCGACGTTTCGGATCGACGCCAGCACGGTCTCCATTACGCCCTCCGCGCTGAATTTGCGGACCGGTCAGCGCGACTCGCTTACCTTCACCATTCCCAATCCTGCGCCCGCAGGCGGCACGCTTCTCGACGTCACCACCGATGTTCCCGACAGCGTGATCATGCCGGAAGTCGTCATTCCGCAAGGGCAGACGAGCGTCACGATCAATGTGGAAGGTGGCAAACCGGGCCACGGAACCCTCTTCCTGAAAGGGTTCGGTTCCGGCGAGGTCACGATCCCGGTCAGCGTTGCTGGGAAATAGGCGCTCGATCCCGCGCTTTGCCGCACGAAAAATCAACCCGGCCCACGCGGCCGGGCTTTTTCTTCGCCTAAAAGCGCAGACTTGGTGGGTGGCCGCGATCGGTCCGACGGCGAAGACCGCACATAGCGGGTTACATCGTCGCCGCCCGGTTGCGAATTGCCGCCGCGCGCTCTTCCATCGCGACTGCTTCCTTGGCCTTCTTTTGTTGGTGCAACACCGCGGCGTAGTTCGACATCACGGTGGCAAGTTCCGGACTTTCGCCGCCAAGGTTTTTTTCCGTCAGCGTCAGCAAACGTTGGTATACGGTCGACGCTTCGTCGAGTTTGCCGCGCGCGTTCAATACGCTGGCCAATGCGGTCAGCCGCGGCCGCAAGTCCGGCTGATCGGCCGTCATGAACGCCTCGATGATCTTCAGCGAGCGTCGGCAGTCCGCTTCCGCGGCCTCGAGTTTTTGCGCCGCGGTGTGAATGGCGCCGAGCTCATCCAGCGCCACGGCCACGTCTAGCTTTCGGTCCACATTATCGGGCGCGGCTTTCGACCCCTGCTCCCGCAACTCGAGCGCTTGCAAGGCTAGCGCTTCGGCGCGGTCGTACTTCTTCCAAGCGCGGTAAAACTCAGCGGAGGACAGATACTCGTGCGAGACCCAGTCGGGCTCGACCTTCTGCGCCAACGCAACCGCGCGGGCGTACAGCGGCTCGGCGCGCGTGAAATCTTCCAACTCGCGATAGATCATGCCGAGATTGCGCGACCACATGATGACGTCGCGCTCGTCGCGATTCGGCGCGTGATCGACGAGGTCGAGAATCCGCTCGAACAACACCGCGACGCGATCGCGGTGCGGCACGACGTAGTAATAGAAGTTCGCGAGGCTCGAGAGCGGATGGACTAGGTCACGATGCTTCGGACCGACGGCCTGTTCGCACGTCGCGACCGCCTCCTGAAACAGTTGCTCGGCGCGGTCATATTTCTTTTCCCACATCGCGATTTCGGCCCGGAGCACCTGGCTGCGCGACAGTCTCGAGTCGTGCGGTCCGAACGTGCGCGCCATGTCCATCGCTTGCTCGCACAGCTTGATGGCATCGTTCAGGTGATTTGACTTCAGCGCGCGCATCGCGCTGTCCATTTTCTCGTCCCACCTCGCGGGCGAAACCGCCGGGGGAGGATTGCGTAACGGACTGAATTGGGCGCGCAGCGCACCGGCGCACAGCAACGAGAGCAAGAGGCAGCACGAGAAGCGGGAAATACGGGTCATGTTCGGATGAGGTTGGTTGGCCGAAGAAGCGGTGCCGGCCCGGCGCCAGCACCGCCATGAAACACGAAGGCGCTAACACGCCTTCGAGCACGATCGGTTACTTAGTACACGCTGCAGCTGTTGACCGTCCACCAGCCGTAGCCCGAGGTGATCTCGACGCCGTACTGGCATTGGCCGACGTTTCCGTTGCCTAGCTTGCCGTTATTCACGAGCCACTTGAAGATGGCGGCGAGATCGACGGTGCCGGAACTGGATTGGCTGGTCGCGAGGAACGACCACGGGCCGCCCGGTTGGTACACGTTCCACGTCCGGCCGCCGATCGAGACGTTGGAACGATAGAGCGAGCCCCACGGGCCGACGTTGCTCGTCCACTTCGTCCAAACCATCACTTCGCTCGGGACCCAGCAATCGAAAGCCCAGTCGTAGGCCTGCGTACCGCTGACCGGCGAGTTGCTGTGGTTGTACGAACCGTGCAGCGAGGAGATCGACAAGATGGCCTTGTTGATGGTGCGGCTCGCATTCGGGTAAGACTTGATGCCGCCAGTGTTGGGCTGCTGGCTGTACACCCAGAAGTGCGGCGCGGATGAGCTGTTGGTGTCCACGTACAACGTCTGTGGTCCGGCGCCGCTGCCCCAGATGTCGTTGTAGATCGTGTAGGACCCCATGGAATACGATCCCCATTGGGCGGAGGTGGACCACGTCGCGGCGGAAGCCGTGAGCGTGAAAGCGGCCGCAGCAGCGGCGACCGCGAGGATTTTCGATAACACTTTCATGTGCGTTTAGGGTTGGTCGCTTCCTCCCCGCAAGCGGGTAGAGTGGCGCCACCCGCGGAAGCCGCGGGCGGCGCTGGGAATGAGGGCCATTCCCAAAGGGGTTGGGTTCTCGGGCGTGGTTGAGGCCGGGACCGCAGTGTCACGGCACCACACCAGCTAATCTGGAAAGAGAGGGCTCAAGGGAGCGTGATGGAGTGAAAGGCATCCCTTCGCCTCGCGAGCGCGCACCGCCGTGGTCGGAGATGACCGGCACTGTCGAATGATTCCATCGCCAAGACGGAATCCGGAGGGCGTGGCAGCGAAGGGGTACAATTTTCGAGGCCGCGGCTAATTTAGCCTTAAATCGAAAACTGGAAATCAGGCGAACCCCTCAATCGCGCTTAGGCGGATTCCCTGATGGACCGTTAAGCGGCGCCGACGTGGCTAACGCGCCGACAGTTCCAGTCGCACAAAAACTGGGCGATGGTCGCTCGCCTCCTTCACACCCGGCCCATCATAAATCCGCGCTTTACCGTCGGCGATACGAGCGTGCAACGGCGGCGATACGAGGATGTGATCGACCCGCGTATAAGTGTCCTCACGACGATACGAGTATGTCCACGTCTCGCCGTGACTGTCGCTAGCCGGCAACAAAGTCGCGATCGTCGTCGCGCCGCGGTGCTGCAGATGTTCGAGCGCCTTGCTCGCTTTGGTATCGTTGCAGTCGCCGAGGATGATGAAGCGCGCGCCGTCGGGATTAGGAAAGCGTCGCAGCACGGCGTCGCGCACGGCGGTCGCTTCCGCCGCTCGTCGAATTGCCGAGAGCGGATCGTCGGGCCGCTCGGTCAACCGGCTCTTCAAATGCACCGCGAAAATCGTGAGGTCGCCCGCCGCGGTCGACACCGTCGCCATCAGTACTCCCCGTTTCACGCGCTCCCTTCCGCCGAGGTAGGCGAAATCGAGATTCGCCAGCGTCATGACGTTCGTGAGCGGACGGCGCGACAGCACGGCGACGTGCCGATCTGGATCGGCCGCGACGGCGAGAGCCGCATGGGGATAATCCGCGCCGTCCGCGCGCAAATCGCGCCGCAGCTCCTCCAGATACGGCGCGGTTCCCATCTCCTGCAAGACGAGCACGTCCGCGTTGATTGCGACGATCGCTTGTCGGAGCGCGCGCTTTTGCGTTTCCGGTTTAGGATAATCCGAACGGAATCCGACTTCGGTGATGCGATTGGCTAGGCCGTAATTCTCGACGTTGTAGGTGGCGATCGTGAGGGTCTCGGCACTCGCAGCGACACACGCGAGGATCGCAAGCGCGCCAATCAGCACGCGCGACCACCGCCGCCGGACACACGAACGACGCGTCATGGCTGCGGCTTTCCGGGCGACATTCGGCTCACGGCGCATTCAACGCCCGTTCGCGCTCCGCAATTGTCGGATGCGAATAAAAGAAAGCGCTGAAAAGCGGATGGGGCGTGAGGTTCGTGAGATTCTTCTGCGCGAGCTTGCGCAACGCGCCGATCATCGGGACCGCGCTCTGCATGGCGTTCCGCGCAAAAGCGTCGGCTTCATACTCGTATTTGCGCATGAGCATGTTCGTCAGCGGAGTGAACCAGAAGGTCACCACTCCACTGAGCAGCGCGAACAGCAAAAAGGAAGGCGCCATTTGATCGGGCGGAAAACCGAACGCGGCGTTGAACCAGGGCGCGCGAGCGAACCATGCGACCAAGGCAAACGCCGCCAACAGCGAAGCTGCCGACATCGCAATCATCTTGGGGATGTGACCGCGTCGATAATGTCCGATTTCATGCGCGAGGACCGCCTCGAGTTCCTCCGCCGAAAGCTGTGCGATCAGCGTATCGAAAAGCACGACGCGCCGAAAGCGGCCAAAGCCTGTGAAGTAGGCGTTGGAATGGCCCGAGCGCTTCGAACCGTCGATGACTTCGATGGTGCGCGCCTGAAACCCAGTGCGATCGCCGAGCGCCATCAAACGGTCCCGCAAGTCGCCGGGCGGAAGCGGCGTGAGCTTGTTGAAGAGCGGCAAGATCAGCTTCGGATACAAGACCAGCATCAGTAGTTGAAAACCGAACACCAAAGCGAAGCCCCACAGCCACCAGGCATCCCCCACCCACTTCACCAGCGACAGCAGAGCCCAAAGCAGCGGGAATCCGATCGCGAGGGTCAGGAGGGTGCCCTTGATTTTATCCATGAGCCACAGCCCCGCCGTGCTCTTGTTGAAGCCGAATCGCTGCTCGATGCGAAATTGCTCCCACCAATCGAAGGGCAAGGACGGTATCCCCAGCAGCACTCCGGCAATCAAAATGAAAAGCGCATGACTCCACATCGCACCGGGCGCGCCCCACGCGGCGACTTTCGCAAAGAGCGGCGGCAACACTCCGCCAAACAGGACCAAAACGAGCACCAGCGTATCGAAAATCTCGGTCAGCGCGCCGAAGCGCGACTTCTCTAAGGTATACGCGACCGATTTCGCGTAAGTCGCATCGTCCATGATCGCTGCGGCCACCGGAGGGGGCGATTTGGCGTGACGCCGAACTTCCGCGCGATTCAACGCTGCCAGCGAGAGATCCGCTAGCAGGCGCAACGCAATGAGCGCCGCCACGATCCAAACAACAAGAGGCATGATCCCACTGCATGCGAAACTCCAGAGCCGCCGCGAGCCCAAAGTCGTCGCGCGGCCGGGGGAAGCGCGAAAGCTCAATTGGAGGCCCGGTCTCGGGTTACGGTGGAAAGATGGTTTGAAATGACCGCTGAGCGCCGCAACGTTGACAGGTTGTGGAAGCCAAAGATGCCCAACTTTCGTTCGAAACAGCCCTCGAAAAGCTGGAGACCATTGTCGAATCGATGGAATCCGGTGAGGTGCCGCTCGCGGATCTGTTGGCCAAATTCGAAGAGGGCACGCGGTTGCTCAAAGTCTGCGAAACTCGGCTCAAAGATGCCGAGCTCAAGATCGAGCAACTGAAAAAGCAAAAGGACGGCTCCGCGGCATTCGAAACGTTCGAGACCGAACGCGAAGGCTAAACCTCCCTCCTCTCGACGCTCCCCACTGCCTACTCAATGAACGAACCCGCCGCCACTTCGCAGGCCCGTTTGCTGGAATCCATTCATGGCCCCGCCGACGTGCGGGGGCTCGCTCCCGCGCAGCTCCCCCAACTCGCGCAGGAAATTCGCGAGGAGCTGATCGCGGTTACCTCCAAGTGCGGTGGGCACATCGGCCCTAATCTTGGCGTCGTGGAGCTGACGATCGCGCTGCATCGGGTCTTCGACTCGCCCGCCGACCAATTTGTCTTCGATGTCGCGCACCAAGGTTACGTGCACAAATTGCTCACCGGGCGCGGCGGCGAATTCTTCCGCAAACTGCGTCACACGGGCGGCGCCAGCGGCTTCCTATATCGCGCCGAAAGTCCGCACGATCCGTTTGGCGCCGGCCACGCCGGTACCGCGCTGTCGGCCGCGCTCGGCATGGCGACCGCGCGGGATTTGCGCGGCTCGCACGAACACGTTGTCGCGGTCTGCGGCGATGCCGCCTTCACGTGCGGCGTGACGCTCGAAGCGCTCAATAACGTCGTCAGCTGCACGAAGCGGCTGATCGTCGTGTTGAACGACAACGAGTGGTCGATCGCAAAAAACGTCGGTGCAATCGCAGGCTATCTGAACCGCATCAGCACGAATTCCACGTACAACAAACTGCACCACGACGTGGAGGCGTTCTTCAAGAGCTTCCCCGTTGGCGCGGAGATGAACCGCATCTACCAAAAATGGAAGCGGGAGACGAAGGACTTCATCGTCGAATCGTCGTTGTTCGAGAAATTCGGCCTGCGCTACCTCGGGCCTGTCGACGGCCATAATCTCGACGCGCTGCAGAAAAACCTCGAATTCGCGAAGCATTGCGACGTGCCGGTGATCATTCATGTGCTCACCAAGAAGGGCAAAGGACTCGAGGCGGCGCTCGCGCACCCGGAGAAGTTTCACGGCGCGGCACCGTACGACCCGATCACAGGAGAAAACAAAAAGTCGGCGGCGGCCGCTGCGCCGAATTATCAGGACGTTTTTGGCCAAGCGCTGACGCGTTTCGCGAAGGCGAACGCCAAGGTGATCGGCATCACCGGTGCCATGCCCAGCGGAACGGGTCTGTCACATCTGGCGGCAGCCCTGCCCCATCAGTTTTTCGATGTCGGCATCGCGGAAGAACACGCCGTGCTCTTTGCCGCCGGACTTGCCACCAAAGGCTTTCGTCCGGTCTGTGCGATTTATTCGACCTTCCTCCAGCGTGCATACGATCAGGTAATCCACGATGTGGCGCTGCAAAATCTGCCGGTCACGTTCTGCATGGATCGCGCCGGCCTCTCGCCCAACGATGGCCCGACGCACCACGGCCTCTTCGACATTTCGTACCTGCGCTGCGTGCCGAATGCGGTGGTGATGCAGCCGAAAGACGAGGACGAACTCGTCGACATGTTGCACACGAGCCTGCAATTGCCCGGACCGGGCTTCATCCGCTATCCGCGTGGCGCGGGCACCGGCGTCAAGATCAAGGACCGGCCGTCAACGCTCGCCCTTGGCCACGCCGAGGTGTTGCGCGAAGGATCGAACATCATGATTTGGGCGCTCGGCACGATGGTTCAGGATGCGCTGCGCTTGGCGGAACGGCTGCAAAACGAAGAACATCTGTCGGTCGGCGTCGTGAATGCTCGCTTCGTGAAGCCGCTCGATCGCGCGCTGCTGCAGAGTCATGCGGCCTGCATTCCCCTGCTCGTCACGATGGAAGATCACGTGCTCGCCGGCGGGTTCGGCAGCGCCGTGATCGAGGCGCTGCAAGAAGCGGACTGCAACACGGCGGTGGAGCGGATTGGCTGGCCCGACAAGTTCATCGAGCACGGAAGTAGTGTGGAAGTCCTGCGCGCGGCATATGGGCTTTCCCCGGACGACATTCGCCGTCGGGTCCTCGACCGCTGGCGCAATCTGAGCGCCGAACGGGTCGAAGCCGACGTGTGAGTTAGGCGGGGCTCGAGCCGCGTCATGAGACTGCGCCACAAACTTGACTGCGCGTCAGCCGCCCGTTCTCCTGTCTCCGCTGTTCTTTGCGGGCGTAGTATATCGGCTATTATGTGTGCTTCCCAAGCATGAGAGGCGGGTTCGACTCCCGCCGCCCGCACCAGCCTTATCGCAGTCGCAAGCGATTGTGGCAACGGCCGGCAGGCTAGCGCCATGACCAATACCACCGGCGACGGTTCTTTACCTCTTTGTGAACCCTGGCATCGGTCCTACCCCACGGCACGGAGCTTACTGCGGGCTCTAAAAAAAGGGCGTTCAATCGCGAAATACGACATCGTCGCGACGATGAAAATCGCGGCCAAATTAATCGGAAACCGAAGGAAGAATGGATGGTGCGGCCCCCAATCGCCTTCTTTCGCGAAAAACAATTGCTGCCAAACGTAAAGGCTAAATGACAAGACACCCACCGCTCGCAAAAGCGGAAGGTTGAGAATTCCGTATCCAATCCCTGTGGTTTTATACGTATACGACAGGATGAGGAACGTTGCCGCCACATTCTGAATCGTGCATCCCAACGGCACGGTAAATAATCCGAGCCGTGCCGCCGCGGTGAGTCGCCAGATGAGCACAATCGCACCAAGGCAGCACACGCGCAAGAGGGTTGGCCGGTAGTCGAGCGCCCGCCGAAGACGGTCCGGCCAAAGTTGGACCAACATCGCCGCGGCCCCCCCAAACATCAACGAATCCATATTCGTGAAGAGCGAATAATAATACCACGAGCGAAGGTCGGCCGCGTAGAACCCCACCCGAAAGCAGGCAGCTAGTCCGATCAGCACCGCGGCGAACTGGAACCGCGATCGTGGTGTGAGCAACAGCAACGCAATCGGCCACAACAGATAGAACTGCTGCTCCACCGCGAGCGACCACAAATGACCATCATACCATCCCGCCGGCAGCATGTTTTTCGTGAAAGTCAGTGCTCCGACATATTGCGACCACCTGGTATCCAAGGGCGTCGTTAGATCCAGAATGAAAAACACGAGCACGAATGCGTAGTAAACGGGGAGAATGCGCAAGGCACGGCGCCGATAAAACGTGCCGAGACGCAACTCCCCATGCGCGGCCTCATCCGTAAGCAACAAGTGAGTGATAAGGAAACCGCTAAGCACGAAAAATATCCGCACCCCCAAAGCTCCGTCGAAAAAAATAGTGATGTACGGGCGCCAGCCTGCGGGAAACCCGGCAGAACGCTCCATGTGACCACCGAGCACCATGGTAATGCTCAGAGCCCGAATACCATCGAGCGAAGGAAGTTTCCGCATCGCATGCGCAGACGAGCGGGAGCCGTGGGATGAGGCAAGCCGGTTCGAGAATGGTCCATTCTACGCCACCGATTCCGAGCGCCACGGCGCACGCTTGTGTTTCCGCGCGAATCGTCACACCAAACCGCACCGGCTCATGTTCCATGGCACCCCGACAACCAAGTGACCCAAGGCTAACGTGGTTTTTCGTGTTGATCGCCACCGCGCTAGCATTCGCGAGCGGCTATGTGGTAGGCGTGGCCGGACCAGCCAAACTAAATGGGCTGAATCGCGTCATTCGAGCCATTCGCACGCCGCCGATCTTTTCTTCGCCTCGATTTCAGTACCTCCCTGGAGAAGCCGACGTTGTCATGTTGGGCGATTCGATCACCGCTGCCACTCAATGGCACGAGTTGATGTCAGATGTGAAAGTGATTAATCGTGGAGTCGAGGGCGACACCATCAGGTCAGCGTATTTACGGCTCGCCGAGGTATTGAGACGGCGGCCAAAAAAAATCTTTGCGATGCTTGGAATTAACGATGTGCGGGCAGGCCGATCACACAGCGCGATACTCGCAGATTATGAAGCGTTGATCCATGTGGTACGGGCACGAAAGGTCGACCTATACATGGAAAGCATCTTGTATCTTGGTCCCGACGCTGGCGGAGCCCGTTTCAATGCCGAGATCAAGTCGATCAATGATGGACTGCGCGACCTTTGTGCCGCAAACTCGGTACACTATATCGATCTCATACCAGTGCTATGCCCGAGCGGCCAATTGGACAAACAGGTAACGATGGACGGACTCCATCTTAACGGACTCGGTTACCTTCTCTGGGCCGAGGCGCTGCGAAAATACGTGAAATGACGATAACACGCCGCAAGGTCGGCGTATAATAAGTTGCAACACGAGGTCGGGCCATCGCTCAATTGAGACCGACAGGTAATGCATACTCACCGATAACTTCGTCGGCTCTCCAGCGCGCTCTTGAGCGTCACTGAATCCGCATACAAGACGCCGCCGCCGCTGGGAAGGCCGAAGCCGATCCGCGTCACATTAATCTTTCGCTCGGCGGGAAGGTGCTGCGTGATGTAGTGGCACGTCGCCTCCCCTTCCACGTCGTTCGAGAGCGCGAGAATCAACTCCGCAATCTCGCCGCTCTCGAGCCGCTGCTGCAGCGAATGGAGATTCAAATCGTCCGGCCCGACCCCATGAATCGGCGAGAGCTTGCCGTGCAACACATGATACAGTCCGTGGAACGCCGCGCTGCGCTCGATCGCGACGAGATCCGGGACGTGCTCGACGACGCACACGACGCCTTGTTCGCGCCGCTCGTCCGCGCAAATTTCGCAATGCGCGCCTTCCGCGAGATTCCCACATCGGTCACAACGCCGAACCGACCGCGCCGCCTCTTCCAATGCCGTGACCAGCGCCGGTAAACGCGCGGGCTTTTCGACCAACAAATGCAGCGCGATCCGCTCGGCAGATCGAAAGCCAACGCCCGGCAGCTGCTTCAAATGTTTCTGCAGCTTCTCGAAGGCGGGAGTCATGGGATTTCGGATTGGGGATTGCGGATTTTGGATTGAACGCAGCGCGACAAAGCTAGCTCCAACGTGATTGCTGTTGCCGAATCGAAATTCAGAATCCGAAGTCGAAAATTACTCGAACCGCTGAACATCGGCCGCCACACGAAGCCCATTCCGCAATCCACAATCCAAAATCCGCCATCACATGAGTCCGGGCATCTGAAACGCGCCGGTGATCTTCTGCATCTCCGCTTCGTTGTATTCCTTGGCTTGCTTCGCGGCGTCTTGAAATGCTGCCAGCACCGTGTCGGAAACGATCTTGGCGTCTTCCTTCAAAAATTCCGGATCAAGCGCAAGCGACAGAAACTTGCCGCTGCCGCTGACCTTGATCTTCACGGCCCCGCCTCCTGCCGTGACTTCGATTTCCTTCGCGTCGAGCTGCGCTTGGAGCGCTTCGATACCGCGCTGCATTTTCTGAGCTTGTTTAACGAGTTTTCCGAGGCCGGCCATAAGAGGAA
>CBINOT010000120.1:0-18612 GCA_966252355.1 uncultured Opitutus sp. | reverse complement strand
GCTGAAGCTCGATGGGGGGCTCCGCCGTATCGGGATTCGACACGCTCGTCCTCATGCTCACGCGCCATCTCCTTCGATGGTCACGATCGTCTCGACGGCCAGCACAGCCGAGGATCCTCCCGCACGCAGCCGAACCGCGCCCGACTCAACCGTCCACGCCCGCCGCTCGACGTTCCAATAAGCCCAGGTCTTCGTTGGCACTCGCAGCAGCACGGGCTTCGTTTCGCCAGCGGCAATCGACACGCGGGCGAAGCCGCAGAGCATGCGCTGCGGCCGCGACACTTTTGACGCGGGGAATTCGGCATACACCTGAACGACTTCGTCGCCAGCGCGCCGGCCGCTATTTTTCACCATCACCGTCACATCGACGACGCCGTCGTTTGCCACCCGCTTCGAGGCCACCGTCATCTTCAGATACTGATACGTCGTGTAGCTAAGCCCGAAGCCGAAGGGATAAAGCGGCTCCTCCTTGAAATATTGGTACGTCCGGCCGTGGCGCAGATCGTAATCCATCATCGGCGGCAACTGCTCGATGGACCGCGGCCAGGTTTGCACGAGTCGGCCGGCCGGGTTCACGTCGCCAAACAACACATCGGCCAAAGCGCGTCCCAGCTCCTGGCTGCCATGCGTCAGGTGCACAATCGCGGGCGCGTGCTCCTGCGTCCAATTGATCGCATACGGAAAGCTCGAGATCAGTACGACGACGGTGCGCGCATTCGCCGCGACGACTTGCTGCACGAGCAGTTCGTCCTCGAGCGTCAACGATTCGCGGTCGACCGCCTCTTTGCCGTAACTCGCACGGGTCACTTTCTGCCACGCGTCGTCGCCCGTCGGATGATTGCCGACGCAGACAATCGCAACGTCCGCTTCGCGCGCCAGCTTGGCCGCAAGATCGTCGGTGTTGTCGGGCGCGAACGTGACTTCCACGTCAGGGCCCAGCCGTTCCTTGAGGCCGTCGAGCGGCGTGACCGTGTACGGCGGCGTGCCGCTGTACCAGTCGAGACACACCTCCGCGGCGAAGCGACCGACCACGGCCACCGATTTCAAGTTCGCGGCATCCAGCGGCAGCGTGTCGTTCGCGTTTTTCAGGAGCACGATCGATTTTTGCGTCGCAAGCCGCGCGAGCTCACGGTGCTTCGCCGATAGCCAGGGCTCCGGCTCGTCGTTGGCGCCGATCTTTGCATACGGCACGCGCTCGGGCGGATCGAATATCCCGAGCTTCATCATCACGCGGAAGGTCCGGCGCAACGCGTCGTCGAGATCGGCTTCGGTCAGCGCTCTCTTCTCGAGCGCCTCCATCACGCCATCGCGGAAGCGATCGAGAAACTGCGTGATGCCCGCCCGCAAGCACGCGACGGCCGCCTCCGAGGCGCCGGGAACCGCGTGAAACTCGCTGACGAGAAAGCGATACGCTCCGGCATCTGTGCAGATGATGCCGTTTTGCCCCCACTCTTCCACGGCGATGCGCCGCAGCATCGGGTGGATCGTGCACGGCACGTCGTTGTGCGCGTTGTACGCGGCCATGAAGGCGCGCGAGCCCGCCTCGACGCCGCGCTGAAACGGCAGCGCGTAATACTCGCGCAGCAAACGCTCGTCGAAATTCGAGGACGTGCGCTCGCGCCCGTTCTCGTTGCTGTTGGCGAGGAAGTGCTTCATCAACGAAGCCGCCTGCCAGTACTTCGGATCGTCGCCTTGCAAGCCGCGCACGAAAGCCGCGACGAGCGTGCCGTTGAGAAAGGCGTCTTCGCCGTAACACTCCTCGGTCCGGCCCCAGCGTGGATCGCGGCCGAGATCCGCATTCGGCGCGCGCACGACGAGCCCGCCGCGATGCGTCTTCGGGCTCTGCACCGCGTAACGCGTTTCGTAGCCCTCCACCGCGGCGACGCGCTGGATGAGATCGACGTCCCAGGTCTCGCCGAGCCCGATGGCCTGCGGAAAAATCGTCGTCGTGATCTGCGTCAGGTCTTTTCCACCCCATTTCGCAGGTCCGCCTAGCGCGAGCCCGTGCAGGCCCTCCACATGCTTCGTACCGACGAGCCCGAGTCGCGGCACGGCCCAGCCCGAGCCGAGACAGCCGACCTTTTCCTCGACCGTCATCAACGAGAGCAAATTCGTGATGCGCTCTTCCGCGGGCAAATCCGGATTTCGAAAGGGATAGCTCGCAGTCATGGGATCGTCCGCCGCGAAGCCGAAGGCGACCAAGCTGATGAACAGGAGGAAAGGGAGAGAACGGAGGACTCGAACCGAAGTTCTTCCACGGATGGCGCGGATCGACGCGGATTCACGGTGATCGGCATCCGTGCTCATCCGTGCCATCCGCGGGACGGTTCACTTCTCGACCGTTGTCGCCGCCAGCGTGAACGCCGCTTCGCCGCGGATGTCGCGCGACGAACTCCCCACTGCGATCGCGAACTTGCCAGCTTCCGCGACCCAGCCGCGCGCCGGGTCGTAGAACGCGAACGCTTCGCGCGTGAGCGGCAACGACACCTTCCGCCGCTCACCCGGCTTCAACGAAACTTTGCTGAACGCTTTGAGCTCCTGCAGCGGCCGGGGCAGACTCGACTCGAGATCGCGCACATAGACCTGCACCACTTCGGCGCCTTCGCGATCGCCGGTGTTCGCGAGCTCGAGTTCGACGGTCGCCACGGGTCCGTTCGCGCCCTGGCCCGCGGTGACAGTCACCGCGGAATATTCGAATTTGGTATAGCTCAGCCCATGACCGAAGGGGAAAAGCGGTTCGATCTTCTTCGTGTCGTACCAGCGATAGCCGACGAGCAGACCTTCATTGTAATGCACGGTGCCGTCTTGGCCCGGGAACTCGCCGACAGTGTGCGCCGGCGTATCGGCCAATTGTTTGGGGAACGTGCAGGGCAGCTTGCCCGACGGATTCACGTCGCCGAACAGCACTCGCGCCAGCGCGTTGCCGGCTTCCATTCCGCCATACCACGCCTGCACGACCGCCGGCGCGCGCTCCAGCCACGGCCCCATCTCGACGGGCGAACCGGCGACCATGACGACGATCGTGCGCGGATTCGCCTCGACGATTTTCGTCAGCAGAGCGTCCTGGCCGTACGGCAGCTTCATATCCGCCCGATCGCGACTTTCACAGTCGAAGCCCAAGTCATGATTCAGTCCGCCGACGAAAATAACCACGTCCGCCGCGCGGGCGGCGGCGATCGCGCGCGCCGTCAGTTCTTCCGCCGGCAGCCCCGCATCCTCCGCTTTCACCTTCGTCGTTCGCGGATCGCGCGTCGGCGCATCGTAGCCCATCGCGTAGGTCACGCTGACGGCATGCCCAATTCGGCGCAGGATGCCATCGAGCGGCGTGATCTCGTAGAACGCCTTGATCTCTGAACTCTGGCCACCGTGCGTTTGAAGCCGCGTCGCGTTTTCGCCGATCACGGCGATGTGCTTGAGCTTCGCCGGGTCGAGCGGCAGCGCGGCGCGTTCGTTCTTCAGCAAAACGATCCCTTCTTCCGCGACGCGGCGTGCGACCGTCTGGTGTTCCTTCGTGTTGATCGAACCTTTTGCGCGCTCGTCGAAAACGTGCGTCGCGAACATCACACGCAAATTCCGGCGCACCTTGTCGTCGAGGCCGGCCATCGGAAACTCGCCGCGCCGAAGTCCGTCGAGGTACGGCGTCGCCAAAAAGTATTCGTCGTATGGGCGCTTCTCGGTGCCCATTTCCAAATCGAGGCCGTTCAACGCCGCCTGCTTGGTGTCGTGCGTGCCGTTCCAATCCGACATCACGAGCCCGCGGAAGCCCCATTCCTTTTTCAAAATCTGATTGAGCAGGTAATCGTTGTGACAGCAGTGCTCGCCACGAAATTTGTTGTACGCGCCCATGACCGTCCACACGCCCGCTTCCTGCACGGCCGCGCGAAACGCCGGGAGATAGATTTCGCGGAGCGCGCGTTCGTCCATTTCGACGTTCACGGAGCCGCGCTCCGTTTCCTGATTGTTCGCCGCAAAATGCTTCACACACGATGCGATGTCGCGCGATTGCTGGCCGCGAATGTAGCCCACCGCCATCCGCGCCGCGAGCAAGGGGTCTTCGCCCAGGTACTCGAAATTCCGGCCGCAGAGCGGCGTCCGCTGAATGTTCACGCCGGGCCCGAGCATGATGTCCTTGCCGCGCACCAAGGCCTCTTCGCCGATAACCTCGCCCTCGCTTTGGCCGAGCGCAGGATTCCAGGTGGCGGCGAGCGCGCTGCCGCACGGGAACGCCGTCGAAAAGTCGTCGGTCCGACCCGCGGGCGAAAACACATCCTTCTTGATTTCCTCGCGGACGCCATGGGGACCGTCGGACAACCAACGCACCGGGATCTCGAGTCGCGGGATGGCCGCCGTCGTGAACTTCGAGTCGCCGTGGAGGAGCGAGATTTTCTCCTCGATGGTCAGGCGGCCGAGGAGATCTTCGACCCGCGCTTCGAGCGGTGCAGCCGGATCGAGGTAAGTGGGCCGGGTTTCAGCGGCGGAGCCGGACGAAAGCGAAAGCATGGCGAAAGCGAGGGCTGCGAGCGTTGAGGTCTTCACAGAATGGCGTATGACGGAGTGCCGCGCCTGGGCGTTGCGGCAAGATTTCTTACGAGGGTGAACAGTAGCACGTTGATGACGCTCGCCTGCGGCTTCGCAGCGCCGCGCGAGGTCGGCAGACATTGAATTTTCGGCGACGCCTTGGGGCGCGCGGCTATCTGTTTAGCGATAAATCTTGGGTGCAATCCCAAAAATTGCCGCCAGTTTGATGTTCGCACCGTGACCGCCTGCCCGGAGGTCAGGCCCTACCCCTCGGTCCCAAATCGATCACGATCGTGATTACGATGAAGAGTACGATCAAACGCTTGCGCTGATGGCTCCCGCCTAAAGAGGGGTGGCGCGAAGCGCCGGGGTGGGTTCCGGCTCGCTGCGCGACATTAGGCGCACCGGGCCAAGCAAACCAGACGGCATCAGCGGCGTACTCGCTTTCAGCTTCGTCACATTCGTCTTCGTGAGCCGCTGGTCCGCGGGTAGCGCCGCATCGCCAATCACGCGGTTGGCCCAGAAATTCACGACCGCAATTTCGAGTTCGTTATCCCCAGGCTTGAGCGCCGACGACACGTCCACTCGAAATGGCGGCGCCCAAACGATGCCGAGGGGCTTGCCGTTCAGAGTCACCGAGGCGAGCTCGCGTACAAGGCCCAAATCCAGCCACAGCGGTGTGGCCGCGTCGCCCTTCGGCGCACGAAACGTTTTCCGATAGGTCGCAGTGCCGGAATAAAACCGGATGCCAGGCTCGGTCCGTTCGGTCCAACTGCTCAGTGTTTCGAATGTCGCGCTTGCCGGCCCACCCCACGCCGGATCGAAGCTGACCGACCAAGAGCCGCTCAAGTCCGCGATCGTGGAAAAGGCCGCGGCATTCGTCGCCGATGTTGCCCGATGCTCCTCGGCAGGGGCGCGGAAAATGACGAACTGCGAACCATACGGCGGCAGCTGGAGCGGGACAGTCGTCACGCCCTCGGCGCTGCGGTACGCCGTGGCGAAGCGTTTCTCGCCCGTCACTGCATCCCAGAGCTCCGGCGCCCGACCGGTCACGCGGAACATCGCCTCGACGGAAACCGGCTCTTTCCGGCGATTCGCCACGAAGTAGATATCGGTTTCGCCCTCGCGGCGATGCATTCGATCGAAATCGTCGGCCGTGTTTTCCCCAACAAAGGCGACATCCGCCGGCACACGGTCCGCCTGCAACACGGCCCGGGCTGTCCGATCCGCGATCACCCGTCCACGCGAAGCGTCCTTGGGCGCGTCGTCCCACAATTCGGCCGCGAGCGCTCGCACTTCCTCATCGGCCTGCGGCTGATGCTCGAGCGTCGTTGCCCGCTGCGGTCGCTGGCCGAGGACGGTCGCGCCCGCCGCCAGGAGCTCGCGCACTTTGCGCAGGACCCGCAGCGAAATCGCAGGATTATCCGGCAGCATCAGCAGGCGATAAGACACACCGTCGGGCAGCACCAGCCGGCCGTCGCGCACCGCCACGCGCCCGAGCAGCGCTTCCTCGGTGATCACATCGTAATCGTATCCCGGCCCCACGTGCGCAGGATCGCTCGCGCGCAACTGCGCGAAGTTCGGCACATGATCGCCATAATAATACAGCACGTCGGCCACCGGCCGCCCGCGCTGCATCATGGCCTGCGATCGGTTGAGATACGCGATGAAAGGCTCGGAATAGTTCCACCACGTGACGTTCGGGTTCATGTGCGTGCCCGCGAAATATTGCTGACCCGGCAGCCCCATGTCGGCGGGCGAACACACGAACGCGTGCCACACGAGCCGGTTGAGGCCTTCGTTCAACGCGTGGTCGAACGACGGCTTCAGGTTGTCCCACAGCGTCTCTTGCCAATGCGGCCCGACCGTCGTGAAACCTTCCGCCGCAACGTAGCGCCGACCGTACGTGTGCGCCGCGCTGGCGGGTTGCTTCACGAAAAACCTCACGTCCTCGGTGGTACGATGCGTGGCCGACGCGGCCCAAAATTCCGACATCGGCACGTCGTTGATGCCAAGGCAGCGCTGCGCGTCGATGGGCGTGTAGTGGGGCCCGCCCGACTCCGGATGGAGTTCGAGATCGTACTGCGCGGCGAGGTCGTGGAGGTGCCGATAATGATTATCCGCCGCGAGATCGCCGAGCGTACGGCGATAGTCGTTCAAGAAGCGATCGGTTGTCGTCCGGCTGCCCACGATTCGTCCGGCAAAGGCGGGCAGATAGGGAAGCGGATCGTAACCGCGCCGTTTGGAAAACTCGGACCGTAGCGACGGCGTCCAATTGATCAGATCCACTTCCCAACTGTCGGTGTGCAGATACCGCAAGACTCGTCCGCAGTACGGCCGCACGTCGTTCAGCACCGGCCTGACCGCAGCGTCCCAATATCGCTGCAACGCGCCGCGATCGAAGACATCGATCGCATAGCCGCTCCAGCCGTCGCTATGCGTGGATACCTCGTGGACGTCGCCCAGCGTGCAGCCGAAGCGCAAGACCTGCCATTCGCCGTCGCCCGGCGGCTGCCATTGCAGCCGCCCGTTGCCATCGATATTGCGGCTGAGGTCGATCACGTCGGCCGGCGTCGTGTCTTCTTCGCCTGCCACGTCGGTTTCGGCACGCACGAGCGCATCCGTCTTCGGCGCCGAATTGGTCAAGAACCACGCATTTGGCCCGGTGAACTTCAGCTTCTCCTGGAGCGTTTTCGCTTTCCAATCGGCCACGCCGCCGGAGGGCGTGGCGCGGCGCACGGGAAAAGCGACCACGAATACGTCGCGATAGTAACCGCCGAGTCGCGGCGGAGCCGGCAACACGACATCGATCGGACCGGGCCCGCGAACGACGGTTTCGGAGCAGACGAGTTTCTTCACCGCATCGTCGACGGCCACGCTCGGGCCGCCGAGGTTCCAACCGCTTTGAATGTTCAAGCTCATCTCGAGCCCGAGCCGTTCCGCTTCGGACAAAGTATGCCGCAGCAACCCCCGCCACTCCGGCGTGCCGAACGTCGGCCCGGCCGGCACGCGGCCGTTGCCTTGCTGCTCGGCGCCGCCGGCATCGAAGATCACCGCGCCGCCCCAGCCTTTCGTCTTCATCTCGGTGAGATCGCGCGTGATCGCCGCGCGATCGACATGGCTGTTCAGCCACCACCAATAAGCCCGCACGCGCGCCTGCGGCGGCGGTTCGCGCCAGGCGTCGTCGAGCGAAGGCTCGGCGGCGATGGCATGAGCGACAGCTACCAATAAAGCGACAATGAGCGAGCGCAGCAGCATGGTTCAGAGAAACCGAAAACCACGCATAATCCCGCATAAACGCGCATCCGACGGATTAATGCTCCACGGATGTCTCGGAAAGGCGCGGATATTTCCGAAGGTTTTGATCGGCGTTAATCCGCGTTCTTCGCGGAAGAAGGTTTGGTCCGGTCGGTTCTGCCCAGCAGCCGGTCGGAGACCGGCGCTACTTTTGCGCGGCTTTGTCGGCGTAGTATTTTTGCAGGATCGAGAACGATTCTTTCTTCACGCCTTCGTTCGAGATCAGACCCTTGCGATTGAAACCGTCTTGCACGCCGGGCAGCACCCGGCGCGGCGAGCGAAAATCGACGAGAATCCAGGGCGAAAAGCCGACCAGGCCGTCGATCCGATCGAACATCGCGAGGCTCTGCCGGTAAAGATCGGCTTGGTACTCCTCCGTCCAACGATGCGTTTTGTCGCCGTGGAGGCCTTGTTTAGCGTCGCCGCCAAATTCGCTGATGAAAACCGGCTTGTCGTAGGAGATCTCCCAGCTCACGCGCGCACATTTGTCGGGTGTGCCGTCGTACCAGCCGACGTACTCGTTGAAACTGACGAGGTCGACGACGTCCGCCAAGGGATCCTGCACGATGTTCACGTCCTTCGCGCCGGGCTTCGCATGCTTCTCCATCGCGGCGCTCACGAGCCGGGTGCGGTCGAGCGTGCGCGCTTGCGTCGCGAGACGCGTCAGGAATTTTGTCCGCGCCGCGTTGACCGGCGTTTCGTTCGCGATCGACCAGATGATCACCGCCGCACGCTCTTCATCGCGCCGGATCATTTCGCTGAGCTGGGTTTCCGCGTTCCGATAGGTCGCCTCGTTCTCCCACTCGATCGTCCAATACACGGGGATCTCCGACCAAACGAGCAATCCGATCCGATCGGCGACGCGCAGCGTGTGCTCGTTGTGGGGATAATGCGCGAGCCGGACAAAATTGCAGTTCAGCTCCTTCGCCCAGCCTAACAGCTCCTCGGATTGCGCGGTCGTCGTCACGCGACCGCCGCCATTCTTCCCGAGCTCGTCGTGCAAACAAATGCCGCGAAGAAAAATCGGCTTACCATTCAGCAGGATTTGCTTTCCCCGCGTCGCAATGGTCCGGAAACCAATCGTGTCCGCGATCTCTTCGCTGCCATGGGCAAAATGCACCTCGTATAGCTTGGGGCTTTCCGGCGACCAGAGCTTCAGGCCGGCAGGCGTAAACGTGAAACTCGCCCGGCCGTTCGCATCGGTCTGTGCCGTCAATTGCTGATTCAGTTCGGGGATCGAGAGCCGCACCGTTTCGCCGGCGCCAGCGCCGGTCAGCTCAACCTCGCCCGAAATCGTGCCGCTGTCGGCGGACTCGAGATGCAGCCGATGCGCGGCGATGAAGGCCGCCGGCACTTTGACGAAAACGACGTCGCGGGTGAGCCCGCCGTAGTTCCACCAGTCGGTATTCAGCGTCGGGACGCCGTCGCGCGACCGCTTGTTGTCGACGCGCACGACGAGCGAGTTCTCCCCCGGGCGCAACAACGAGGTCGCTTCGAAGGAAAACGGCGTGAAACCGCCGATGTGCGTGCCGAGCTTCTTGCCATTGAGATAAGCATCCGCGCGATAATTCGCCGCGCCGAAACGAACGAACGCACGTTCGCCGGATTGGAGCGGCTCGGGCGTGAATTTCGTCCGATACCAAATCGTGCCTTCGTAATAATAGAGGTCTTGCGCCTGCGTGTTCCAGTCGCCGGGCACGCGCAGGGTCCGCGATTTATCGAAATCGTATTCGATGAGTTCCGCCGCGTCGCGCGGCTTCGCGTCCATGAAATACGATTCGCGGGACGGCGATTTCGCGGCGTCGCGCGGCTGCCAGCGATAATCGTAGTAACCCGTTTCGTAGGGATCGACGATGATGTGCCAGTCGCCGTTGAGCGATGTCGCCGAACGCGTCGCTAACGTCGGAAAATCGTCGGCTCGGACAATCAGGCCCGAGGTAAAGGCGAGAGCAACGAGCGCCGAACGGCCGAGCATGGTTGAAACGCGTTCAAGAGCGCCCGGACCAGCGGCGCGGGCCATGGCCAAACCATTTTCCAACGAGGGGAATACGCGTACCATAAAATCGAATTACTTTGCGGCTTTGCTGACCAAATCGTCGCCGACGAAGACGTGGTAATCTTTGATCCGGCCATCGACGCTGTCATTGCCTTGGCGCGGCACGTATTTGAACCCGCCGATTTCGCGCGTGCGGCCCAGATCGAGAATCAGGACATGCGGATGCCCCGGCGACGCCTCGCTCCATTGCGTGTGCCAGTAGTTCGCGGTCTGGCCGTCGATCGCATTCTCGGCGGTGCCATCCTCCTTCGTCATTTCCTCGCTATCGACATAAGCGACTTTCCAACCTTCGGAGTTGAGCGGTTGGCCCGCCCCGTCGACCAAGCTGAGCTCGGCGATCGCGGCGTACGCTTTGCCGTCGTGCGCGTTCAGCGATTGCAGCGCGAAGAAGCGGCCTTTCGCGGGATGGGCCAACGTGACTTCCTGCATCGCCCCGCCGGCCGCGAAAGCCGCCTCATGCACTTTCGCCGCCTCCGCCAAGTTCAACGTCACTTCAGGCCGGCTTTGGTGGCTGAAGTCGAGGTGGCGGCGGAGTTGATCGAGAATGGGCTTCTCGCGTCCGCTGACTGACGGCGCGCGCGTCGAAAGATAATCGAGGACGACGATTTCATTCTTCCCGGCCTTGAGCCATGGCCCCGGGGCGTACGCGGTCTGGGTCGGCCCGATATTCCAGAATCGGCCCAGGCAGCGACCGTTTACCCACAGCACACCTTTACCGCAGTCGCTGAGATCGATGAACGTGTCGCCCACTTTCTCGATCGTGAATGTCGCACGCCAGAACGCCGGCTGACCGGATGGCCGGGTGCGGAGGCCCTGCCCTGCATTTTCATACTTGAGGCGTCCCAACATCGCGGCATCGAGCGGCAGATTGAATACTTTCCAGCCGGTCAGCTCTTTCGGCTCGGCTCCCTCAGCCCGCCACGTCACGGGACCGCGAACACCTTTGCGGTCGTGGACCTCGACGCCGAAGTTCACGCGCCCCATCGGTTCGACGAGGATTTCCAAACGCGTTGGCTGCGTGCGCGCAGGCACGGCGAAGCTCGTTACGTTGGCGCGCCGATCGGTGATCGTGATCCGTTGACCGTCGAGGAACACGTAGCCGAAATCGTGGATCGCGGCGGCTTCGACCCGGCCCGCCGGTCCGGCCGGCAACTCCGTGCGATAGAGGATCGCCCCGAAACCTTGGTCGTATTCTTCCATCGTCCGCGGCCGTTCGTCCGCGACCGCCGCGGGCAAATTCTCGAAGACCGGCGCACAGTCACTGAGCGTGACGTTCGGAAACGCGATGACGGGATTAGCCGCCGCCGGCTCCGGCAGCGTTTCGCCGGGCGCGAGATGCTGCGCGATCAGCGCGCGCGTCTTGAAGAACTTGTCCGTCGTCCAGCCCGCCTCGCTGATGGGCGCGTCGTAATCGTAGCTCGAAGTGTCGGGCTTGAACGGCCGATCGGCCCCGGACCAAAGCCCAAAGGTCGTGCCGCCATGCGCCATGTAGATGCTGAACGAAGCGCGCATCTCGAGCATCTGGCCGAGATCGCGATAATACGCGTCCGTCTTGCCGAGATGATGCGGCGCACCCCAGGTGTCGAACCAGCCCGGATAAAACTCGCCGCACATCAGCGGTCCGCGGGGGAGAATTTCGCGCAGCGCCTTGAACGCGCTGGTCGGATTCGCGCCGAAATTCACGACGGGGAAAAGATCCGCGCGATACGCGCTCTTCAGCTGGGACGTCGGATTGCAGGCGAAAAGCGGCACGCCGAATCCCGCGTCGAGCAGCGCTTGCCGCATCACGCCCATGTACTCGGCGTCCTTGCCGAAAAACCCGTATTCGTTCTCCACCTGCACCATCAAAATCGGGCCGCCATGCGTGATCTGCAGCGGCCCCAACACCCGACCGACTTCCTTGAGATAACGCTTGGCCGGCTCGACGAACGCCGCATCGCGCGTGCGCAGATGAATGTCCGGGTTCTTCAGCAGCCACCAAGGCAGCCCGCCCATTTCCCATTCGGCACAGGCATACGGGCCCGGCCGCAAGATCACCCACAAGCCTTCTTGTTGCGCGATGCGGCAGAATTCGGCGACGTCGGCCTGATCCGCCCAGTTGAACGTGCCCGGCTGCGGCTCGTGCAGGTTCCAAAACAAGTACGCACAGACGGTGTTCAGTCCCATGGCATGCGCCTGTTGCAGCCGATGCCGCCAGTATTCCTTGGGCACGCGCGCCGCGTGGACTTCACCGCAGCGGATTACGAATGGCTTGCCGTCGAGGAGGAAGTCGTCGGCGCCAATCGAAAACGCATGCGACGCATCGGCGGCGAAACCGCAAAGCGGCTGGGCAAGCGCCGCCGCGAGGAAAAAACTCAAACCACGGAATAAAGAGGTGACCATCGGGGAGAAAGATTAGACGTAGCGATCGTCGCGGAGGGTGCGGCAATCGCCACCCTATTTCCACCGACTACACGTTCGGGTGAGTCGACGCACTGCGACCGCGCAAGCGCGAAGGGTCCGTTCACGTTGCGACACGATTCAATGAAAGCTCACCTCGGGGCATGGAAGAAAGGCGCCAGATTCGGCGCCCCGCCGCCCCGTTGCAAAACCCGTCGCGCTTTAGCGTAAAGGAGGGGGCTAGTCCGCCAAGGGGTACAACCCATTCGCTTCGCGCCATTGCCCTTCGACCATCGAAACGACCGGCATGGCCGGGACGTCGCGCTCGTTGCGATGAATCTGCGCGATGACTGCATCCACCGCATGACTGCCGATCGTCTCAAAGCGTTGATCGATGCCCGCGAGACCTTGCTCCGGTTCGGCGTCGAGCGTCGCAAACGGGGTCCGTCGACATATCGCTTCCCCCAGCGCCGGCAGCACGTGGCCGCGGAAGTGCTGACCGTTTGCCAGCACGACGGCATCGGGGCGGTGCCGCTTGTACCACGTGGCGATCCGCGATTTCGCCGCCGGATCGAGCAAAAGAATCGGGAGGGCCGCCATGCCGCGCAGCTGGACGCAGCGATAGTAGGCGCCCGAGTAGGACTGATTCGTCCGAAATTCCATGTCCGGCGTCATCGCGAACCCGATCCGGCGAAAGCCGCGTTCATGCAGCAGCGCGAACGTTCGGCTGGCATTGTCGAAATGATGCGGCACCACCCGGTGCAACCGCGGCTCGACGACCGAATATGTCATCGCCACGGCGGCGAAGCGACTCCAGTCGATCAATGGCCGGCAGTCGGTCGGATCCGAGGGGGCGAGGAGAATGCCGGACATCCCCCGCGCGAAGAGCGCACGCGTCAACGCCTCGGACCTGCCGTCGTACGTTCGCGGATCGATGCGGTCGAGCGTGTAGCCGAGCTTCGCCGCCCTGGCTTCCGCACCCGCGAGGAGACGCTGCACGAAGTCCGCCCGCAGATCGGTCAACACCGCAAGATTGCTCGTCGAACGCACGGTCCGGCTGGAACGCAGGTGCTGCATCAGGTGGGTCAGCAGCGGGTCCGGCCGATAATGCATCGCTTCAGCGAGCTTCTGGATCCGCCGCGCTTCGCTCGCCGAGACCTCGGGGCTGCCCCGCAACGCGTACGAAACGGTCATGACGCTGACATTCGCCGCGCGAGCGATCATCCGCAGCGAAACGCGCCGGCTGCTGCCGCCAGGGGTGGGTTTAGTCCTCATTGGGAAGGGCGCGGGCTGTACGTTACAGCTTGAGCGGCTTTGAGCTGCAAGGGGGAAATGTTGAAGTCAGTCCACCCACCTAGCCGGCCCCGCCCCCCGGGGTCTTTGAACACATCTGTTCCGCTTATGAAAACCCTGCACCACCTCCGTTATTGCACGCTCGCATTCGGCGCGACTACCGCCGCTTTGCTCGCGCAATCGCCCAGCACTCCGTCGGCGTCCGGCGACGAAACCGTCGTCCTCTCGCCGTTCACCGTTTCGACCGCCACCGTCGGCCGCTACGCCGCGACCGAAGCGACGTCCGGCTCGCGCGTCCGCATCTCGCTGATGGATTCGCCGCAAAGCATCACCGTCATCACGCACGAGCTCGTCGAAGACATCGGCGCCACGCGCCTGCTCGACGCGGCAAAATACGCGGCGGCGATTTCCGAGTCGACGATCCCGAACGCCCAAGACCGCACGAACATCCGCGGCTTCCAAACCGACGGCGCCACGATCGACGGCTTCAACTTCTTCTCCTTCTCGAATGTCGACCCGATCATCGTCGACCGCCTCGAAATCGTCAAAGGACCCAACGCCATCCTCTCCCCGCAAATTGCGCAGGGCACGATCAACGTCGTGAGCAAGCGGCCGCTGTTCAAAAACCAGGGCTCCGCCGATCTCCAAGTTGGCCGTTACAACGCCGACCGCGCCGAGTTCGACGTCAATCGCGTGCTCATCGACGGCAAGCTCTCGGCCCGCGTCGTCGCGGCGGCCCAGCACTCGCACGACCAGGCCGCCGGTAATTATAATCACAGCCAGATCGCGATGCCGATGTTCACGTATCGGCTCGGGCCGACCGCGCAGGTCACGGCGCAGGTCCAAGTCTACAACGCCTACGTCGCGGCCTACGGCGGCGTGCCGCTCGATTTCAGCATCGGGACCAACGATCACGCCCGGATCATGAGCGGCATCCCCGAGAGCCTCGATTTCTACGGGGATAAGATTCGCCGCCACTCGCAAGGGCAGCACTACCGCGTGTTCTTCGAGGCCACGCCGACCGAGCAGCTTTCCGTGCGGCTGGCGTTGAACACGATTCACTGGACCGGCGACAGCGTCGGCCTCTCGATCGGCAACCCGATCGATCCCGCCACCGGCGCGCAGGTGCCTGAAGTCGGCACCGGCGGCATGGTGCAGCAAGACCCGAACACCGGCGCCTGGGTTTGGACCGGTCGCACGATCGCCAATCCGATCTTCAACGAAGCGTCCTCGACGAATCCTTACGCGTCCGGCAGCTGGGGCTTCCAAAGCCGCCGCTATTACAACCTGCAGAACGACTACTCGTACCAGGTCGCCTTCGGGGACCACAAGTCGACCACGCTCGCCGGCTACATGATCGACTACATGAAGAACCCGGGCTGGGGCTATAATTTCTCGGTGCCGAACATGGACGTGCGCAATTTCGTGCTGCAGCCGATCTCCGTCGCGCCGACGCGCAATCTTGGCTGGGGCTACGGCATCTCCTGGGACCAGCAGGTCTACGCCAGCGAGCAGCTGGATCTTTTCCATAATCGCCTGATCGTCTCAGGCGGCATCGCCCGCTCGTGGTATCGTCAATACAGCAGCGACGTGTCGCGTGGCACGACGTCGCAAAACAAGGTGCACGCGAATCTGCCGACCGCGGCCATCGTGCTGAAGTTGATCCCGCAGCTCGCGCTCTTCGCCGACACCACGCGGCAATCCCAGCCCAACGGAACCTCGCCCGCTACCGGCACGAATCCGACGACCACGGGCAAGCAGTACGAAGTCGGTCTGCGGACCCAGCTCCTCGACAAGCGGCTGTTCGCGACGCTCACCTACTTCAACATCAGCCAGAATAATTTCAGCATTCCGAATCAGGCGAACGCCACCGTTCCGCCCCCGGTCGTGCCGTTCCCGCCGATCTTCACCGATCGCAAGGTGAAGGGCGTCGAATTCGAAGTCTCGGCCGCACTCAGCGAAAACCTCTCGATCATCGGCAACGTGGCGCACGTGCATGCGCGAACTCCCCTCGGCGGCGGGCAAGTGTTCCGTGGCGTCGCCGACAAGAGCGCCGCGGCGTTCCTCAGCTACAAGTTCGACAAGTCGGGCCCGCTCCACGGCGTCTCCGCCGGTATCGGCATCGACTACGTCGGCAAGCGCGCGGGTGATAATCCCAATCCGGGCGGGTTCATCGCCGCGACGAGCACGCCGGGGCACCTCGTCCTCGGGCAGCCGACGTTCTGGCTGCCGGAGCGCACGCTGGTGAACGCGATGGTTTCGTACCGCATCGACCAGCACTGGAAGGCGCAGCTCAACGTGGATAATCTCACCAACACGCACTATCTCGCCGCGAGCACGTCGCGGAACAATGTGTTCCCCGGCACGCCGATCAATCCGCGGCTGACGGTCACGTATAACTTCTGATCGCGCCGCGCGAGCCAAGCGGGCCGGCGCGCGCCCGCTTGGTTCGTGAGCGTCGCTGCGGATCGAGCGCGCCCCGCTCCTTTGCTTTCCCCCGGTGTCTGCCCCGAGCATCCACCACGGTCCCCTTTGTTTTGTTCCAACCCCATATGCGTATGAAAATTCGCTGTTCGTTATCGTTCGTTCGCGCGGTTCTGTTGCTGACCGTCGCTGTGACCTCGTTCTCCACTCTGCGGGCCGATTACACCGTCAGACCTAGCACCGCCGACAATCGCGGCGTGTGGGATGGCTGGGGGACGAGCCTGTGCTGGTGGGCCAAGCTCGCCGGCAACACGTCATACCAATCCAAGTACGCTCAACTGCTCTTCTCCTACGATTTCGTCGATTACCTCGGCAACGGCGGCCAACAGCCGGGCCTGGGCCTGAACATCGCCCGCTACAACATCGGCGGCGGCGGCCAGCCGGGCGATTACAGCGGCAAGACGGAGAACGTCTCGTCCACGCTGCCGTGGTACAAAGACATCGACGGGTATTGGATCAACTCGACGACGTGGAACTGGAATCGCGACCCTGAGCAACGCGCGATGATGACCGCGGCGCGCGACATGCGCTCGAGCAAGGGACTCAGTTCGCTCGTGGTCGAATTCTTCTCCAACGCGCCCATGTGGTGGATGACGACGAACAATAGCTCCGATGGCGGCGGCCTCCTGAGCGCGCAAGAAACGAACTTCGCGCATTACGTGGCGCAAGTGACCGCTCATGCACGCACGAGCTGGGGCGTCACGCCGGTGAGCGTCGACCCGTTCAACGAGCCGGCCGCGTCGTGGTGGACTTACCCGGCGGGCCAAGAGGGCTGCGGGATCGCCGCCGCCCAGCAATGCCGCGTGGTTAGCACGCTCGACTCCGAGCTGGCGGCGGCCGGCATCGGCGGGACGATTCTCGCTGCGTCGGACGAAACCTCTCAATCGGTCGCGACCTCGACGTACAACACCTTCAAGGCGACGACCATCAACGGCCAGGTCGTCGCGAATCGCGTCGATCGCGTGAACACGCATTCGTACTCGAGCACGAGTTCCTCGAATCGTACCGGACTGCGCTCCGCCGTCGGTTCGAAAACGGTTTGGGTGACCGAATACGGCAACAACGACGCGCTGGGGCGCGGCCTCGCGGATCAGATCGTTGGCGACCTGTTTTACCTCAAGCCACGGGCGTGGATCTACTGGCAAGCCGTCGAGCCCGGCGCTTGGGGCCTCGTCACCGCCAACTTCCCCTCTACCTCTACCGGTTCCGGCCGCGCGCAGCCGACCGGGATCAACCAGAAGTACTACGTTTTCGCGCAATTCACGCGCTTCCTCCACAACGGTTACACCGTTTATGGCACCAGCGATCAATATACGGTCTGCGGTTACGACGCGGCGTCAAAGCTGCTGACGTTCACCACGGTCAACCATGGAACGGCGCAAAACATCACCTACGATCTCACGCCCTTCTCGAGCGTCACGGCGACCAGCGCGAGCGTGCGGTTCACGGAAATGTCGAGCGGCGGCCGGCCGTATGAGCTGCGCACCGTCAGCTTGGCCAATAAATCGCTGACGATCCAAGCCGGCGCGTACACGGTATACTCGATCTCGATTTCCGGCGTATCGCTCTAACTGAACTTGGTCTAGGCACTCGGGTGGAGCTTCACGCTCCGTCACGCGGCGCGGATTTCTTTCCGCGCCGCGTCTGCGTGAACGGTCCGAGCAAGCTCCCGCGAATTGCGCGCGAACCGCCGTTCACGGGCGATTCGCCCGTGCCACCAACGGTCCGCGCGCTTCAATCCATGCGCACGACAAACGCATCCTGCACGAGGCCATTCTCCGCGAGGAACGTCTGCAACGAGTCGTAGCACGCCGTCTGCAAACCACGCGGGTCTTCGTCGTCGTAACGCAGTCCGGGCACGGACACAAAAGCCATCCCCAATGCCTTCAGCGGCCCGACATGTACACGGGTCGGATGAAAGTATGCGCGGATGTTTTCGTAAATTCGGGCGCGGTCATCGGTCTGATAAATCGCCGCGACGCAGACTTTGAGCATGTGGGTGACGCAGTTGTCGAACCGATCGACCCAGGGATTCGCCAGCACGTTGTAATCGGGCGTGTGCAGCGCCTTGTACGGCGGCGAGCGAATCACCGCGATGATGCGCTTCTGCAGCGCTTCGGTCGGCACGCAGACCGCGACGTCGCGTTCGGCAACGCCCGCGACGAAGTCGTATGTCACATCTTGTTTTAAGTAGCTGCGCTCCTCCTGTGCTTTTCCGCCTTGGTACAGATTGTACGTGACGTAGGTGTAGTAGACCGACCCATCGGCTCCGCGCACCGGTTCGAAGACGACGAACGCGACATGGGTGTAGCTGATGCCGCGCGGCAACTCGGAGCGCGGGCGACCGCATCGGGCGATAATCGCCAAGTTTACTTTTCGCCGATCGAGCGCGTCGTTCACTTTCAACGCGAATTGCCGGATCGGCTCGGCGCCGAACTTCTCGATCCCGAAGCGTTCGTCGGCGCTGCCGCCCGCGTGCGCGGGCGGCAGCGTGACAAACCAGCTCACAAACAACGCGCAGGCCAATCGCAAGGTGCGTCGCATGGCATTCATGGCAGGTCCCTCCCGGAGCGACTTAACGCGTA
>CBINOT010000119.1:0-18901 GCA_966252355.1 uncultured Opitutus sp. | reverse complement strand
CAATGCGACGCCGCGCCCGCCTCGCGATCCGTTCCGTTGTTATCGGTTAACTACGTAGCGCGCTCCCGAGGGAAACGGCCGGCCGCATGCGTGTCATCACGTACAGCGTCGAGACGCAGTGCGGCGCCCAAACGCAATCGTTCTCGTTCCCACCGCGCGGCGAGAACGAGAACGACCGGAAACCGAACGGAGCGCGGTACGGCGCGAGCACCGCGCCGCCGTTCACCGTGAGCCGATCGGCCGTCACGCGTCCGTGCAAGACGGCCTGGCCGTTGAGGACCACGGCGCCCGCAGGCGCGACGACGATGGCGTGCAACGCGGCATTGCCATTCAACGTCAGCCCGCCGGCGGCCACCTGCAGCGTCAGCCATTCCGGATGCGCGGCATTGCCGGCTCCGGCGTTGAGCGCGACGCCTTGCGCGAGGGTCAGAATCACCGGGCCGACGACGTTGAGGGTGCCGTTTCCATTCAACGTGAGACGCTGCAGGCAGTACGCGCTCGGTTCCGTCGCACCCGCGACGCCGAGCGTGAACCCGCTCGCACCGTTCGCCGTGAGCGCACCATAGCTACCCGGCGGCAACGCGAGGCTGCCAACGTTGCCGTTAAGCGTCAGATCGCGAATGGTCGCAAAATCGCCCGGGGTCTCTCCGCTCGAGTTCAGCGCGACATTTCGCGTCCCGAGAGGGGCGGAAGGCGCCGGCACCAGCGGCAGCGCGATGGGATCGACGCGCCGCTCCAGGAAGCGCAACAAGGCGGAGCCGTTCAATGTCACGGTGTAGTTCGCGGGATCGACGTTGCCGTCATGATCGTGCGCCCCGCCGAAAGTCGGCTGGCCGTTGAGCCGAATGCTCGGCGTGCCGGGCACGAGGAGATCGCCCGCGATGCCCGCTCCGCCGTTCAGGCTCACATTTTCGCCTTTGAGAATCTGCAGCGAGCCATCGATATCGCCATTGAGCGACGAAGCGTGGTTGACCAGCGCGGTGATCGTGATCGTCAGCGTTTCCGTCTGCGTGCCGCTGTAGTTGGCCTCGTCGATCGTCGCCACGACGGTATGCGCACCCGGCAAGACCGCGGCGTCGGTGTGGCCATCGTACGTTAGATCGACAGTGAGCCCCGCCGGATTGGTGGTGGCCGTGACAGGCTTTGGCGCCCCGTCATAGCTCTGTACCAGCGGCGCAAGTACGATCGTCGCGGCCGCCTTGCCGATCGCGAGCGTGCCGCCCGCAGAGCCGGCATAGTTCGGATGATCGACGACCCCGAGCACCGGGTACGTGCCCGCATTCGTCGGCGGCGTCGCGCTGCCATCGTAGGTCAGGACCACGGGCAGGCCGACCGGCGTCGTGGTGGCGGTCGCCGCTTTCGGCGTCCCGTCGTAGGTCTGGCTCAACGCCCCCAACGCGACGGTCGCCGCGGCTTTGCCGATCACGAGCGCACCGCTGGCCGTGCCGGTGTAATTCGGCGAATTAACCGTGGCGGCAACCGCGTATGTACCGGCATTGACCGGTGCAGTCGACGATCCGTCGTAGGTCAGGTCGACCGGGAGATTTGGCGGCGTGGTCACCGCCTCCACGTTCTTCGGCAGACCGTCATAGGTCACGGCGAGGTTTCCGAGCGTTACCTCGGCGGCGGCTTTGGCGATGGTCAGCGTGCCGGTGGCGGAGCCGGCATAGTTCGGGTCGTTGACCGTGACACTGACGGCGTACGTTCCCGCGTCGGTCGGCGCGGCAACGCCGCCGTCATAGGCGATGTCGACGGGCAAACCGGCTGGCGCCGTCGTGACAACGACCGATTTCGCGGTGCCGTCATAGGTCGCGGCCAGGCCCTCGACCGAAACCGTGGCGGTCCCCTTGGCCACGACGAGATTGAGCGTCGTCGTCGCCGAGCTCAGCGCGTTGATGGCGGTGAGCGTGACCGTGAACGAGCCCGCCACGGTCGGCGTGCCGGCAATCGCGCCCGTGTCGGCGTTGATCGCGAGGCCGGACGGCAGGCCGGTGGCGCCGAACAGGGTCGGGTTTTGCGTCGCGGCGATGGCATAGCTGAACGGCAGGCCGACCGTGCCCGCGGCGCTGGTCGCGCTCGTGATCGCCGGCGCGGCGGTCGCGATGCTCACGTGGTCGAACGACGCGCGGCCGAGCTTCGCATTGGCGTTGGCGCAGAACACGAGTCCGACGTAGGTGGACGTGCCCATCGCGATCGTCTGGCCGGCAATCGGACTCGTCCACGCGAGTCCATCGGCGGAATAGTAAGCGGTGAACGTCGTGCCGGCGCGCACGAGCCGGACCCAGCGTGGCAACGGATTGCCGGCCACCGTGGTCGCGGTCGCGTTGACGTTCGTCGCGGTGCGGCGGATGAACTCGACGACGCTATTCGGCGTGCGATCCACCAACGCGAGCCGGGAATTCACGGCGGTGAGCGATTCGCGAATCATGACGCCCGCCTTGGCCGCGCCCGCGGTCTCCGCCGTGGTCGATTGCGTCGCGATGCGGGCCATGATCGCGCCATCGCCGTTGAGCGGCTGATAGAGGAAATGGAACGAGTCGGTTTGCGTCCAGATGTCCGCCCCCGACCCGTAGAGCGTAAACGTGCCGTCGGCGTAGCCGGCATTGCCGGTGAGGCCCACGCTGCCGATATCGCGATGGGTCCATACGTCGGTGGCCGGCGCAGCCGCCGGGGCCGCGGTCGCGATCGCGGAATCAGCGCTGCCGCCAGTCGCATTCACCGCGGCGATCGAGTAGAAATATGCGGTGCCGCTCGCCACGGCGGTGTCGGAGTACGACGTGTTCGTGACGCTGGCGATCGTCGCGAACGGTCCGGTGGCGCTCGTGCTGCGCTTCACGTCGTAGGTGGCCGCGCCCAGCGCCGCGGCCCACGCGAGATCGACGCGGCCGTTCCAACCGCCGGCGGTGACGGAGGCCGGCGTGGCGGGCGCGAGCAAGATCGACGCCGTGGCCGTCGCGGCACTCTCGATATTGCCGGCGACACTCGTCACGAGATAATAGTAGCCACCGGCGGTCGCGGTTGCGTCGGTGTACGTCGGGCTGGTGACGTTCGACGCGATGATCGCGAAGGGGCCGCTCGGCGAGGCCGAGCGTTTCACGAGATAGCTCTCGGCGCCCGCAACGGCATTCCAAGTCAACACCACATTAGCGGAGGCGCCCGTAACCGACAGACTCGTCGGCGCTGCGGGCGCGATGGCGTTGAAGACGGCCGAAATCTCGGCGGCGCTCAGTCCGCGGCTGTAGATGCGGACATCGTCGACGGTGCCGTTCAGATAAGGATCGCCGCTGAACTGCGAACGCCCGATCCAGTTTTGCGTCGTATTGCCGAGGCTCGAGGGGGTGAGCGACATGGCCGTGTTCCGGCCGGCTTCGACGCCGTTGACATAGAGAATGGCGGTCGTGCCGGTTTGCGTGACGGCGAGATGGACCCACATGCCGGTGCCCGCGAGGGCGGGGCCATCGATGACGCGCTCCGTCACCGACGGCGTGCGGATTGCGTAACGCACGCCGTTGCCGGTGGCGCCGCTCCGGGGCGAGAGGAACATGTAATTCGTCGAGCTCGAGCCGAAGTCGAAGAGCCGCGCCCAGTTGGCGGCGGCATCGAGCTTCACCCACCCGGCGATCGTGAAATCGGTCAACGTGCCGACCACGCCGGCGGGCAAACTAACGTACGCGCTCGAGGTCCCGTTGAGCTTAACGCCGTCGTTCAATGCGCCCGGCGCCCAGACGGCGGCGGACGACAAGGTGCCGTGGCGGGTGCCCCACGCATCGGACGCGATCGTTCCGCCCGTCTCGTCGAACGCCCAATAACTATACGCGCTCGCGGACGGCGTCGCACTGGCTTCCGCCGAATCCGGTCCGTTGCCCGCGATGTTGGCCCCGGACACGACGTAATAATACGCCGTGCCGTTGGCCGTCGTCGGGTCGGTGAAGGAGGTGCCGCTGGTCGTGGCAATCACCGCGTAGGGACCGCCGCTCGCGAGCGCGCGTTTGACGCTATAACTCGTCGCATCGGCGCTCGCGCTCCAGCTGACGACGACGCGTCCGTTGCCCGCGGCGGCGACGAGCTTCGCCGGTGCGGGCGGCAAATCCGGCGCCAAGGTCGTGCCGCTGGCGATGGCGGAATCGGGGCCTTCGCCGCTCACGTTGGCGGCCGAGACGACGTAGTAATAGGACGTCGACCACGCGAGGCCCGTATCCGCGTAGCTGGTGCCGCTCACTCCGGTCGCGATCGTGGCGAAAGGACCGGCTGCGGCCGACGCGCGTTTGACGTTAAACGCGGAAGCGCCAACCGGCGCGTTCCAGGTGAGGTCGATCTCACGACTCGCGACGCCCGTCGCCGTCACTGCGGTGGGTGCGGCGGGGACGGATCCGCCGCCCGCGACCGTAACGTGGTCGAAGGTCGCGCTGCCGGTCGCGCCCGCGGCGTTGCCGGACGAAGCCGCAAGGCCGAAATAACAGGGGCTCGGCAAACCGAGGGTCGTCGACGCGACCGCGACCCAGTCGATGCCGTTGTTCGAATGCAAGGCCGTGAAGGTGTTGCCGACCCGCTGCAGTCGGAACCACGTGTCGAGCCACGTGTAGTCATTGCCGTCGATCCACGTCGTGCTGCCGCCATTGGCCGAGCGAATGCCAACGCCGGCCTCCCGCCAGCCGACATCGCCGAGCTTGATAAACATCATCGCGGACCCGGGCGCGAGCGAACCGCGCGCCATGAGCCCGACCTTGCCGAAGGTTCCGCCCATCGCGGTCAGCCGAGCCGTCAGCGTGAAATCGCCCGTTGCCGCCACATAGGTGTAGCCGAGCGAATCGCTCGTGCCGCCCACGCCGGCGCCGGCCGCGGTGACCAAAAACGTGTTGCCGGACGCCGGCGAATACGCCGCGGTGCCCGCCGTGGCAGGCGCCCCGATGTCCTGGCGTGCCCAACCCGTCGGTAAAATCGGGCTCGCGTTCACCGGCGTCGCGGAGACGACCGCGGACGCGGGACCCGTGCCCGTGGAGTTGAGCGCCGCGACCGTGTAGTAATAAGTCGTGCCCGCGGTGACGCCGGTGTCGGTGAACTCCGTCGACGTGGTATCCGAGGCCGAGGCGATCGTGGTGAACGGACCGCTCGCGGAGGTCGCGCGTTGGACCGTGAAGCCGCGGGCGATATCCGTCGCCGGCAGCGCCCACTCGAGCGAGATCCGCGAGACGCCGGGCGTGGCCGTCACGCCCGTCGGCGCCGCCGGGATCGGCAGCACGGGAAACGGCGAAGCCGCACCGTCCAAGGTGAACGTCAGCGTGCCATAGCCGAAATGGTCGATGCTGCCGTGCTCGGGGCGGACGAGCTCGGTCATCGCCTTGACATTCGGCGCACTGAGTCCGCGGCGCACGACATAGTGATTATAGATCAACTCCCAAATCGGCCGATCGCCGAAGCCGCCGAGCGCGTTGTTCGAGAGGAAGTATTGGTTGACGCTGTCGCAATTGTTGTAGGTGGCGTAGGGCACATCGCGCAGCAGCTGCGTGCGCGCGACGTATTCGGCGCCGGCCAGCAGACGGTTGCCGCCGTAACCGTAGAGATCGACGCCCTGGTGCCAGGCGAGTTCGCAGAACGCCGCCATCATGCCGACGCCGAGTTGCGCGTGCGATTGGTCGCGTCCGCTCTCCTGCCATTGGCCGAGCCCGTTCGGATGGATGAAATAGACGGCGTTGAGAATGCAGCCCGCGCCGGCGCCGTTTTGAAAGTACGCGACGGCCTCGTTGAACTTGCCGACGTCGTCGCACAGCACGCCGATGGCCATGATCGCCCCGATGTTCGCAATATCCCAATTCGCCCAGTAGTGCGTCGCGCACGCGCCATTGTGCCGGGTGAGGAAGTCGTGGCACACGGGATACCAATAATTGAGCATCATGGCCTTGAACCGCTCGAAATCCGCCGGCGCCCAACCCGGGTAGATCCGCAGGAGCTCGCCGACGTAGGCGAAGTCGGTGACGGGAATCCCGGAGAGACCCGGGATGTCCGTGCCGCTCGGCACTTGGTTCACCACGTTCGACCACGCATTGCAGATCTGCACGGCCTTGTCGGCATACGCGGTGTCGCCCGTGACGTACCAGCGGATGATCGCATTATACGCGGCATGCGCGTCCAGCGACGCGTTCTGCCGGCTGGTGCCCATGTTGGCATTCGCATGATGCGAGTAGCTGAGCAGCGTCGACGTGTCCGCGAGGAAGCGGTTCCAGCCGTCGATCCACGGGTGCGCGCCGGCGGCCACCTGCGTTTTCATCCGATCGAGATCGGCCTGCGTGTGGAGGCCGCCGGGATGGGTGAACGCTTGGCCGAAAGCCGTCGGCAGCGCACCGAAAACCAGGAGCAAGATCGGCCAGAAGAAACGAACGCCGAGCGAGCGGAGTCGTGGGGAGGGAAGACGAGTATTCATGACAGGGGGATGGAAAAGCGAAACCGTGGAACGCAGAGGTTACAGAGGCCTGACACGCCGGCAGCAGGAGGCCTCACCGTCGGCGGACGATGCGAGCGCGTACGGACCGAACACCGGCGCCCGCTGGCTCAGAACGAACGCGCTGGCGCCGTGCGCTCGGTGTCGGAGTTCGGCGACCGCTGTGACGACGGCATGGTCACGGTCGTGACGAACCCGGCGCGCGATCGAAGGCCGACAAATCCCACGCCTCGTGCCAGCCGATCATGGGCACCCCATGATGGAACTCCACGGGCAGCCAGACGTAGCGGCCGTCGATCGCATTTTGTGGCCGCCAACGGTCGGCCATGAAGATGTACGCATCGGGATGGCCGGCGACGGGCAACACGAAGGTCGATTGGGATTCGAAGGTGTTCGCGATTTGCGCGCCGCCGCCGAGACACGGATTGCCGAGCTCTTCCCACGGCCCCCAGATCGAGTCGGCGCCGAGCAGCCGCGCGGCGTTGGGCGCCCAACCGGTGCAGCCGGACGTGAATAGAAAATACCGGCCGCGGTATTTGAGCATCGCGGGGCCTTCGTTAAACCCGCCCGGGAGCACGCGCACGTAACGCCCCGCCGGCTTCAGGTAGTCGTCGCTGAGCTGAGAAATGTGCAGCGTGCCGTTATCCTCGGATGCGTAGATGTGATACGCCGTGCCGTCGTCGTCGACGAACAGCGTCATGTCGCGCGCCATCTGGCCGCCGGCGAAATCGCGGCGAAACACGAGATTCTTCGGATAGTACGGACGCGGTCCGCCGGGCAGATCGAGCTGCTTCAACGCGGCAAGTTCCGTCTCGCTCAGCGGCCGCTTCCATTCCTCCGGCACATTGTCCGGCCACACCCCCGCGTTAGGCCGGAGGCTGCCGAGATAGCGATACGGACCGGCGGCCTTGTCCGCGACGGCGATGCCGCTGCGCGCGCCCGAGTAGCCCCGGCCTTTCGGCTCGAGGTGAAACCACATCACGAACTTCGCGGTTTTGCGGTTAAAGATGACTTTCGGCCGCTCGAGGATGCAGCCGCGAGTGATCTCACTCGCGGGATCGTCGGATACCGCCAGCGCGATGCCGGCGTCCGTCCAGCGATACAAATCCGTCGACGTGTATACATGGACGCCGACCTGCGCGCGGTTGCCCGCGCCGCCTTCGGTCTTGTGCTCGCCAAACCAATAATACGTGCCCTCGTGCGCCAGAATGCCGCCGCCGTGCGCATTGATGGGCACGCCGGCATTGTCCGGCCAAATCTCTCCCGGATGAAAGGGCGGCGGCGACGCCGGAGCCGACGACGACGCGGACCAGGCTCGATGGCCGATCACCGCGCAGAGGACGCCTGCAACCAGGCGCAGCGCACGCGCCGAACGCAGCCCGACACCGCCGATCGACATGGACAAACCGAGTTGCCGAGGCTGGAGCCGGGATTCGGGTCGAGCGGTATTCATTGGTCAGGATTTCAGTGCCGAGCTCGGGCTAAAGGGATCGCACGACGAAGGTCCGGCGTGGAGCGTTTACCAGAAACAGATCGGCGTGCTGAGCCGGCGGGCAAGCGCCTCCATGAAGAAGTAATCGCCCCAGCTGGCATAGACGTTCTTCGCGCGGATGTAGCCGGCCGAGTCGGCGGGGCCGTCCCCTACTTCGCCCAAACGCAGGACACCGGGGCAATTCGGGTCGCCGTCGAGATACGTCGTCGTGCACAGCCGTTGCAGCAATGCTTCGGCGACGTCGGTAAAGAGCGGGTCTTTGCCATGGACGTTGATCTCGTCCAATGCGCCGACGGCGATCGCGGCCGCGGACGAATCGCGCAGCGGCGGTTGACCGGCCGACAGCCGGAAATCCCACTTCGGCACGATCTCGCCATCGAGCTGCGCGCAAAATTTCCGGGCGATGCGCATGGCGGCATCCAGATAGCGCGTCACGCCGGAGTGACGATAGGCGAGCGCGAAGCCGTACATCGCCCACGCGCTGCCGCGGGCCCAGTGCGACTCGACGGCGTGCCCGCAATAGTTATCGGCTCGCATCGCGGCGCCGGTCGCCACGTCGAAACGGAACGCGTGATAAACGCTGTCATCGGGCCGGACGAAAAATGCCAGCGTCGTGTCCGCATGGCGCAGCGCGATCTCGTGATAGTAGCGATTGCCGGTCTCGCGCGAGGCCCAGAACAAGAGCGGCAAATTCATCAGCGAGTCGATGATCGCGAGGCCGGCATAAGGCGTGGCGGCGTCGTCCATCCGGCCCCAGGCCTGCAGATAGCCGCCCCGGGCGCTGAACCGTTTCGCGAGTTCGTCGGCAGCATACAGCCCGGTGCGCCGGTGATGCAGATCGCCGGTCAGCCGATGGACCGCGACCGAGTACAGCGAATAGAGAAAGCCCAGGTCGTGCATCGTGTCCATGCGACGCAACGTGACTTTTTCGCGATACGCATCGGCCAGCCGATTGACCTGCGAGAGGAAATAGAAATCACCGGTCGACTCGAAAGCCTGCAAGGCCATGCCGGTGAAAAATGACGACGTCCAATTGCCGATTTCGAAAAACCCCTCGGCGAAGCCGAAGTAGTTTCCATCGATCGCCCAGGCGGCCGAAATGGGCCGGGCCGCGAGGCGGTCGATATTACGCCGCGCCTTGTCGACACAGATGCCATAAGCTTGGGCGTAATTGGTTTCGTTGGCGGCCGGCGTCGCCGCCGGGCGTGATGCGACAGAAGGAGTCATTGAAAGTGAACTTGCTGCAGCGTCGCTCCCCTCGGTGGGGACAGCAGGCGCCGACGACCGGGGTCGGAGAGCGCGCGCCCGCGGCGCAGGACCGCGGGCGCGAGTTCCAGACCGTTAAAGCTTCAGCGTCGTGGTGAGCTCGAAGTTGATCGGCCGTTGGAAGAGGCCGATACGACCGGGGACCGCGACGCGATATGGCAGGTTGAAGTCGCCGTTCGGCGGCCGCAGCGCGACGCCTTCGTCCTGGTTGATCACCTTCTGACGGTTGGTCAGGTTGCGGATGATCAGATTGAACACGAGCTCCTTGCCGTGGAGGATGCGCGGACCGGAGCGGAGGCGCATGGTGTAACCGATGGTGCCCGTGAATTCGAACGGCTGCTTGATCCACACCGGCGTGTTCCCGTCCACCGTCGGATCGTCCATCCACGGACGATTCGTCGAGGTGACCGCCGCATTCGGATTGAAGTTCGGGTTCGCGACCGTGTCGCCCGAACGATAACCCGCGACGACGTGGTCGACATAGTTCGCGCCGAGGCCCAAGCGCACGCCCTTGAAGCGGCCGGTTTGGACCGTGTAGTCGGTGAAGAACTTCGCGGTCATGCGCTTGATGCCGATCGTGTCTTTCAACGTGGCGATCGAATCGTACTGCACCCAGAAGTTATTGTAGTCGTTGACCGCGCCGATCTGGTCGCTGCGGAACGAGGGATTCTGGAGATTCGGATATTGGGCGATGAGCGCCGGCGAGCTTTGGGGATCCACGGCGAGGCCGGGCGCGCTGGGGGCATTCGTCGGCTTCTGCGTCGTGTCGAGCACGCCGCCCGCGGCGATGAGCACTTGTTTCAGCTCGTCGGCCCGGCCTTGGAAATACGCCTGCGTGTGCTTCCAGCGATCGTAGTCGTCGATGCGGCCCGTGCCGAGGCTGCCGGTCATGCGCCAGCCTTTCGTGATGCGGCCCGCGACTTCGATTTCGATGCCCTTGTTCTTTTGGGCGGTGAAATCGCCGCCGATGACGTCCTGGAATCCGAGCTGGTTGCGGCCGTTGAGCGTCGGATCGTTATAGGCGTTCCGCGAGAGCAAGCTGTTGAACTGGCTCTTGCCCGGAGGATCGCCGAGGACGTTTTCGCGCCGGTTGAAATATTGGCGCGCGGAAATATCGATGCCGCCGAGCGCGCGCTTCTGGAAGAGCGACAGACGGAGGACCGCGTCGTACGAACGGCCGCGCTCCGGGTCGGCATCGTCGCCTTCGAGCGTGTAGCCGCCGCCGGTCCGAGCCGCGTAGCTGTCGCCGTAGCTGCCGCCGAGGGTGAGCCAGGACGTGAGATGGAAGACCGCGCTGCCGGTTTTATTTATGCCGTGGGATTTGCGCACCGGGGCGTTGTAGTCGTTCCGGAAGCGGTCGTTGGCGTAGAGCGGATTGGGGACATTGACGCCGTTCGGGCCGGCGACCGTCGGCCGGTCGATCGCGAGAATCGGCACGGTGGACGTCGGGTTGCCGTTGGCGTCCTTCGGAATGTATTTGAGCGACTTCCAGTCGGCCGGAGCGTCCGGACGCCAGTAGCGATCGTCCAAGGCGAAGCCGTCCCAGGTCGCATTGACGGGCAGGAAGCCGAAGCTCGTCGGACGGCTGCGCACTTCGCGTTTCCATTGGTCGAAGCGCACGCCGCCGGAGAGGACCAGCTTGTTCTTAAAATACCGGCCGGCCGCGGCAATGATGCCCTGCCGCTGCGATTCGGTTTCATCGCCCCAGTCGTTGAGCACCCAGCGGGGATTGATCGCCTGCGTCGTGGTGGTGAAGCTGTTGCCGTCGGTCGACGGAACGCGATTGAAGAAGCTCGTCGGCAGGCGATCCGCGGAGAACGTGCGCTCGGTGTCGTTCCAATATTCGCGGATGTTGATGCCCTGGCCCTGCCATTCGCGCGGATCGGTCGCGGTCGCGATGCTGGCGATCGTCTGCCGGTTATCGCGTTCCAAGCGGGTGAACGCGCCGGTGAGATTCAGCGTGTAGCCGCCCCACTTGCCGAGGTCCAAGATGTAATTGAGGCTCGCGCGCAAGCCGGCGTTGTCGATGAAGCGCTCGCGCAGGCGTTCCTGGCCCTGGCCGTAGACATCGAGATAGTGCGGATTCGGCAGCCCGTTCGGGAGATTCTTGTTCAGGTCGAGAAACGAATCGCGGAAGCCATTGATGTTATTGAAGAACTTCTCGTGATATTTGTCGTAGGTGCCGGCCATTTCGAAATACAGCGTGTCGCTGAATTGGTGCGTGAGACCGCCGCTCCAGCTCTTGTCCCACGACGTGTAATTGGCGTCGTTCGGGACATTCGTGAACGTCTTGCCGGGAATGCGGAATTTCGAGTTGGCGATCGCGCGATCGAAGCGGTCGTCGGGCAGAAAGGTGTTCCACTTGAACGGCACTTGGTCGCCGTTCGTGGTGGGGCTCGGCGCGGCCGGCCGCTGTTGCAGCGCCCAGTTGCCGAATTCGAGGATCTCGCCGTTGCCATTGCGCGTCCAGACGCGGCCGCCGGAATAAAGCGGGACGTTCGGCGTGGAGTCGCCGCGGCGCGAGCGCGCCATGTTCGTCCAGTTCATGATCGTATCCATGCCGGGGACGAAAACGAAATCGTTGCCGAGCCGCTCGATGCCCTGCCGCTCGCCGTTGACGCCGAGCGCGGTGAGCTGCGCGTTGGTGATCGGCGCGTCGAAGACCGTGACGCCGTCCCAGCCGCTCAGGCGATCGAAGGACGGAAACGTCGGACGCGTGCGGGCGATCTTGTCGTGCAAGCCCTCGAAGCGCAGCTCCGTCTTGTTGCTCAGGCGATAGGTGCCGGCGAGAGTGATGCCTTTCCGCTTCTCGAACTCGTGGTCCATGTAGCCGCCTTTGTCCTGCCAGAGCAGATTGGCGCGCAGCGCGAACTTGTCCGAGAGCCGCTGGTTCACGTCGAGCGTGGCGCGATAATAATCCCACGAGCCGACGGTGAACCCGATGTTCGCGAAGGTGCGGTCCACGCGTGCGCGCTTGGTCTGGCTGCTGATGCCGCCGCCGAGGACGCTATTGGCGCCGGTATTGAAGAGCACGGCGTTGGGGCCGCGGCCGAAGTCGACGCGCTCGGTATTGTACATGTCGGCGGTGGCCGCCGTGGTGAAAAAGTTTCGTTGCTGGCCCGCGTTGATCACCTGGCCGCGAATATTGTACATGCTCGGCGCGGCGAATTGGTCGGCGCCTTGCGCGTCGATGACCGGCGCGCCGTTGGTCGACCACAGCGCCGCCTCTTGAATATCCGTGATATTCAGCGCCGCGAGAAACTCGCCGGTCATGACCGAATACGGCGCGGCCATATCCTTCATATCGAGGCCGAGCTTCGTCGCGGTGCCGGCATTGGTGGCGGCGAAACCGTTGTCCTTGTCGGTGTTCACCGTGAACGGCGACAACAGCAACGGGTCCTCCTTGCGGACGCCGTCGGTAACGGTCTCGACGGGAATCGCGCGATTCGACGCGCTGGCCGCGGTCCTGTCCGGCGACGCCTCTTGCGCGCGAACCGAGCAGGCGGCGAAGAGGGCGAGGATAACGGCGGTACGCGCCGGGATGCGGCGATCTGGCCGCGTTGAATGTAGTGCTGGAATCAACGGTTTCATGGGGTACCTTTTCTGAGATCAACAACGCAGGAAATTTGGCGGATAAACCGCTGTTGGGGCAGCGATCGGTCGCCGGAAGCAATGGCGGCGACAATGCGAAGCGGACGCGTGAACTCGACTCCCTGCTCGGTTAGCAGTTAACTCGGGAGGTGGCGGGGCGGGAGGCGCCGCGCGCGAATGGAGGCCGAGGCGCCGCGGTGCGGCGGGCCAGGCCGGCTCGTCACGCGTCGATTCATTCGTCGGCACGACACTCCGGGATCGCGCGTTGGGAGGGGCTTTGCGCCCCCGACGTTTCTCCACGGCATGGCGGTGCCCGCGAACCACACGATGTCAATCGGCACAATGCGCCGAAGCTCGAACTCAAAGTGCGCCGTGCGCGGTAATGCCGGACCGCGATCCCAACCAAGCCGCCATCCGCGGGCATCCGCGCTATCCGCGGGAGAACGATCGATCCAATCCGGCCCATTCCGATTTCCCGCGAATGACGCGGATAAACGCGGATTCAAACCAAGAGATGCTTCAACTTGGCCGAACTCGATCAGCTACCACGAATCGACACGAAGGGACACGAATGGAACCATCTGCCTCCTGCGGTGGATTTATCCGCGGGCATCCGCGCCATTCGCGGGAAAAATCGATTGGAAGCCTATGCTGCTTTACGCGGACCTCGCTCAAAGGCGCGGCGAGATTTCGCGGTTTCCGTTCGCTGCGGTCAGAACAGCGTCGGCCTTGGCAGCCGCGCGGCGTTTGTTCGCCATCGCGTAGAGCGCCGCACCGGCGCCGCCAATGACGAGTCCCACCGCCAGGAAGCAAAGCCGACCGACCAATCCATTGGGAATAAACTCGAGCAGCAGGACGAAGCCGCCGTAGACGAGGCAAAGCAAACCCAGGAGGCGGTAGACCGGCTCATCGCTCAAACGCGACTGCTCCGAAGTCGGCTCGAGCGGCGTTTTCAATTTGGCGAAGAAGCGCTCGACGCTCTCGCGGTGCTCAGCCGTGGACCTCCGGTACGCGAACAGCGAGCCGAAGAACACCAGCGAGCCGACCAGCAAAGTCCCGAGCACGGTCACGGCCAGCAAGAGATCGCTGCGCTCGCCGGCCGAGAGGGTCGTCCCGCTGCCGCCCAGCCAGCCCTGCACAAAACCAGGCAGCCGCGGCACGAAATCCGCCGCATGAATCTGGCGCGCAAAGACGAAGTTCGCCCACGCGGAGAAGGCGAAACCGGCGAGCGCGGTGCCCCACCCCGACCATGGCGGCGTGCGTTTGACGAAGAGTCCGAAGAACACCGGGATCGTGAGCGGCAGCGCCAAGCTGACCATGAACTGGTTCAGGAGCGTAAACACGTCGCTCGTGCGGTACGTGTTAATCACGACCGCGAGCACGATGATGATCGCGCCGAAAACCAGCGTGCAGAGCTTGCTGACCGCGAGCAGCCGCCGCTCGCTCGCATCGGGCCGGAGCACGGGGCGATAAAAACTGCGCACGAACACGCCGACGTATTTGTTCACCGCCGCATCCATGTTCGTCAGCGTGGCGCCGAACATCGCGCACATCAGCAGTCCGAGCAGCCCGACCGGCATGACGCGCATCGCGACGGCGACGAACGCGCCTTCGGTCGGTTTCGAAAGCTGCGGAAAAACGGCCGCGATGTCGGGATACAAAATCGTCGCCGCGAGCGGCGGAATGACCCACAGGACCGGTCCGACGAAGCCGCCGATCAGCGGAATCCACACCATCCGCCGCGCATGCGCCTCGTTCTTCGGCATCAGGTACATGGTCGAGAACTCCATGCTGTTCAGCTCGACGAATTTCACGCACGCGAACGCGACGCCGTAAGCGACGAGAATCATCGGCTGCCAGCCGATCCACAGGCGCAAATGCGCGGGATGCGCCGCCGCGACTTTGTCGATCAGGCCGGTGAGACCGCCGATCTCCGGCTGATGCAATGTCAACAACACCGCCAGCGTCGTGATCGTCATCACCAGGAGGAGTTGGACGAAATCGCTGGCGAGCACCGCAAACGCGCCGCCGGCGAAGGCGACGATCGTGATCGTGACGCCGAGGGCCACGATGACGTGATTCGTGGAGAGGTTCATCACCGCCGCGATGAACACGCTGATCGACATCAAGGTGAAGCCCGCTTTCACCAACTCGATGGGCACGCGGATCCACGTATAGAATTGTTCGGTCACCGCCCCGAACCGCTCGCGCACCGCCTCCATCCAGGTGATCGCCCGCAGCCGCCGAAACCGCACGCAGGTGTGCACGGCGACGCCGATCATGGCGGGGACCGACGCATAGAAAACCAGCATGACGTGCAGCCCGGCGCGGTAGACATCCGAGGCGGCGCCGACGAACGCCCAGGCGGAGAACACCGAAAGCCAGGCCGACGTGCCGGTGATCCACCAAGGCATCGCGCCGCCGCACCGAAAATAATCCGAGGTGTTCTGGCTCAGCCGGCGGAACACGATCCCGAGACTGAGCAAGAACGCCACGTACCCGGCGATGATCACGCCGTCATACGTCGTAAATCCGGGCAGCGCGCCGGCATGGGCCGCGAAAAAAACGGGAAGCGAGGAAGTCACGCGGTAAACGGCGCGAATGAGCGCCCGACCGTGTTCCGGCGACGCAACGCGGACGTCGACCCGGTGCGCTGCCAGCCGCGGGAATCTGAAATCGAGGCGGTGATCATGGGGGCGCCGCTGAAGCGCGGCATGCTAAGGCGAAGAATCAATGGCAGCACGATTCAGCAACGGCCAGCTCGGTTAATCGTTAACGGCATAGCGCGGGGTCGGCTAAAGCGCAGAATGCGCGGGGCAAAAACGTCTGAATGGTAGGGCGGGGTCTCCGTCCCCCGCCGTCGGAGCCGACGATGTAGACCCGATACGAGTGTTCGCACGCATCGAGGGCGGGCGCGCGAGCGTGGAATGGTTTTCCCGGGGTACAACGCGCGGAGCGGCGGGATTCGGAGACCCCGCCTACATCGATCCCGGCGTCAGCGGACGAGCGGTCCGCATCTACATCAATTCATCCGCGTCGATTCGCGTGATTCGCGGGAGAACGGTTTGGGACATTCGTGTTCCTTCGGGTCCATTCGTGGTTCAAACCGCCAAGCTTGGATCCTTCGTTGCACTCAGGATGACAGGCGGCGGGGTGAAGGTCTCTCGCTTGTGCTGCCTGCCTGCTCTCCGGTCGATCCGGCTCACCGTACACCATGCGACGCGGAGCGGCGGGGTTCGGAGCCCCCGCCCTACATCGATCGCATCATCGCGGGCGGCGGGTCAGGACGTTCACCAGGCGGACCGCCATCTCATTATATGGCGTGGCGATACCGTGCTTGCGCCCAAGCCGCACAATCACGCCGTTGCGGGCGTCGATTTCCGTCGGGCGGCCGGCCATCAGATCGGCATGCAAGGAATTCACGCCATCCGCCGGCGCCGCGCGATAGCCGCCGATAACCGCGTCAGCGACATCTTCCGGCAACGTCGCGCCCTCGGCGCGACCGACGGCGACACATTCGGCGACGATCGCACGCGCCACGGCGGCCGCATCTTCGTCGTGCATCACCCCCGAGGGCTGGTTCACCAAGCCCGACACGACGCCGGCCGCATTCACGCACAGCTTGCGCCAGACAGCCGATTTCAAATCGCCGGTCGTGGACGCGACCGCCGAACTGCCCGCAAAGAGCGCCACGAAGGCGCGGCCGTTCGCATCGTCGCTTACGCTCATCTTCGCCGCGCCGCGTTGCACGACATTCGCGCCATTTCGTTCGGCCGGGCAGTCGATCATCACGGGGACCAGCCGTTCCGCCGGCAGATAGGCCGCGAAACGCTCGCGATGTTCGACGCCGTTCTGGACGATCGCGACCGGAGCGCCTTTCGCACCAAGCGGCGCAAGCCACGCCGCCGCACTGGCGGCATCGTACGCTTTGGTCGTCACCAACACCCAGTCGACCGCCGGAGCCGCCGCGACGTCGGTGATCACCGGCGGCGCAAAACGAACGAGTCCGGCGGTCGTCTGCACCGTCAATTCGGGCAGCGCGCGCCGCGCGCAGAGAATGACGTCATGACGCCCCGTCGTGTGAAGCAGCGCCGCAAGCACGCTGCCAATGGCGCCGGGACCGACAATTGCGATACGTGACATAGGTTAGGAGAACGATTCGAACCGGAAGGCAGATGGCTTCATCGGGCGTCGCCGACGGCCTCGTAAAATTCCGCCTCGACGATGCTGAGCGTATTCGCACCGATTCGATCCGCGCCCGTCGAAGCGTTCTCCTTTTGGTTGGCGAGTTCGGTGATGCCAAAAGCGTCCTTGTTCGCGCTCCCCTCGAGCAACTCGATTTTCAGCGTGCGGCCGGTCGCGGGCTTCAAGGCCAACGTCACATAACCGAGACTCTTCGGCGTCGAACCCCGATACACTTCGGTCCCGCCAAGCGTGATCCGAATCGGATAGCTGCGCTGCCGCCAGCCGGTGAGTTTCATGGTCGCCTCGGTCAGGTGCACGTCGCGCGCAAAGGAATACTCGATCCATCCCGCCGCGATTCGATCGTCGCTGGTCCACGCCGTCGTTTCGTTGTCATCGATACTCGCACTCGCCTTCTCCCCATTCGAGCCGGCCGTCACCTGCGCCACCGGCACCGCGATCCGGGTGGCGACGAACGACGGCGTCGCGGGCGTCGGGCCGCGCTCCAACAGCGAAGGCAGGCCGGTCGCGGGCAACGTCGTCGACAAGCCGTCGCTCACGGGCGCGGGCCGCGACTCGACTTCAATATTCGCGGACTTCAAACCCGCGGACGTCGCGTGCAGTGCGATTTTCCCCGGAGTAGTCGCCGCGCGGATCAAGACACGGTTGACGCCGCATTCGACGGGCAGTCGGCGCGAAAGAATAAAGTTATCCGGCCCTTGCGCGATGCCGCCGCGCCACTCGGCAGGCCCCTCCAGGGCGAACTCGACCTCGTTCAACGCCGTCGGGCAACGACGGCCCTGCGCGTCCACCACCTCGACCTCCACCAGCAAGAGGTCGGCGCCATCCGCACGCAATTCCTGCGGACGCGCGATGGGCTTGAGTCGCAGCGCGGCCGGCTCGCCCGCCGTCGTCAGCTCGGCCTGACACACCCGTTTTCCGGCGCCATCGAATCCGTCGGCACGCAAGGTGCCGGGTTCCCAGGCGACATTTTCGAACGTGAAGAGAAAGCGATTCGTTTGTCGTCCGCGGCCCAACGACCGACCGTTTACGAATAGCTCGACCTGATCCGCCGACGATATGACGTAGACATTCTTCTTCACGTCGGGCGCGTAATTCCAGTGGCCGACGATGTGCGCCGCCGGCCGCTCGATATCGACCCAGGCGTCCCACATCACTTGGTGGGCGAAGAAACCGTCTTTCGGAATCCGCAGGGCATCGACTTCACCGCTCCGTCGATAGTTCTCCGCGCCGCGGTGATGCGTGTTCGTATCGGAAAAGATAATGTTCACGCCGCCGCTGTTGACGCGCGTGCCGGTGCCGGGGCGCTCGCGCCAGTAATCGTACCAGCGATCCACATCCTCGCGAGCGTGCGAGTCCTGATTCCGATTGTACACGCGGGCGTCCTGGCCGTTGTACAGCGGGCCGTCGCCATCGCGATGAAACGGCGGGGAAAACTCATCCCAATATTTTCGGAGGCCCTCGTCGCGCGAGTACTCCATGGCCCAGAACGGGTGGCGCGCGCTCTTGTTGATATACAGCATTTCGCCCCCGTACTCCGCCACCTCGCTGCCGAGCATGTCGCGCGAGCCGATCGCTCGTCCGCCATGCGGATCGTAACGATCGCGCAGCGCTTTCATCTCCGCCATGTGCGCCTCGCTGATGCCGTTGTTGCCGCATTCGTAGAAGAAGATGCTGGGATTGTTCCGATTGTAGATCATGGCATCGCGCATGACCTCGACGCGCTGCTCCCACGCGCGGCCGCTCGAATCTTTCTCCGCGTCGCCCGCCGGCATCGCCTGAATCAGGCCGACGCGATCGCACGATTCCACGTCTTGCTTCCAGGGGGTGATATGCATCCAGCGCACGAGATTTCCGCCGCTCCGGACCATCAGCCCGTTGCTGTAATCGCTGAGCCACGGCGGCACCGAAAG
>CBINOT010000118.1:0-19110 GCA_966252355.1 uncultured Opitutus sp. | reverse complement strand
CGACCTCCCGGTGATCGACGTCATCGCGGCCGGCGACGAACCGAGCTCCGTCCGACCAAAGCCATTCGACCTCAGGAGTCTCCTCGCCGAGCAGTCGAGAGGGCAGCGCCCCGATCATGCCATTGGGTCGTGCTGCTCCACAGCCAGGCCGGGAAGCGCCGTCCGCAGCGCCGCGAGCAAACCCTCCACATCGTCACGATGCCGGAGCGTCGGATCCGGCGACGTTTCGAGCCGCATCGCCCAGCCGTTGTCCGATGCGTCCGGTCGCAACCGAATCTGCCAGGCATGCTGTTCCGGCCATTGAACAATCAGCGTCGCTTGGTCGACGCGGAAGCGCGGATGGGCCGGAACGTTGGCTGCGTAGTCGGACACGGCGGAGAGCAGCGTCGCGGAATTTGGACTTTCCGGCAGAGAGAGAAGCGCGGAATAGTGATCGACCGGCGGTCGCGGTGTGGTCGCGAACAGTTCGCGCATCCAGTCATTGACCTGACAATCGATCACCAAGTGGACGCGATCGGTGCTCGAGGCATTTTCGACGCCATGGGGCAGATTGACGTTCGTGTACCAGCATTCTCCAGGCGCCATCACCAAGCGGCTGCCGTCGAGATAGAATTTCACGTCGTCGTTCGTCTCGATCGGAATGTGGAGGCGCACTTCGCCGTCCTCGAAGTCCAGGGCGTGATCGACGTGCTCCGCGATATTCGAGCGCGGATGAAGTCGGAGCAACCGCACCGCTTGTAGCGTACAGCGAAACGTCGCGAGCACGTCGCGAAAATACGCGCAACGCGCCAACAACGCCGTATCGCGGAACGCGGAAATATCGGCGGCGTCCGGCACGATGTTTCCGGCAGCACCGCCGATCGAGCGCAGCGCCGCGCCGCTCCACTCGCCATCGTAATGGCGGCGGTTGACGTGAGGGATCCATTCCGCCGCGGTCACGAGCGCCAGGTCAGCGCGCAGACGTTCGGGCTCGAAAACAAAAGGAAGTTTTAAGCAACGCACGGGACGAGCGAGGACGGAAGGCGTCCACGGTGTTGTCGGCAAGCGAAACGCGTTCGGCGCGTCGTGTTTTGTTCGACACCGCGTCCGCGATGACCTTCTCGTGTGACCGATGCCCCGCTGGTTGAATCTGAAATCTCTGCTCGTGGGTATGGTCGTTTTGCTGGCGGTGCTCCGCGGCGCGAGCGAACTCACGGGTCGCGGCAGAATATACTGGCACCTCGATTTGCGTACCCTCTATCGCGAGCAGACCGCTTTTTATCGGGGCACATATCCTCATGTCGCGGCGGCTCCGACCGCGGAAAACGGGACGCGGCTCAGATCGGACTATCCACCTTATGCTTTCGCCTTGTTCATTCCGTGGCTGCCTCCAGGGCTTTCGTTAACGTCCATCGAACTCTGGTTTACGCTCTGTCAAAGTGCGGCCGTTATCATTGTCGCGAGCTGGGCTTGGCGCACGGGCTCGAAGGTGTCGATCTCCGCTGCATTGTTTCTCGCCCTCGGCATTTTGGCGATGACCGGACTGAGAGCCGATCTCGTATTTGGCAATGTCGCGTTGCTCACGACTGCAATGCTGGTTGGTCTCTACATCGGAATTGAGCGCGGACGATGGTCGTGCGCGGCCGCGTGTTGGGCGGGTGCGATGCTCAAGCCGCAAATGGGTTGGGCCTTCGCGTGGCTGTTCTTGAACCCACGCGGTTGGAAGCAGCTCGTCACCGTCGGTGCGGCGCTCGCGGTCTTGGCTTTTGCTGCCTGTCGATGGACCGAAGTTGGCTTATCCCAGGCGCTGGGCGGCGGCCTTGCGAGCAGCTGGACGGCGATTTTGCATGTCAGCGAGCGTTACAGCCTGGTGACACTTCTTGCGACCGCGGGAGTATCGCCGGCGCTTGCCGTGCTTGGATCGGCGATGATCGGAAGCGCGGTGATAGCGTGGAAGCTTCATGGCGATCTCGTGGGTTCTTCCGCGCTGCATCGGTTCGCCTTCGTCGCGTTGGTGAACCGCATCTGTGCCTATCACAATGTGTGCGACGATCTGTTGCTCGTCTTTCCGCTCGTTTGGCTCGGACAGCGAGTGTGGGTGAATAACCGTCCGATCGATTTCTGCGCGTTGATCGCCCTCGGGGTCTCGATTTGGGCGCCCACGACCGCGTTCAGTCTGCCCGGTACCAAGGTGTTCGTCGTTGCGCTGTGGATTGCGCTCGCGGCATGGATGTCCACGGGCGCGCAGGTCGGCCGCGAAGCGAGCGCGTTACGCGGCGAAGCTGGCTAACTTCTCGTGGCGCGCCGCTTCGTGCTCGCCCGTGACGATTTTATCGCCGGCGCGAAGCCAGGCATGCGCTTGAATGGCCTGCGCGCCTGATCGATCGGGCGCAACGCCCAGGTAGATCGTCGATGGTATGCCGCGGCGGCGCAGCATCTGTTGCGCGGCGATAGCCTGCGGCAAGCAGACGAAGCCGAGTGGGATGTATCGGGCCACGGCTTGCACGGCCCATGAAACTTGCACGGCAATGTTCCGCTCCGCCACGGCAATGGTGGGCGAAGTTTCCCCCTGTACCCGGCCGAGTCGGGGAGCGAGCTTTCGAAAGGGTACAACGCTCACGAGAAATTTCGCCCAGCCTAGCGTAAGCAAGGCTTCGCCGAACAGGGCTCGATCATGCCAGCTGCGTGCGAGGAATTTACCTATGAGAGCCATCGCTCGGTTGTCGTGAGATAATCAATCACTGCCCGTTCAGGACGGGGGCGTTGGACTGGTGGCCGCCAAAACGTCGCCAAAGCCAAAGCAATGGCGTCGCCGGGTAGTACAAAAAGAACCATCGATCGGGCAGACGCCACATGCGCCAGCTTTCGGGAGAAAAGAGGTGTGGCACCAGTACGGCGTATTTCGCGCGCCATGTTCTTTGCAAACGAACCCGATATGCCAATCGGCTCAGCCACTCACGCGTCGTCTCGATTTCCGGTGTCGGCCCGACGATTTCACAGCCAGCGCGGGTCGCCAAACGTGTGGTCCGCGCTGATTCCGTTGGCGGCGGAAGCAGGTCTGGAGGCGCGGGTACGTCCAGCAGTGAGGCGCATAAAACCGCGGCCTGGTACATCGATCGTTCGGCTCCTTGCACGCGCGCAGTCGCCGCGACCATCGCCCAGTCGGCTTCGTTTTGCTGAAACATCCGCGCGATATCCACTAGCCAGAACAATCTGAACCACCCGTGACGTGCGCCGTGTTGAAACAGATAGACGAGTTCGAGTTCAGGCGGGAGCGTGAGCACGGTTTGCCCGGCGAGGTTGCGCGGCAGAGCGCAGCTCCGAATATCATCTAAGGCGGGGAGATTTTCAGGCCGCCACAACAGCTCGATACGCTGGGCAGGACGCGGCTTTACATATTCGAATTCCGGTTTGATGCGGATGTATTCCTGCAATTGCCGGGCGGTGAGCTCGAAGTCCGGCCGTGTGCGTCGAAGCCCCGCCGCGCGCAAAGCGCGGTCCGCTTCCGCGACGTCCTTCGTCGCGACGAGCAGGTCGATGTCGCCCACATGCCGACGGCCAATGCCTCCATACAGCCGTTCGCCGAGGCCGACCCCTTTGACCACGATCACCGTTATGCCGCGCTCCCCCAGCACGCGCAGCAACCGCAGTTGCTCGGCAGACTGGCGCACCGCCCGTTGCAGGGTTTGTTCGGCGATGTCTTTTAGCCGATCGTCGACCGCTCGAGGCCAGGATGTCCGCTGGGTTTTGGCATGTTCGGTATAAAGGAAAGCGCCCACGCGGTGCCGCTCGATCAAGACGCTGAACTCATCCCATCGGAGATCGGCCGCGGCTGGCCAGGGTGCACTGCCAAGCGCCGCGCGTAGACAACTCAACAGATGTTCTAGCTCGGGGGAAAACGGCTCGGTCGTCATAGCCCTCGACTATTTCCGATCCGCCTCGACGAGGCGGCGAAAGACGCCGCCGTCGCGCGTGCCAAGTTCTTCCCAGGTTCCGGACTCCACCACGCGACCGTGCTCGAGCACCGGGATCGTGTCGGCGAAGCGCACGGTCGAGAGGCGGTGGGCGATGACGACGATCGTGATTTCGCCGCGGAGCCGTTCGATCGCATCTTGGACGAGGCGCTCGTTGTGCGTATCGAGCGAGCTCGTCGCTTCGTCCAAGACCAGCAAGGTCGGGCGCCGCAGGAGCGCGCGCGCCAGAGCGATTCGCTGCCGCTCGCCGCCGGAGAGGCGTACGCCGCGATCGCCGACAATCGTATCGATGCCCTGCGGCAACCGATCCACAAACTCTTCGGCTGCGGCCGCGCGCAACGCCATGCGCAATTCCGCTTCGCTGGCCGACGGCATCGCCCACAGGAGATTGGCGCGTACGGTGTCGTGAAAGAGAAAGGTCTCCTGCGGTACGTAGCCCACGGACTGTCGCCAGGCATGGAGCCGGTCGCCGCTGAGCGGGGCGTCATCGACCAGCACGCGACCTTCCATTGGCGCGAGCAGCCCGAGCAGGATATCGGCGAAGGTGCTTTTGCCGGCGCCCGAGGGGCCGCATAAGGCGGTGACTTGCCGGACCGCCACAAGCGCCTCGACGCCGGACAGCGCGGTCGTCGAATGCGCCGCGTCGTAGCGAAACGAGACGCGCTCGAGGCGAATCCCCTGCGTCAGTGCGATCCGGCTCACGTCGGCTGGAACAGGCGGTTCGGCCGCCGCGAGGAGTTGGTGGCGCAGTCGCTCGGCCGACGCGAAGGCCGGCAATCCCTGTACGATTTGATGCCAGAGCGTCTGCAACAAGCTGGATTGGCCGAGCAGTCGCGTGAAGATGAACACCAGTACGAGCAACTGCGCGGCGTTGACGTGACGAGCGACAATCGCGACGTAAACGAAGACAGCCAGTGCGACGACGGCGCCGATCTCGGTCCAAATCGAGGTCCACGTTTGGGCGCGATGGACGCGCAGCGTGTGCTCCGCGATGGTCTGCATCGCTCGCGTGAAGCGGCCGAATTGTTGCGCTTCGCGACCGTGGCTTTTCGTGATCTTGAGCCCGGCGAGGTGCTCATGGACCGCGGCGGTCATTTCGGCGCGGTGCTGTTGCGCGGTCTTGGCGAGTTGAAAGGACCGACGGCGGAAACGGCGCAATCCTGCCATCATGATCACACCCGAGCCCACCGCCACCGCGGTCATCGTGGGCGACAACACGAACGCGACGCCGATCTGCACCGAGGCGATCACCGCCGAGCTCAATAGCATTAGCAACTGCCGCGTGACGATCGAGACCGACGGCAGCTCGGTCAACAAGGCGTCGCTTAGCTCGGAGCCCCGACTGCGGGTCAGGAACAGCCAATTGGCGTCCATCATCGCGCGATAGAACCGGTCGCGCAGAAAGCAGATGAACGCGGTGTCGATGCGCAGGCTCAACGTATTCGAGGCGGCGCGCAGGATCGCTTGGAGCGTTTTGATCCCGACGAACAATCCGAGAATGACCGACAGGGTAAGGGGAGCATGCGCCGCACTCAGGGTGGCCACGGCCCAATTCGCGCCCCGCGCCGATAGCGCGGCGCCGAAGCCCAAGGTATGCAACAAGGGCAACAAGAGCAGCAGGCCGTAGCCTTCCAATAAGCCCGTCGCGATGAGGAGCATGACCGTCAGCCACAATCGTGCGCCCGCGTAGTGAGCAAGCGCGCGCCAGTACGCCCGAAAGATCGTCGCTACGCTATTGCTCGTGGATGCAATCACAGAGGGAACGCGCGACAGTGGATCGGCGAGGCTCGATACGTCAGCTTCATTCTTGGCGAATAAGTCGGTGGATGGCAGGGGTGGCCGACTTCTATATCCGGGCCCGTCCGCGTGCTATATTTCATTCGCCAGCGGATCGATTGCGCTCGGCGTTTTTGATCGACATCCGTTCTCGGCCTGGTGGTTTGTATCGCTCAATACGCTGAATTCGACGGCTTTGGATTGGGCGTATTGATTCCCACACCTCTCATGCGCGCGTTCCCACGTTACTGCGGGCTCCTTGTTGCCGGCCTCCTCGCGACATCTCCTATCGCCTTTGCTTTCGCGACCCTCGAGCACGGGCGGCTCGTTGGCAGCGCGAGCGCACGCGTCGATTACGACTCGAACATTTTTGTCAGCAATTCGGAGGTTTCGGACACGATTGGGACCGTCGATGGGAATATCCAATATATTAGAGATTCCGGCATCGTGACCGCCGACGCGTCGCTCGGTCTCGTTGCCCAGGCGTTCGCCGACCATTCCGACCAGAACACAGCCGATCCGTATTTTAACGCAAAAGTCGGCTACGTGCCCTCTGACAAGACGACGGTGCGCGCCGGGCTCGATTATCGTCGGAACACGATCGCGAACGAATTCGTCAATGCCCGGACCCGTTCCGACGATCTGACCTTCAACGGCTCGCTTGAATATCTGGCGACCGAGAAGCTCGGGCTGCGGGCGCTCGCGGACTACGTGACGAGCAACTATCTCACCCGCGGCTATAGCTCCCCCAATACGTACGACCTCGGTCTCTATGCCGTCCACGTGTACTCGCCGAAGCTCAAGCTCTTGGCGGGCATGACCTACCTCGGATCCTGGACCTCCAAACGCGCGAGCGCCACGCCGGCGCCGGACGCCCGGGATTGGCGCTATGCCGTGGGCGCCGAAGGCGAACTCGCGCCGAAAATTACCGGCAACATCAATCTTGGGGTGAATCGGCGGAGCTTCAAAAACTCCGGGTTCTCGGGCAGCACGGACGCCTATATCTCGACCCAACTCGCGTGGGCGGCGGAAGAAAAGACGACGTGGAGCCTGCTCGCCAGCCGAAGCCTCGGGGTGACTGCCGCCGACCAATCCGTTCGTGCGTTCGATGTTTCCGTGCAGGTGGTGCATGTCCTCACGCAAAAGCTTACCGTCGAGGCCAGCGCCGGCTGGAACGATTCCAAGTTCCAAAGCTACCGCGGGCTGCTCAATCGTCACGACCACGGTTATACCCTCCGCGGACGGCTCGCTTACGCGCTCAAGGAGAATATTTCGTGCGATCTATCGGCGGGATATCGCGACAATGCTTCATCGCTGTTAGCGTCGACTTACGACCGAGTTAATTTCGGTGCCGGGGTCGTCGTGCGGTTCTAGCCTTGTGCAGAGGACGCAGGGGTGTTTTCACCTCACGCGGGTTCGGCTGACGCGACCCGTGCGATGACTCTTTCTCGACTACTCACCTTTCTGTGCCTGTTGGTTGGCGCGACCTCGTTCTCGCGGGCCGCGGAAGAGACCAGCGCGGCGGCCAAAGAGTACCGTCTCTTTCCTCGAGATATCATCCACGTGGCGGTCCATGACGAACCTGATGTCGCGGTGGATCAGCGCGTAAACGGCGCCGGCGAGGTCAATATTCCCCTTCTCGGCGCGATGAAAGTCGCCGGATTGACGCTCGTGGAAGCGCAAAAGCTGATCGCGAAGCGCTACATCGAGGGCGAAATCTTCATTCATCCCGAGGTCTCGATCAGCGTCGTCGAATATAGCCCGAAAGAAGTGATGGTGTTGGGCCAGGTCGGCAAACAAGGGAAGCAGGCCTTCCCGCCGGAGGCGGGTGGTATATCGATCGTCGAAGCGATCACGGGCGCCGGCGGACTGACGCGCATCGCGAAGGGCGATGCGGTGAAGGTGACGCGCAAAGACGAGGCCGGCAGCGAGCAGTCGTTCACCGTCAACGTCGAAAAGCTCATCCAGGGCCGGGCGGCGGCGGGCGAGAGTTTCATCCTGCAACCGGGCGACGTGGTCTTCGTGCCCGAGCGCGTGTTCTAATCGACCTCATGGCTGAAAAAAACCAACCCGTCCGACCGCCGAGCAAACCTGCCGCGTCGGCGCGAGCCGGGGTCGCGCCCGCGACGTTCGATCTGCGCCAGCCTTTGATCGTGCTGCGGTCGCACCTCTTGGTCGCCGTGGCGTTGGCCGTGGTCATTTGCACGCTCGTCGCGTGGGCGCAAATGCGCCGGCCGAAGTTGTATGCCGCGACCGCGTCACTCGTGGTCGACCGCAGCGAACGTATCGAAACGCGCGAGATGATGGGGCTGGCTGGAATGGAAATGTTGGTTGCGACCCGACTGGAGCAACTGCATAGCCCTGAATTGCTCGATCGCGTTGTCGCTTCGTTTAGCCCGGAGGAGCGCAAGCAGATCGTCGAGCCATACCAGCCGAAGAACGCGCGGGGAGACGTCGATGCCCGCGTCAAGGGTATCGTCAAGGGTTCGCTTTCGTTTCAGCGCAAGCCGAACACGACGTTGATCGCGATCGACGCTGTGCATCGCGATCCGGCCGCCGCCGCGCTCTTGGCCAATCGATTTGCCGAGCTCGCCATTCGCTACGCGGTCGACCGCAGCAGCGCGAACAACGACGCGGCGCTCGCCTTCCTCCGCGACCAAGCCGAAGACATGCGCAAGAAGGCCGAAGCGGCCGAACGTGCGCTGCAGGAATATCGACAGCACTTCAACCTGGTGTCGTTGGAGGCCAGTCAGAACATCGTGGTCGACAGCCTGAAATCGCTGAACGCCAGTGCGACCGCCGCGCGCGTGGCGCGGGTCGGCATCGAGGCGCAGTTGCAGCAGGTCGAATCGATCCTGAAACGTGGCGACGACCCGACTCAGCTGGCTTCGGTCAAGGGGTTCGAAGGTCTCGGCGAGATTGCGAAGCAGATTTCGGAAGTTCGCGCCAAGCGAGCGGTCATGGGGCAGCGGTACGGCCGCCGGCACCCCGCGATGATCGAAAATGAAAGCTCGATGGAGGCGTTGGAGAAGGCGCGCGACAAACAGGTCGAAACGGCGGTCGCCGGACTACGCGGCCAGCGGGAGAAGGCGCTCAACGAGGAGCGGCAGCTGGGCGAACAGCGCGCAAAAGCCGAAAAGGACGCGCTCGCGCTCGATGAGGTCGGCGTCAAATACAACATCCTGCGCCGCGAGGTCGACAGCGACACCGCGAGCTACACGCAGCTCCTTTCCCGGCTGAACGACGCCGTCGTTTCCGCGCAACTCCGGGGCGTGAACCTGAAGATTTCCGAAAACGCGACGCAGCCCGGCGCGCCCTTCTCGCCGAACGCACAGAAGGCTTTGCTCATCACGCTCGCTCTCGCGATTGCGATCATTCTCGGCTATCCCTTCTCGGCCGAAATGTTCTTTGGCCGGATCCGCAGCGCGGCCGACGTCGAATTCCATCTGGGCTGCGATTTGCTGGGCGAAATCGGCTCGGTGAGCCGCGTGGATGAACGCGAGCGTCCATTTCTCGCGAAGACCGAAAAGGACGAAGCCGTCTCCGAGCAATTCCGGGCGCTGTATAGTCAGCTGAGCCTTTCGTCGAAGATCGATCCGCCGAAGGCGATTCTCATCACGAGCACGGCACCGGGCGAAGGAAAGAGCTTCATTGCCGCAAACCTCGCCGAGTGTTGTGTCGCGCACGGTCGGCGCACACTGCTGGTCGACGCGGATCTGCGCCGGCCGGCTCAGCACCGGAATTTCTCGGTCGACAATAAAGCAGGGCTTATCCGCTGGCTCGACGAGGGAGGCGATCTGAGCGGCGATCTGCTCAAAGATCCCCGGCTCGGCATCTTGGAGATTCATCCGGGACTTTACCTGCTGCGCACCGGTGGCCTGAGCCGTCGCGCCTCGGAGTTGATGGATCTGGGCAAGCTGACGCAGCTGCTCGAAGCGCTGCAGCGCCAGTTCGACATCATGATTCTCGACACGCCGCCCGCGGGCATTTTCCCCGACGCGATGGCGTTCGCGAAAGTGTGCCACGAACTCGTCTACATTTGCCGCTTCAACGCCGTATCGCGCAGCGCGGTCCGCGACGTCCTCGAGCGGCTTCGGCAAACGGAGCTCGAGGTGGCAGGCGTGGTGCTGAATGCGATGCCGGCAGGATTTGCGGGCCAATATTACTACAAAGGCTACAGCTACCAGCGGGCGAAGTACTATTCGAAGCACTATCAGGCGTCCTCGAAGACGTGAGCGTTAGTTGGGTGAGCCCGACTGAGCCGGGCCCATGCAGTAAGGACCGCGAATGGACGCGAATTCACGCGAATATCAAAGGAGAGAGGGGATCCGAATATCTATCCCTGACCACCTTCGGTGGCTCACGGAGAAGTGCCAACCAACGGAATTTTCATTCGCGTTCATTCGCGTCTATTCGCGGTTCAATTGAATTGTTACGGCTGAGCCTACGATGCGCGTGCGGTTGCGGAGCCGATACGCGGTCGTCACAATCACGGTGCACAGCATGAGCACCGCGGGATTGCGGAACGGGAAGTCGATGAGAGCGTAAATCCCGACGAGCGCGCACATCGCGGCAATCCAGCGAGCGGCGTAGGAGTCGCTCTTCCATCCGCGCGCCAAACACACGCCGAACGGCAGCACGATCAGGCTCGCGCCGATCACGCCACATTCGGCGAGCAGCTGCAGCCAATCGTTATGGGCATCTTCGATGCGCGCTTCCGGTCGTCCGTCCGCCGAACGAAGGTAGTTTCCCTGGTACACAGGAAACACGATTTCGAAGCTGCCCGGACCCCAGCCAAACCATGGACGATCGCGCGCCATGCGCCACGTATCGCGACTCAGTGACCAGCGTAGATTGGGCGTCGTGTCGGCGGCGACGCCCAGCTCTTGCCGCGTCCGGTCGAGATCGATCGCGGCGCGCGGCCAATAGGCGTCGACGGCAAATCCGATGACGCCGAGGGCGATGGCCGCGTAAAGGGCCGACACCGTGAGCCGGCGCGGGTCCGCGCGAGATCGGCGCAAGGCGACCGGAATCAACACGAGAAACGTGGCTACAATCGCGATGGCGAGCAACGCGCCGGCGCGCGAGCCCGGCAGCGGCAGCGTGCCGAGCGTGAGCAAACCGGCGCCGCCAAACAATACCACGCGGCCCTTCGCATCGGGATCGCCGCGCACCGACGTTCCCCAGTCGAAGAGAACCAGGCTCAAGGCCACCGCTCCTGCAAGCGCGCCGAAGGCAGCCCAATGATTTTTGTAGAAGAAGGTCGCGAAAAAATACGTCGGCTCGGGCGGCTCGATGAAGCCGAGCATTTGCTCAGTGCCCGTGAACTTCACCCACGCGCCGACCGCGGCGAGCACAAAGCCGTTGCAGGCGATGACGCGCCATAACCACAGGATCGCACGGTGCGATGGCGCCGCCATGACGAGCACCCCACCTTCGAGCAACGCGGCGAGCCAAGGCTCGCATGCGATGACGGTATGCGTCCGATCCACCGTGGCTGGCAGCCAGGCGTGGAACGGTTGCGGCAACCAGCTGCCATTGGGCAGCGCGCGATAGCTCGGGTTCAACCACGCAATGCCACAGAAAACCAACCAAGCGATCGCCGGCACGAACGGCCACCAGCGACTGCGGCCGACGTGCCGCGCACGCAGAAAGGCAATCGGCAAACCCAGGGCGACGAGCGCGAGAATGCAGGGCGGCCCCCACGGGTAGCTTCCGCCGCAGGCCCAACTTGCGAACACGACGACCGCCGACGCTTGGAGCACAAGCCATCGCTCAGCGGGCGGAAGGACATCGTCCTCCGAGGGCAAGGCGTATGAGCGGCGAGGCGACACGGGCGCGGCGATGCCGCGACAAGGCGATGGCTCGCCGAACAGGGCAAGCGTATTTCCCGGTTTCGCCGCTCCAGCTTGCCAAGCGGCCTGAGGGCGACGTTGGATCATGACGATGCCGCCTGCTTCGACGCTTTCCGTCAGCGAAGACAAAGTTTCGCTCTCGGTGCTCGTGCCGGTCCGCAACGAAGCGGCGAATCTACCGCGCTGTCTCGCGAGCGTGGCCTGGGCGGCCGAGATTTGGGTGGTCGATTCCCATAGCACCGACGCGACGGCGAGCATCGCTCAAGCGCACGGAGCGAAGGTCGCCCAGTTCGAGTTCAACGGCACTTGGCCGAAGAAAAAGAACTGGGCGCTGGAATCGCTCCCTTTCGCCCACCCGTGGGTATTGATCCTCGACGCGGACGAAGTCATGCCGGCAAGCGCGGCTTCGGAAATCCGTGCGATCGTCGGCGACCCGAGTCATCCGATCGACGGCTACTGGATCAACCGTCGGTTTCAATTTATGGGGCAGTGGCTGCGGCACGCGTACTATCCCAACTGGAACCTGCGCCTTTTCCGGCATCGCCTTGGTCGCTACGAGCAAATCACCGCGGCCGACACCGCCAGCGGCGATAACGAGGTTCACGAGCATCTGGTCGTGCGCGGACCAACCGGCCGACTGCAGTGCGAGATGGATCATTACGCCTTCCCCTCGATCGAAGTGTTCGTCGAGAAGCACAACCGGTACTCGAACTGGGAGGCGCGCGTCGCGCTCGCAGGCGACCGCGAGGAAGCGCTCCAGTTGCCGGAAGTCCGTCGTCGGCGTCGGCTCAAACGCCTTGCGCGCCGCTTGCCCTTTAGGCCCTTGCTGCGATTCGGCTATGTATATTTCTGGCAGCGCGGATTTCTGGACGGCCGAGCCGGGTATTATTTTGCCCGTTTGCACGCCATGTATGAAGCATGGTCGGTGATGAAAACACACGAGCTGAAGCGACGAGATAAACGCATATAGGGTCGTTTACACCCGGCCCTCTCCGAGGGTCCGCCCGTCATTTCACAGGATTTTTTGCGCGCTTTGGGTTTGCAAAAAGAGCGCTCCCGGACGGAGATCGACGCCCGTTAGAGCCGTCCGCGTTCCCATCCCACATACCATGATTCGTTGCCGTTCGCTTGTTAGCGTCGCTGGTTTCGTCGTCGTTTTTTCCGCCGCGGCGACGCTCGCTGGAGCTGCCGATGCCCACATCGTGAAGAAGGTCGGCGACGGCTCGGCATTCTTCACGGTCGAGGGCGAAGCGCCGCAACCCATTACCGGGGCGGCGAATCAAACCGTTCCCGAGCACGCGCAGATCACGACCGGCCCGGGCGTGGAAGTATACGTCGAAACCTTTGCCGGCGCGATCGCCACGGTGCGCCAGAACAGCGTGGTGACGCTGCAAGAAATCTCGGTGGGCGCGAAGCGGAAGGCTCGGCTGAATTTGAAATCGGGTGAGATCGTTTCGACGGTCGATCCATCGCGAAAGAACGACACCGATTACGGCATCGTCACGCCCACGGGCGTGGCGGCTGCCCGCGGCACCGTTTACGCGGTCCGCGTCGTCGGCAATACGAACACGTCGGTCGGTACGTTGAGCGGTATCGTCGAAATCGATCGCGGTCCGGGGCTCGCGCCGCTGCGCGTGCCGTTCGGGCAAATGGCGGTCAATTCGGCCGTCGCCCGCTCGCTCGCGGAGCTCGCCAAGTCCGATCCGTCGGTCGCGGCGGATATCGTGGCGGCGGTTCAAGTCGTGGCCACGAATGTGGGCGGCAGCCTTTCCGCTGCCGGCAACGCGGAAAATGCCACCGGCGAATTGGCCGCGGTCACGTCTGCGGCGATTGCGGCCGTGCCGGCTCAATCGGCGACGATCGTTTCGACCGCGATTCGCGGCGCGACCGACCAAGGTTCGGCGACCTCGGGCAATCAAGGTACGACGTCGACTGCGCTGGCAGCGATCACCGACGCGGCAGTCCGCGCGGCGGTCGGGACCAATAATGCGCAACAAATTTCAGCGATTACCGAAGCGGCGACGGCGACCGTTGCTGCTGCTGGCCGGACGACGAGCGGGAACGATAACGCCGTAAGCGCGGCCGTTTCTGCGATTACCTCCGCCGCCGTAGGCGCGGCCCCCACGCAAGCGGCCGCGGCAGCCCAAGGCGCGGCCAAAGGTGTGATCGAGACGAAAGTCGCCGAAGCGATCGCGAAAGCGAAGAGCGCGAATCCGAATGCCTCGTCCGAGGAACTGGCTGCCGCCGCCAATGCCGCGGCGAACAGCGCGGGCGCCACCGCGGCGGTCAGCACCATTGCGACCACCGCCACGGGCCGCGAGCTCGCTGCGACTGGCCAGGCGAACACGGCGACGGCCACGTCGGTCGCGACGACGATCGCCGCCGCGGTCAACGCCGGATCGGCCTCGGGTGCATCTTCGGCGAGCAATCAAATCCTGTCGGCTGCAACCGTTACCGCGCCGACTGTCACGGTTACCGTCAATCCGGGTGCTAACGGCCTTGTCATCAATTCGACGTCCGGCACGGCGGACACGCATTCTACTGCGACGCAGACGGTCAGCGGCAACACCCTGTCGCCGATCACGACTCAAACCGTGAGCCCGACGGGAACCACGCAAACGGTGATTCAGCCGGAGAGCATCCTTCCCCCGCTCGATCAAACGCAGCCGGTCGTCAGCCCCTCGCGGCCATAACGCCGCAGCGTTTGCCGGCGTGAGCCTTTCGCGCTCACGCCGAGGTGGAGCCCGATGTCCCCATTCGGGCTTTTGCCGGGCGCGGATCATGCCGCGACGGCTCGGACGCCGACATCCCCCGTGCTACTTCTCCGTCATGACGTGGACGCCGGTCCAATCCGGCTTCGGCGCGTTGAGGGCATATTGCTCCACGAGCTTCGTATATACGGTCGACGGATTCGAACGCACTCCCGGGTCGCGGCCGGGCTGGAATCGTTCCAACGCCGCGCTCGCGGCGAATTTCGCTCGCGCGATTTTCCAGTCGCGCTGGAGGTACGCCGCCAGTCCCTCGGCGAAGAATCCCAGGCATTCGCGGTCGGCCGAGCTCAAGCTGTCCTGCATCGCGACGACTTCGCAAATACCGACAGGCTGAGCGCGTCCGACCACGACGATTTGGCCAAGCGGACGAAACACGATGGCGTCGCGTGCATGCTGCTCACAGGCGTTTCGAGTGGCGTCGGTGCACAAGGTATAAACACCCCAGGCTTTCGCGCCGGATTCCATGCGCGCAGCGAGGTTCACGTTGTCGCCGGTCATGGTGTAGTTGAAGCGCGTGCGGCTGCCCATGTTGCCGATCGTCGCGAAGCCGGTGTTCAAACCGATACGCGTGCGAATATGCCGAGCATCCGCCGGCCAGCGCTCGCCATCGCGACTCCAGCGTTCGCGTAGCGCGACTTGGCCATCCTGCACGCGCAGTGCGGTCATGCAGGCGCGATACGCATGGTCCGGAAACACCAGGGGCGCACCGAACATCGCCACGACCGCGTCGCCGATATACTTGTCCAAGGTGCCGCCCTGCTCCTGCAAAACGTCCGTGCACATCGTCAAGTATTCATTGAGCAGTTCGACCAATTGCTCCGGCGGAAGCAGCTCGGAGAACGTGGAGAAGCCCTGGATGTCGCTGAAATAGGCGGTCAGCTCGCGCTGATGGCCGCCGAGCTTGGGCTGTTGGCCGGACTCGATGATCTGATTCACCACGGCCGGCGACACATAGGTACCGAACGTCCCGCGGATCTGTTCTTTAGCCCGCTGCTCATGTCGGACCCGGCGCGCAACGGTGTAGGCTTGCGACAGAGCGAAACCGAGCAGCGGCAGCACCAGCGGCAACTCGAGGCTTCGCACAACCCAGGCCGCGCTGGCCACGGCGATATAGACGACCGGGATCGCGACCGAGAACGCGATGCCGAGCCAAAGCCGACGATGGCTGAAGATTTCGGCTCCGACGATCCCAACGAGCGTCGCGGCCAGCCAAACCAGCAAGGGCGGAGCGCGCGTGCAGAAATCCTCGTTCAGCACGTTCTCGATCGCGTTGGCATGCACCAAGACGAGCGGCGACAGCGCGCGCAAGGGCGTGGGGCCCAGGTCGGACAGACCGTCGGCAACTTCGCCCACGAGCAGAATCCGGTTATCCAGCGCGGGGACGGGCACCGGCTTCTCATCGGCATATTTCTCGCGCAGACCGGTGAACAGCCGGCTGTATCCGTAGTTCGCGTAGTCCTCGAGGATGTGACGATAGTTGATCCACAGCCCGCCGCTGGCATCGATCGGGATCCGGTGCCGCTTACCCGGGGTTTCGACCCAAATCGCCTCACCTAAACGAACGTCGACCTGTTCGGGGCGAGCGTGCCAATAATCGAGCAGGGTTTGGAGCGAAAGCGTGGGATATATCGCGTCGCCGACGCGCACGACGAGTGGCAATACGCGACGGATGCCGTCTAGTCCGGGCGGACTATCGACAAAGGCGACATCCGCGGAGTGCGCTAGGTCGCCGAACGGCAATAGCATTGCCGGACCCGCCAAAATTCGCGTGCGATCGCCGTGCACATTCGGAAGCACCTTGAGTCGTGACGCTTGAACGGACGGCGCACTGGGGGCGAGTCCGACTGCCGAGCGCGCAGTCAACGCGCCAAATACGACCGGGACGTTCGCTTCGCGGATGGAATCCACGAGATCCTTCGTGTCGTCGGCTTTTTCCGTGAATAGAATATCCCACGCGATGACGGCCGGGCTCGCCTGGGCCGCGAGTTGAATGAAGTCGCCATGACGGGCATGGGGCCACGGCCAGCGGCCGATTTCACGCAAGCTGCGCTCGTCGATACCGATCACCGCCAAGGCGCCCGGCGCGGGAGTCGGGCTGAGCTGCGCGCGAAGGCGCGTCCGCCAATCGAGCGAAATCGCATCGATGCGGACGGCGATCTCGGTCTTTGCGGCCACCGCGGCCAAGCCGAACGCCGCGGCGACGGGCAAGAGATGGCGTTTTAGAAAAGGCAGGGTCGCCGGCATCGATTCGGCAGAAGCATGCTGAAGGTTTTCCCCCAACCAAGGGGAAATATACGAATGGCCGCGGCAAATCCTCGACGCCGGTCATCGGATCGGCTTTGTCTATAGCCGCGATCATCGGATCGCGTTCCCACCATGACCCGTTTGTTTGTTACGCGCTGACGCGCGCGCTTGCGTCTGCATGCTCGCGCCTGTCGCCCGCTTTACTGCGTCCGAAACGACGCGGATCCTTGGGGTCTCGTTTTTCCAAGGCCCGCTCGACGTGGCTTGTGCGCGTGCGGCGGCGGGCGGTCTCCTGACGGCGCCGTCCGGTCCGGGCATGGCGTGCGATTTGGTCACGCAACCGGAGTATCGCCGTGCGCTCGAAGCGAGCGACATCGTGCTGACGGACTCGGCGTTTATGGTGCTCCTGTGGCGGTTGCGGACCGGCCGGCGAGTGCCGCGCAATTCCGGGCTCGCCTTCCTGCGGATATGGATGAACCGCGACGTCATGCGCGAGCCCGGCGCCGTATTGTGGATCATGCCCACGGAAGCGGAGCGGGCGCACACGGAACGCTGGCTGATCGATGCCGGTTATCCGGTCGCCGAAAACGATTTCTACGTCGCACCGGATTATCCGGCGGGGGCGATTGCGGATTGGACGTTGCTGCAACGAATCGAAACGCAACGCCCCAAGATGGTGTACGTGGCGATCGGCGGCGGCGTGCAAGAGCGTCTCGGCTTGTTTCTGCGCGACGAGCTTTCGTATCGCCCATCGATCTTATGTCTGGGCGCCGCCTTGGCGTTCATCACCGGTGCTCAGGTGCGCATTGCGCCTTGGGTTGACCGTTGCGGTTTGGGCTGGCTGTGGCGCATCGCTTCCGATCCGACGCGCTACGGCCGGCGTTATCTTCGCGCGGTGAAACTCGCCTGGATGATTCTTCGCTTTGGCACCGATGCGCCTCCCGGCGTGAATGTCGCTCGCGCCTCCTCCAGCTAACATTTCCCGTCAACGGACGCTCATACCCAGCCATGATCGACCGGCGCAGTTCAGGCCTCGCGTCTCTCTATACGTTGCTGCTCGCACTGCAGATATCGGTGTGGTGGCTGTTCGTCGCCTTCGTCCACGTGCACGTTTTCGGCTTCGCGTTCGTGTCGCTCTTGCCGATGGGGACGTACCCGGTCGCGATCGCGCTCGCGACGCTCATCGCGATGGGCCCGCTCCGCGGGATGGAAGGCAATCTGCCGACGCTGGGATGGGCGGGCTCGATGCGTTTGTCGTTTCGACAGATCGTGACGATTACCGGGGCGATCTTCACGGTCGTTGTCGCGCTCAAGGATCCGGGCATCAGCCGTGTTTTTCTGGCGGTCTATATTCCCACGGCCGCGACGCTCTTGGTGATTTTGAATCGGTATCAGCCGGGAATGTTGATGCGTTTGCTCTTCGCCGGCGGCGCGCGCTTGCCGACGCTGATCCTGGGCGATGCCCGGTTGTTTCCGGAATTCGAGCAATGGTTGGAGTCGCGCGAAAAGTTCGGGTTGAAGCCGATTGGGTTGGTGCGATATCGCGATGCCGTTCCTCCGATCGCCGGCCTGCCGGACATGGGCGATTTCGCCGATCTCAAGGACGTCATCACGCGGTCCGGAGCTCGGCAGGTGCTGGTGCTGTGCCTGCCGCAAAGCGCGGACGACGCGGAGCATCTCGCGAGAGTGTGTGCGAGCTGCGGGTGCCGGCTGTTGATTCACAACAACCTGACTTTCCGGCTAACCTATCCGCTCCGCGTGTTGTCGCAGGACGGCTACAGTTTCCTCGCCTTCCAGGACGAGCCGCTCGAGAACCCGCTCAATCGCGCTTTGAAACGCGCGCTCGATATCGCGGTTTCGCTGCCCGTGGTGGTGTGCGTGCTGCCGCTCGTCGCCGCGATCGTGCGCTTGGTTCACGCCCGCCAGGCGCCCGGCCCGCTTTTTTATCTTCAGTCTCGCTCCGGCCTCGCCGGGCAGAAATTCCGGATCGTCAAATTTCGGACGATGTACGCGGATGCCGGCGGCGAGACGCGACAAACCGCGGAAAACGACGAACGCGTGTTTCGCTTCGGACATTTCTTGCGCCGCACGAGTCTCGATGAGTTGCCGCAGTTCCTGAACGTCCTGGCCGGCGATATGAGCGTGGTCGGACCACGGCCCCATTTTGTCCGGCACGACGACGCGTTTGCCGATGCGGTGAACGAGTATCGGATTCGTTATTTCGTGAAGCCGGGCATCACGGGCTTGGCGCAATCGCGCGGACTACGCGGCGAGATTCGAACGCCCGAGTCGATCAGCCAAAGAGTGCAGCTGGACCTCATCTATATCCACTCCTGGTCGGTTTGGCTCGATCTGGCGATCATCGCGCGCACCACGCGGCAAATGATCGCGCCGCCTGCGACCGCACGCTGATGCGTTGCACCTGCAGGACGGGGCCTCCGTACCCGCCAGGGTCGGCGACCGATCCTGAAAGGCAGTCCGCTCGCTGATCAAGACACCACCGAGTTTAGC
>CBINOT010000117.1:0-19317 GCA_966252355.1 uncultured Opitutus sp. | reverse complement strand
CTGGTGCGCTCCTCCGGCGCGCTCGCGGCGCCGTACCCGTACGTCCTCTACAGCGATTTGTACGATCACCGCGAGTTCGTGCACGCGCTCGCCCAGGCGGGCTTTTCGGGGCTGCTGTGGACGCCCGAGGTGCGCGATGCGAGCAACCCGGAGGAACTCGTTCGACGGCTGCAAGCGGTGATCTTTTCGCCGCTCGCGATGGTCAACGCGTGGTACCTGAAGAATCCACCGTGGAAGCAGGTGAATCGCGCGGCCAATGCGGCAGGTCAGTTCGCGGAGAATTGGGAAAACGTCGAAGCGCAATGCCGCGCGATGATCGAGCTGCGAATGAAGTTTATTCCGTATTTGCACGCCGCCTTCGTCCGCTACCAGCGCGAGGGCCTGCCGCCGTTTCGTGCGCTGGTGATGGATTATCCCAGCGATCCGGCCGTGGCGCAGCTCGATGACGAGTACCTCATGGGCGACGATATTTTAGTCGCTCCGGTGATTGTCGGTCGCCGTGCCTCCGGCGGCACCGGCGCAACGGCCCCGAGCCTGCGCGAGGCACGACGCAGCGTCTATCTCCCGGAAGGGGAGTGGTACGATTTTTGGACCGGAGAAAAGTACGCCGGGAAACGTCGCATCGAGCTCACGGTCGCACTCGATCGCGTGCCGGTGTTCGTCAAAGCGGGCGCGATTTTGCCGCTCGCGACGCCAACGCTGCACACCGAGGACGCAGCGAGTTGGAAGCTCCACGCGACGGTCTATGGCGATGGCGCCCGCGGTGCGCAGCTTTTCGAAGATGATGGCAGTTTCGCCCCGGCCTTCCCGGAGGTTCGGCTGACCTGGAATGCCGCGGCGGCGAAAGGGAATGTCGTTCGTGCCGTTTCTGGCGGGCTAGAGAAAACCTACGAAATCATCGAATGGTCGGTCGTCCGCTAAACGCTATGGAAACGGTCGCTTCGGGTTTTTCATTTTGGCGGGTCGTCCGCTGCGCGTTGATTGCCGGCGGCATTTTCGGCGGCGCAATGCGGGCCGCGGAAGCGAACCGGGTCGTCACGTATCCGGCTCCGGCAGCGGCCGTGCTCAACTCGGATTTCACGGTGAAGGTCCGTGCGCCGGGCGGCGCGTGGGAGCCGGTCGCGGTTTACGTGCTCAAGGTCGATGAGGTCGCGAATAACACGCACACGCCGAAAAATACCTCGGTGGCGTATTTCGATTTCGCGGGGGAAGTCGAGGTGGCGGTGACGTCCAATCGCGCGGAGATCAAAGTGGCGCGAGTCCGGCCATTGTCGTTCCGCATTACGCCGGAACTTCACGGCAACACGCTCTCGTTTACCCTGCGGCAGCCGCGCAATCTGTCGGTCGAAGTGAACGGCGAAATCTTCGCCAACCTGCAGCTCTTTGCGAATCCGATCGAGACCGACCGGCCCGATCCGCAGGACCCGAATGTGATTTATTTCGGCCCGGGCATCCACGCGGCGGGCCCGGAGGCGAACTTCGGACCTCCGACTGGCGCGAACGCCGGCCGCAGTCCCAATCCCGCGCGGCCGCGACCCGATTTTCGCCCCATGGAGCGGCGGACCTTGCGGGTGCCGAGCGGGAAAACGGTGTACATCGCCGGCGGCGCCGTCGTGCAGGGGCGCATCCTTTGCGACCGAGTGGAAAACGTCCGGATCGTGGGCCGCGGCATGGTGGAGCAGGGCATCCGCGGCGCCGGCATTCGGATCGCGAACTCCAAGCACGTCGCCGTCAGCGGTGTTATCACGCCGCAATGCTTCACCGGCGGCTCGCAAGACGTCACGATCACCGACGTCAAATGCATCAGCTACGTCGGGAACGGCGACGGGATGAACGTGATCTCGAGCTCCGATGTCGTGATCGACGGCGTCTTCAATCGCAATTCCGACGATTGCATCACCGTTTACGGCAGCCGCTCGGGCTTCACCGGCGGCGCGAGCAAGGTGACCGTCAAAAATTCGACGCTCTGGGCCGACGTCGCGCATCCGATTCTCGTCGGCACGCATGGCAGCACGCCGCACCCCGAAACGCTGGAGTACTTGGAATTTCGCAACCTCGACATTCTCGATCACAAAGAGCTGCAGCTCGATTATCAGGGCTGCCTCAGCTTGAACGCCGGCGACAGCAACTTGATTCGCAATGTCCGGTTCGAAGACATCCGCGTGGAAGATTTTCGCCAAGGCCAGCTGGTAAACCTGCGCGTCTTCTTCAATCGCAAGTACTGCACGTCGCCCGGCCGGGGCGTTGAGAACGTTACCTTCAGGAATGTGACGTATACGGGCACGCACGCCGAGCCGTCGATCATCGCTGGCTACGACGATGCCCGCGCGATCAAGAACGTCGTTTTCGAGAACCTCGTCATCAACGGCACCCTGATCTCGGACGACATGGCGAAGCCGGCCTGGTTCAAGACCTCGGACTTGGCGCGGTTTTTCGTCGGCGAGCATGTCGAAGGTTTGCAGTTTCGCGCGCCGGGAACCGTCGCACCTGCGAGCTCCGGAGTCGCCGGCAGGTGATCGGGCCTGCCGTCGCCGGCCGCCGTGCGCGACGATGAGACTGGCGGCTTAATTGCGCGAGGTCGCGGCCGATTACAGCGTTCCAGGCATCGCGTGGCGTTATTCGTCGTTTCCCCCGCCGCGTGGAATCAGAGCAACCCCCCGTCAACTATGAAGCTCAAGCGGTCTTTTCTTCTCCGCGGTTTCCTCGGTATCGCTGCCGTCGCGCTTTCGGTCGTTTCGCTGCCGGCCGCGCCGAAGATCGGCGTGCTGTTGAAGGGCCGAACCGATTTTTGGAAGGAGATGGAAAAGGGCATCCAAGAGGGCGCGCAGAAGGAACACGCCGAAGTCGTGGTCAAGGCGCCGCCCAGCGAGGACAATGTCGGCGTGCAGATCCGTCTGCTCGAAGCCATGGCGGAGGAGGGGATGGCGGCACTCATTGTCGCTCCCACCGATAAAAAAGCCTTGGCCGCTCCTGTGGCCGCCTTGGTCAAAAAGGGAGTCAAAGTCATCGCGATCGACTCTCCGCTGGAGGGTGACGACGTCACGGCGTTCGTCGGCACGGACCAAGTGGCCGCGGGTGCCGCCGCCGGAAAGTTGATCGGCACGCTCGTCGGCGACACGGACGAAGTCGCGTTTTTCAAGGCCAGCGAAACGCAGTCGGGTGGGGCGACCGAACAACGGGAGGCCGGCGCCACCACCGCCTTGAAAGCGACGCATCCGCAGATTTCGATCCATGGAAATTTCTATGCGGGCGGAAATCCCGACGTCGCGCTTGCCCGCGCCGGACAGCTGCTGCAGCGATACCCGAAGGTCAAAGTGGTCTTTGCTTCCTCGACGGTTGGCACGCTTTCGATGCTGCATGCCTTGCAGGAGCGTAAACTCACGGGATCCGTGAAGCTGATCGGCTTTGGCTACAATTTGAATGCGGAGATCGATCGGGCGCTGCAAAAAGACGAAATTGCCGGCTGGATCGCCCAATTGCCGCGGGAGGTGGGGCGCAAGGCGGTTGAGACCGCGGTTGCCGTGCTCAACGGCGGCCAGGTGCAGCCGGTAGTGCATACGGACTACCTCGTTGTGACACCGGCGAACGTCAAAGAGGCGAAAGTCCAGGCCTTGCTGTCCCCTTAGGATTTTGGGCCGGAGCGCAACGGCGGGTTGCATTCGGCGCCTGCTTTCGTCGATCGCGGGGAACGATCGTTGGGGGCCGCGCTCAAGCTTCGGCGGCGGGTGACGATAAGCTCAAATCGCGCCTCGAGATGTGCTGTCTCGTTTGGCGCGCCTGCCGTAACGACGACCGAACCGATGCACGCCACTGCGCTTGTCCCTTCGCCCAAGCTTGCATCGGCGAGATGGAGCGCTGCGGTCGCGTCCGTTTTTCCGCTCCTGGCGGTGGGAGGGGCGAGCGCCGCCTTGCTGGCGATTGGCTTCGGTCTGCGGCGAGCGTCGACCGCGGCGGAAGTCGCGCTCGGTGCGGGCGTGATCTTTCTCACCGTCGTCGCGCTCCGCCTCATGTGGCGCAATGCCCGCGCCTCGCGCGACCTCGAACGCCAAATCGCGGCGCGTACCGAACAGCTGCAACACGAGATCGCCGAGCGCGAAAAAGCCGAAACCGCCCTGCGCGAGTCGCAAGCGCTTTATCGTTCGCTCGTCGATCAGATGCCCGCGGGGATGTTCCGGAAGGATCGCGATGGCCGGTACAATTTCGTCAACCACTGGTTCTGCGAATACAAGCGGGTCGCGCCCTCTCATTTTCTGGGCAAAACGCCGGCCGAGATCGCCGCCGCCGCGCTGCCGGAGCGAGAATTCGATACCCCGGAGGTGACCGGACTCACCCCGCAAGCCGAGCTGCACCATGAAACGATCATGCGCACCGGGAAGATTCTCGACGGCGAGGAATCGTATCACGCGGCCGATGGCTCCTTGCTCTATTACCATTTCGTCAAAGCGCCGGTGTTCGGGGCGGATGGGGCGGTGATCGGCTCCCAAGGCCTGCTCTTCGACATCACGCAGCACAAGCGGGCGGAGGCGGAACGCGACAAGCTGCATCGCCAGCTCATCGACATGTCGCGCCAAGCCGGCATGGCGGAAATCGCGACCGGGGTGCTGCACAACGTCGGCAATGTGCTCAACACCGTTAACGTGTCGGTTTCGTTGGTGGCGGACGCGGTGAAGAACGGCAAAGCGGCCAAGCTCATGCTCGCCGTCGAGCTGCTCGAAGAGCACAAGCACGACTTGGCGGAGTTCCTCACGCACGATCCGCGGGGCACGGCCATTCCGAAGTTTTTGCGCGTGCTCGCCGAGGCGACCGCGAAGGAGCAGGAGCGCACGATGGTCGAGCTGCAGAATCTGCGGCAAAGCATCGAGCACATGAAGCAGATCGTCGCGATGCAGCAGAGCTACGCCAAAGTGGGCGGGGTCACCGAGCCGGTGACGTTGGTCGAGGTCGTGGAAGAAGCGTTGCGGATCGAGGCGCGATCGTTCGCGCATCATGACATCGAGTTGGTGCGCAGCTTTGTCGCCAAGCCGACGCTGATGACCGATCGCTACAAAGTGATCCAGATCCTGCTCAATTTGATCACGAACGCGAAGCACGCCTGCGTCCAGCACGCGAAGGAGCGCAAGCGCATCGAGATTCGGCTGACCGAAGATGAGCGCGCGGTGCAGGTCGCGGTCATCGATAACGGCATGGGGATCGCCGCGGAAAATCGGGCGCGCATCTTCTCGCACGGCTTCACGACGCGCAAAGACGGCCATGGCTTCGGCCTGCACAGCGCGGCATTGGCGGCAAAGGAATTGGGCGGGCAGTGTGTGGCGGCGAGCGACGGGCCCGGCCAGGGCGCGACGTTCACGCTCGAATTGCCGCGTCCAGTGGCCGCCGCCGCGCCGGCGGCCGCTTAGCTCGACTCAGGCCGACAAGGTGGAGCCCGATGTCCCATCGGGCTGGTTCGGGCGCGACGCACAAAAGCCCGATGGGGACATCGGGCTCCACCTGTGCTCGCTTGGATGGTTATGGCACGGACGGGCGCACGATCGTCCATTTCACGCGGTCGCGGAGCGGGTCGTTGCGCAGCGCGAAGGAGCCGCCCGATTTCACGACGTCGATCGTGCGCAGCTCGCCGTCGGCCGGCAGGCAAATGGACCCCGTTGCTTCGTCCGCGTTTGGCGCGGCGAAGACAGCCAGCTCCAGCTCGCTCCAGTTCATTTGCAGGGTCGATTGCGCGAGGGCGATGCGCGGGATGACGGTGCCGCTGCGGACGAGGATCACGCACGGAATCGGTCCCGCCTCGATGCGTTGCCAGCCGCTGCGGTAAGTGCGGTTCGTCTGATAATCGATCCATTCGCCGGGGGGCAGATAAACGTTTCGGCTCTTTGCGTTCTCCTCGAACAACGGCGCCACCAGGATGCTCGAGCCGAACAGGTATTCGTCGTCGACGAGCCATGCGCCGGGATCCGCGGGAAACTCGATGAACAAGGCGCGGATCATGGGCAGCCCCCGCTGGGTGCAGTCCTTCGCTTGCGCGTAGATGTACGGCATGAGCCGATACCGCATCTCGTCCGCGAGCCTGAACTCGTTCATGAAGGCCTCGCCGAACTCCCAAGGTTCCTTCGGCGGCTCGCCATGAACGCGGCTGTGCGAAGTGAGCATCCCGAATGGCACCCAGTTTCGATAGACGGCGAGATTGTTGCGTCCGCCGAAGCCGCCGATGTCGTGGCTCCAGAACGAGAATCCCGAGATGCCGATCGAAAGTCCGGCACGCAGCTCCCCCGCCATGGCGCTGAACGTCTTGCCCGCATCGCCGCCCCAATGCACCGGATTGCGTTGCGCGCCGGCCCAGCCGGCGCGCGCCCAAATGATCGAGTCCCCATTCGTTTTCCGGGTGATGTCGGCGGCGGCTTGTTGGTAGCGGAGGGGATAAAGATTATGCTCGAAGAAGCCGGTCGTGCCCGAAGCGTACAGACCGCGACCCGGAGCGGCTTCGCCGAAATCGGTTTTGATCGCCCCAACGCCGAGCTGCAGCAGGCCGGCGAGCTTTTCCTGATACCAGGCGACCGTTTCGGGATTTGAGAAATCGAGCACCGCGTCTTCCGTCGGCAGATTTCCTTTCGCGTCCTTGACGGCCAGGCCGTGGCTCACGATCTCGGGAAAGAGCCGGTTCTGCGGGACAAAATACGGCAGTTGCCAAAGCGAGATGTGGAAGCCGTCACGCTTCAGGTCATCGATCATCTTTTTCGGATCGGTGAAGCGCGACTTCGAGAATTCATAATCGCACTGCCAGTCGGTTTCGAACCAGCCCGTGTCCAAATGAATCACATCGCTGGGGATGCGATTCGCGCGCAGCTTCGCGGCGATCTCGCGCGTTTGCTCCTCCGATTTATAAGTGATCCGGCTCATCCATAGCCCGAACGACCATAGGGGCGGCATCGCCGCGCGGCCGGTCAGGGCGGTGTAGGCGCCGATGACGTCCTTCGGCGGTCCCAGGAAGATGAACAGATCGAGCGCGTCCTCTCCGACCATGATCGAATTGCGGCCGACATGGGTCGCTCCGACGTCGAGGGTCACGGGCGAGGACGTGTGAATGAACATGCCGTAACCGCGATTGCTGAGGAAAAACGGCACGGGCTTGTACATGAGCGGTTTTTCCGTCCCGAGCGCATCGGTCGTCCAAAGGACGAGTTTTTGCCCGCGTTTATCGAGGGCCGTGAACGATTCGCCGGCCCCGAAAATCTTTTCGCCCGGCGAGAGCGCGAAATTGGCCGCGAAGCTCCGCGAAAAATCCGCCGCTCGGCGAATGAACGAGAACGGAATCGGGTCGTTGTTCGTGACCGTCGCGGTCAGCAGCTGGCCGGAGGCGTCGCGCAATTCGATGCGCCACGGATTCTCCCGCAGGACGACGGAGCCGCTGGCGCTGGTGAAGCGGTAACCGCCGTCGACTTTCTCGCGCTGCCACGAGCCATCGTCCTTCGGCTCGGCGACGAGCATGAGCGACTTCGCGGCCGGCTTGGTCACCGAGGCGCTTTGCAACCTGAGCCGGAGCGTCGTCGGAGAAACGAACTCGAGCGCAAAGGAGAGTTCCGGATCGGTGGCGTAGGTGTTGGAGGGGAATTCGTTCGCGCCGATCGGCCGCAGATGCGGATCCATGTGGTTGAACAGCATGCCCGGGTACTGCCGCGCGCGTTTCCATTTCAGCTTCCCGGCGCCCGTCGCGAGATCGAAAGCGGTGACGCGCTCGGGGGTGAAATAGGTGTTATCGGCGCTGATGAAATCCTGGCTGATGTCGACCGGTTGATTGAGCGTTTCCGCTGCGCTGGACAAAAACGGGACGCCCACGGCGAGGCACAGCAGGGACCAGGCGAATGTGAATTTCATCGTGAGCGCTGACGCTGTGGAGCGGCGCGCCGAAACACGATTGGTTTTTCCGTGACCGTATCGTGCGCGCGATGCGATCTCGAGCCGCCGTGGAACCGACGGTTTCTCGCCGCTCGCCAACGACCGGGAGATAAAACTGCTAAGCGACGTGCGATGACGCTCGCCGTGGCGCCGCCCGGCAGCGCGTCAGTCCCCGAATTTCCGGCAACGGACCAACGCTTCGAGAAAGTAATAGTCCGCGTAGTTCAACGGCACATCGATCTCGCTATCGCGCGGGAAGCTGCCGGTGGAGTGCAACAGCAGGAAGCAACCGTTCTCACCCACGTTGGCGCGGTAGGCGGGCGAACTCAGGCTCGCGAGCTGGGCGGTGGCGAATGCGCGATAGCGCTGACGATCCTCGCCTTCGACAAACGTGCTGAGCTCGAAAAGGGCGGAACTGATAATCGCCGCGGCCGAGGCGTCGCGCGGGGCTTTCGGAATGCGCGGCGCGTCGAAATCCCAGTAAGGCACCTTGTCCGCCGGCAGGCGCGGATGATCCATGATGAAGGCCGCGACGTGCCTGGCTTGCGCGAGATACCGCGGATCCCGCGTTTCGCGATACATGAAGGTATAGCCGTACACCGCCCACGCCTGGCCGCGCGCCCACGCGGACGAGTCGGCGGCGCCTTGATGCGTCTGTTTTTTGCGCGGCTCGCCGGTCTTCGGGTCGTAATCGACCACGTGGAAGCTGCTGCCGTCGGGCCGAAAATGATTCCGCAGCGTGACATCGGCATGGCTCACCGCGATGGCGCGATAGCGCGGCTCGTTGGCTTCGCGCGCGGCCCAAAGCAGCAGCTCGAGGTTCATCATGTTGTCGATGATGACGGGGTAGGGCCATTCCGCGCGCGTGTCCCAGGACTTGATGCAGCCGACCGAGGGATTGAAACGGCTCACGAGCGACTCGGCCCCGGCCAGCAAGACTTCGCGATAGTGAGGATCGGCCGTGAGGCGGAAACCGTTGCCGAAGCTGCAGTGCAGCATGAAGCCGACGTCATGGGTGCGTCGGTTGGACTTCATCGTCTCGAGTCCGGCCGTGAACGCCTCGGCCTGTTGCCGCCATTTCGTATCGCCGGTCGCTTCGTACAGATACCAGAGCGCACCCGGAAAGAACCCGCTCGTCCAATCGGCCGCGCGCGCGAACGTGAGCTTGGCGCCGTTCCAGGTGCGCGGATAACACGTCGGTCCCGGCAGCTGGGCGAGCATCCGCGTATATTGGTCGCAGCCAAAGCCGACGCTTTCGGCGAAAACGGTCGGGCGGATGGCGTCGAGCGGTAAAGTGGCGGGAACGGACATGAAGACGAAGCCGGGATTGGCCGGAAGAAAGTGAGGCGGGCGCAAGGAGCGCCGCCGGTCGAAGCATGCGTCGGTCCTGGGGCCGTTCGACTGCTTTGGGCGTTTACGGTAAACGGGGGGAGACGCCTGCGGCGTCGGTGCACGGGTCGGGCTCGGGCGAAGATATCGGTCGATCGGGCGGGCGAGGGCTTCGTTTACCGTAAACTCCAGGGGCGTTTGCGGTTCGTTTCCGCCCTCGTCCTGGTTGCACCCGCCTCCAGCTCCGCGGCCCCGCGGCGTCCCTTCCGAGCCTTTCTCATCGTGCCCTCTTCTTTTCATCTTTTCCCGCCGCTCGCCGCGCTGGCTCCGGAAAGCCTGCGCGGGATCACGGGCTATGACTACGGCATCATGGCGTTCTATGTCGTCTTCATGCTCGGCCTCGGCGTGTTGTTTCGCCCCCTGAGCAAGAATACGTCGGACTATTTTCGCTGCGGCGGCGCGATGCCGTGGTGGATCACGGGCACTTCGGCGTGGGTGGCGACCTTCACCGCCTGGTCGTTCGTCGGCGCGGCGTCGGAAATCTACAAGTCGGGGCTGAAGGTGTTGCTGCTCTTCTACGCCGCGTTGCCGGCGTTGATCCTGGTCTTCGCGTTCACGTCCATCCGGTTTAGGCGCCTCCGCGTCGTCACCTGGATGGAAGCGGTGCGCGAACGCTTCGGCCCGGCCTCCGAGCAATTCTATACCTGGATCAAGGTGCCGGTGGAGTTGATCAAGGCCGGGATCTATCTGATGACCATCAGTGTGTTCATCGCGGCGGTGCTGAAGCTGCCGATCAATGTCGTCATCGCGATCCTGGGCGTGACGATCACCGTCGTGGCGTTTGCGGGCGGCGCGTTTGCCGTGCTCGCGAGCGACTTCGTCCAGATGTTCCTGGTGATGACGATCACGATCGTCGCCATGGTGCTTGCGCTGAAAAGACCGGAGATCGGCGGCGTCGCCGGGCTTATTGCCAAGGTGAATACGGCGCACCCGGAACACTTCCGCTGGTGGCTCGCGTGGCGCCCGTCGATTCTGGCGGGGTGGGGACTCGCTTTCACGTGGGTGAAGCTCGCGGAGCTCAACAGCCTCGAGTATTCGACCATGTACCTGATGCCGAAGAGCGAGTCGCACGCGCGGCGGATGGTCGTGATTCCGCTCTTGGGCGGGCTGGTCGGGCCGGTGATCTGGCTCGTGCCGCCGCTCGTGGCGACGATCCTGTTTCCCGATCTTGCCGCGGTGTTTCCCGAGCTGCCCAAGCCGACCGAGGGCGCGTTTGTCGCGACCGCGCTCGCGGTCATGCCGGTCGGCCTGCTCGGGTTGCTGATGTGCGCGATGTTCGGGGCGACGCTGACGAGCATGGACGCGGCCGTGAACAAATACGTCGGCGTCTTCGTCCGCAGTTTTTATCGTCCCGTGTTGCGGCCCAATGCCTCGGAGGGTCATCTGCTGCGGGCCAGCAAAGTATGCACCTTGGCCTTCGGTGCGGTGATCATCGCGATTTCCCTCCTCGTGAACACCTATCGGCAGACCGATGTGTTCACGCTGCTCAACCAGTTCATGGTGAGCTTGGGCATTCCGCTCACGATCCCGGTGTTCCTCGGTCTCTTTTATCGCCGGACACCGCGTTGGTCGGCCTGGGGCACCGCGGCGGCGTCGTTTGGTTTCTCGGCTTGGGCGAACTTCGGGTTCGCGCGGGCGGTGCAAGCGCCCGACTTCCTCGCGCGCCTGCCGGCGTTCGTGCAACAGCTCATCGGCAGCCCGGAGCACACCCTCACGCTCGGGGAACGCAGCGATCTATTGCTGGTGGTGACGGCCCTCGGCACCTCGTTGGTGGGCATTATCGTTTTCTTCGCTTCGTCGCTCTTTTATCGCGGCAGTCAGGCGGCCGACCGAACGCGCGTCGACGAGATGTTCCGCCAGCTGCGCGTGCCGGTCGAGCCGGCGCACGATGCCGATAGCGGCGATGAGCCGGTGTATCGGCTCCTGGGCGCGCTGTGCATGGTGTACGGCGCCTTCATTCTCCTGCTGATGTTCATCCCAAATCCGCCGATCGGTCGGCTGTGCTTCCTCTTTGTCGGAGGCGTGATCGGCGCGGTGGGGGTTGCGCTCTATGTGGTGGCGAATCGCAAACGAGCGAGAATGCGTGCGGGGCAAGTTGCGCCGGCCGTGCCTGCCACACCGCGGGTGCATCGCGAACCGGCATTGTCGCGCCCGTCGCCCCAAGTCGAGCCGCGCCGCCCGTGATGATCGCGAAAGCGTCGGGCGGCGAACCGCAGGGCTTTACGCCCCGGCGGTTTTCAGTTGTGCATAACGATGCGGCTCGGTTCCGGGCGACGATGACTATTCCAAATCCGATTCTCCGTGGTTTCTCACCCGATCCCTCGATCGTGCGGGTAGGTGAGGATTATTATATCGCGACGAGCACGTTCGAGTGGTTCCCGGGGGTGCGGTTGCATCACTCGCGCGACTTGGTGCATTGGCGGGAAGTCGGCTTTGCGCTGAACACCGTCGCGCATCTCGATTTGCGCGGCATTCCCGACTCGGGCGGAGTGTGGGCGCCGTCGCTCAGCCATGCCGACGGCCAATTTTGGCTGATTTATACGAATGTGCGCACCTGCGGGATCGGTCGGCCCTTCAAAGACCTCAGCATCTATCTCACGACCGCTCCCGCGATCGAGGGACCGTGGGCGGAGCCGATCGAGCTCAACTCGATCGGGTTCGATCCGTCGCTTTTTCACGACGACGATGGCCGCAAGTGGCTCGTGAATATGGAATGGGATTTTCGTCCGGCCGGCGTGGCGCGGTTTGCCGGCATCGTGATTCAAGAGTACGACCCGCGAGCGCGGAAACTCGTCGGAGCGACGACGAAGATCCTAAAGAAACCGATCCTTTGCGAAGGGCCGAATATCTACAAACGCGACGGGTGGTATTATTTGATGCTCGCGGAAGGCGGGACGGGCTGGGAGCACGGCATCGCGATGGCGCGAGCTCGTGCCATCACGGGGCCGTACGAGCTCGACCCGCAAGGCGCGGTGCTGACGACGCGCGATGTGCCGCACTGTCCGCTGCAAAAAGCCGGCCACGGAGAACTCGTGGAGACGCCCGAGGGCGAATGGTATCTCGCGCATTTGGCGAGCCGGCCCGTGGTGGCCGCGGCGAAACATTCCCGGTCGGCCGCGCCGGCCCGCTCGGGTCGCTCGCAGGAGGCTGCGCCGATCGAGGCCGGGCTCTCGATCGATGGCAGCGTTACCCAACGTAGCGGCGTGGCCTCGCGAGCGTCTTCGGTTCTGGTCGCGAACGACGATCCCGGCGACGCGAACGATGACTCGCCGGTTCCGCTGACCTCAGGCCGTTGCGTGCTCGGGCGAGAGACCTGCCTGCAAAAGGTGATTTGGAGCCCGGACGGCTGGCTGCGACTCGACCCCGCGGTTCGGGCGGGCGCAAAAGAAGAAGTTCAGCCGTGGCATCCGCGGTTGATCGTGCCGGCGCCGAAAGGCATTGCGCCTGCGGCATGGCCGCCGCTGCCGCCGCGAGACGATTTCGACGCGACCGCTCTCGAGGTGACGTGGAACACGTTGCGAGTGCCGGCCGACGAAACCTGGCTATCGCTCCGCGCCCGGCCGGGATGGCTCCGTTTACGCGGCCGCGATTCGTTGCACTCGCTCTTTCGACAAAGCCTGGTGGCGAAACCCCTGCGTAGCGTTCGTTGTGTCGTGGAGACGTGCTTGGAATTCGAGCCGACGCACTTCACGCAGATGGCCGGACTCGTGTGCTACTACGATACCCGCACGCATTACTACCTCCGCGTCACTCATCATGAAACGCACGGCAAAGTCCTGGGAATCGTCCTGACGGACGACACGGCCTATCGCGAGCCGCGCAGCGATGGCGCGGCCACGGAGCAGATCTCGGTCGCCGGGTGGCCGCGGTACTTTCTGCGCGCGACGTTCGATGGTGTGTCGCTGCAGTTTTCCGCTTCGCCCGACGGCAAGCAATGGCGGGCGCTCGGTCCGGTCCTCGATGCGACCAAGCTCTCCGACGACTACGGGCAAGCGCTGCACTTTACCGGCGCGATGGTCGGGCTCTGCGCGCAAGATGTGGCGAATACCGGCGCGACCGCCGACTTCGACTATTTCTCGATCGATTCGGGCTGATGCCGTCACCGGTGGCGGCGAGCGATCGGTTATACGGTTAACTGTGAACTAACTTCAGCGCCGAATCGGCTAAACCTCCGCGCGGGGAGAGGCGATGCTACGCCTGTTCGGAAACCCCAATACCCCAGCTCGTATGAAAACTCTGACCGCGTTTCTCGCGTTCGGCCGCGCGCTTCTGCCGCTGTTCGCGTTTGTCTTGGCCCTGTCGACCGCGTTTGCGGCGCCCAAAGTGGCGGTGCTGCTCGGCGATTCGGTCTCTCCCTTTGGCCGCGAGGTCGCCAAAGGATTCGCCGAGATCGGACCCGCACACGGCTTCGCCATTGTCGTCAAAGCGCCGCCGTCGGCGGAGAACGTGGCCCAAATGCAACGACTCCTCGCGGGCTGGGAAAACGACGCCGACTTGAAGGGGATCGTCATCGCATGCGGGCTGGGCGCGAACGAGCTGGGGAAATCGCTCCAGCCTTTTCTAACGCGGAATATTCCGGTCATCGCGCTGCTCGGACATTTGCCGGCGGGCGTCGCGAAATCCACCGTGCTCGTCGATGAAAACGCCGTCGCCGCCGCCGCCATCGAGCAGTGTCTGCGATTGGTGAGCGCGGGCGACGAAGTCGGTTTGTTGCGCTCGAATCTGCGCGAGGGCCAGATGAACGACCGCGAGCGGCTTGTGATTCGCGGACTGCATGAGCGCTATCCGGCGCTACCGATTCACGCGGACGTCTTCATGAACGCCGAGGGCAGTCCGCCGGCGGCGCAGGCGAAACTGCTGATCGAAAAACATCCGAAAACCACGCTGATTTATTCGCCCTATACGACGGCGACGCTCGCCACGATCGATGCGATCCGGGAGACAGGCCGCGCCGGCCATATTCATCACGTCGGCATCGGCGCGGGTCTGCCGCCCGAATGCGAGCGCGCGATCGAGCGCGGCGAATTGGATGCCCTGATCGCGATTGCGCCGCGCGACGTCGCCGACAAAGCGGTCCTCGCGATGGTGGATATCCTGGCCGGCAAGACCGTGCCCGAGGTCGTCTACTCCAGCGTCCAGATCGCGACAAAGGACGGAGTTCGCGCCGCGTCGACCGAAGCCAGTCGTTGATCCGGCCGGACCTGGCCTATCGGCGCCGGCTGGGTTTCGGACCCTGAAATTTGGTGCGGGTCACGTTGCCGCGGACGTCGAATTGAATCCACGTGCCGGTCTTTTTGCCGCCGGCAAAGTGACGAATGTCGAGCAGCTCTCCGGTCTTGTGATAGCGCTTCCATTCGCCGTCCGGACGATTGTTGGCAAAGGTCCCGACCTGCAGCAGTCGTCCATTTTCGCGATACCATTTCCACAAACCCGCCTGCTTGCCTTCGGCAAAGCGTCCCGTGGCGCGGAGTTTTCCATTGCGCAGATAAAATTTCCACGCGCCATCCCGCTTGCCTTTGACGTACGAGCCGGTGCTCGCGAGCTGCCCGCCGCGGTAATATTCCTTGTACGGACCGTGCTTGGGTTTCTTCGTCGCCGTTTTCTTTTTGGTCGGTTTCGCGGAAGCAGCCATGCGGCTATCACATAACGGCGTGAACGAGAGGCAACACTGTCCTCACGATGTTCGTGCTGGCCGACGTGTGGTTCGTCGGCCGGCAGGGGAACGGGAGGAGATCATTCTTCGCCCCGAGCGTTTCAATGATGGACTCGGCGGCTGATTCATTCCGCACTCCGCAGTCCGCACTCGGTACTCTGGAATCCAAAATCCAGAATTCAAAAGCCAAAATCGTCCTTTCTCGCACTGAGCGACCGTCGCCTCCGTGCGGATTAGGCCGAGATGCGGTACGTCGACTCGTACCAGGGCGACTTCGCGCGTTTTTTTACGCCGCTGTATTTATTGGCCGCGAGGTGCTCGAGAATTTTGAAGACGAGTTCGGTTTTTTCGGGCGCGCCAGCGGCCGCGGCGAGTTGCTCGGCGGTGAGCGACTTGTCGGCAGAGGCTTTCAACGCTTCGACAAGCTTGAGCTTCAGCGCAATGACGCCCCCGGCTGCCTTCTTGCCGGCCTCCACGCCAGGCTGGTGATAGGCGTTGATGCCGATCAGCGAGGCGTACAAGCCTACGACGCGTTCGTAGAGCGCGATCAGCATGCCGAGGGTGCGCGGCGAGACATCGGGCACGGTGATCGTGATCGAATGACGATCCTTCTCGGTCAGGGCGTCGCGCGTCCCGAGATAAAAGCCCTGCAGGTAATCGCCGCTGGTGACGCCGGCTTCGACTTCGAGCGAGGTCTTGGCGTCGCGGTCCTTCAGGACCTCGATGAAGGTGACGAAGAAATTGTTCACGCCCTCGCGCAGCTGCTGCACATACGCGTGCTGGTCGGTGGAGCCTTTGTTGCCGTAAACGGCGATGCCTTGATTGACGACCTTGCCTTGGAGATCGAGCTCCTTGCCGAGCGATTCCATGACCAATTGCTGCAGGTAGCGCGAGAACAGCAGCAGCCGATCCTTGTAGGGAAGGACGACCATGTCTTTCGTGCCGCGGCCGGCCGTGGCCCAATGCCACATCAGCGCGAGCAGCGCCGCGGGATTTTGCGCGGTGTTGGGCGTGCGCGTGACGGCATCCATGGCGGCGGCGCCGTCGAGCATCGCTTGAATGTCGATGCCTTGCAGCGCGGCGGGAAGAAGTCCGACGGCGCTGAGTTCGCTCGTGCGGCCGCCGACCCAATCCCACATCGCGAAGCGCGCGAGCCAGCCTTCTTGTTCGGCGGTTTGGTCGAGCTTCGATCCGGCTCCGGTGATCGCCACGAATTGTTTCGTGTAGTCGAGCCCGGCGGCTTTGAAGGCGGCGATCGCTTCGAGCATGCCGTTGCGCGTCTCCGCCGTGCCGCCCGATTTCGAAATCACGACGACGAGCGTTTTCGGGAGCTGGTTGCGCAGCCCGGCGAGCACGTAATCGATGCCATCGGGGTCCGTGTTGTCGAAGAAGGTGACCGCGAGTTCGTCCTTTCGCGGATTGCCCAAGGCGTGGTTGACGAGCTGCGGACCGAGCGCGGAGCCGCCGATGCCGATCACGAGCAGATTTTTGAACGGGCCTTTCGGACCCGCGACCGCACCCGCATGAACGCTCGCGGTGAATTCTTTGATCTTCGCGAGCGTCGACGTGATTTCGCGGGCGATTTCCGGCGTCGGCGCGAGCTGCGGCGCGCGCAACCAATAGTGACCGACCATGCGCTTCTCGTCGGGGTTGGCGATCGCGCCGCCCTCGAGCGCGGTCATCGCTTGAAACGCGTTCTGCATTTGCGATTCCATCGACGGCAGAAAGTCGTCGGGAAACGGAATCCGGCTGATATCCAGCGAAAGGCCGAGCTCGGCGTTGTGATAAAAATAGGTTTTGAAGCGATTCCAGGTCATGGCGAAAGGTCGTGAATTAGCAGGGACCGCCGCGGGCACGAAGCTAAAACGACATCGGCGAGTATCGGAACAGGGATGAAGAATACTGGGGAAAAGGATGAAGCCGCTTCATGCGCGAAGGAAGCCGTCCGTCGCCGTTGCAATTTAGCCGCTGCCATCCGCGATATCCGCGGGAAAAGGTTCGATCGAACCTGGGGCCAATCCCCCTGGCCGCGAATTACGCGGAGCGACGAGGACTCCGTCAAAGATTCAGCGCTGGAACCCACCTATAAAATCCGCGGCGATTCGCGTCATCCGTGGAAAAATGAATAAAAAAAGGCCGGCGAGAAATCGCCGGCCTGCGAAAGAGCGGGTGAGCGTCGGTTCGCTCAGAGGTATTTGTCCGTGACTGCGCCTTCGGAGGCGGTCGCGACGAGCTTCGCGTACTTCGCGAGCACGCCACGCGTTTCCTTCGGTTTCTTCGGCGTCCACGCCTTCAGCCGCGCCTTGAGTTCTTTCGGCGAGATATCGACCGAGATTTCGTTTTTCACCGCGTCGATCGTGATCGGATCGCCGTTCTTGATGACGCCGATCGGGCCGCCGCGCGCGGCTTCCGGGGTGATGTGCCCGACGACGAAGCCGTGGCTGCCGCCCGAAAACCGGCCGTCGGTGATCAGCGCGACTTCCTTGCCGAGCCCCTTGCCCATGATCGCACTCGTGGGGGACAGCATCTCGCGCATGCCGGGCCCGCCGACCGGGCCTTCGTTGCGAATGACGACGACGTGGCCCGCTTTCACCTTGCCGTTCAGAATGGCGGTGAGGGCGGCTTCTTCGCCTTCGAAGACAATCGCTTTGCCCGAGAACTTGAGGCCTTCCTTGCCGGAGATCTTCGCCACGGATCCTTCGGGCGCGAGATTGCCGTACAACACGCGGAGATGGCTGTCGGGCTTGATCGGATTGTCGAACGGCCGCACGACATCCTGATTCGTCGGGTACGGCTGCACATTGCGCAGGTTTTCCGCGACGGTTTTGCCGGTGACGGTGAGGCAATCGCCATGCAGCAGGCCCCGATCGAGCAGCATCTTCATGAGCGGCGGCAAGCCGCCGATGCGCGAGAGGTGAGCCATGCCGTATTTGCCGGACGGACGCAGGTCGGCGAGCACCGGCACGTTCTTGCCGATGCGCGTGAAGTCATCGATGGTGATCTTCACGCCGGTCGTGTGCGCCATCGCGAGCAGATGCAGCACCGCATTGGTCGAGCCGCCGAGCGCGATCACGACGGTGATGGCGTTTTCGAACGCCTTTTTCGTCATGATATCGCGCGGACGAATCCCGGCCTTGAGCAAGGCGACCGCGGCTTCGCCGGCGCGGCGGCAGTCCTCCTGCTTTTCCTTGCTGATCGCCACTTGCGCGGAGCTGTTCGGCAAGCTCATGCCGAGCGCCTCGATTGCCGAGGCCATCGTGTTGGCGGTGTACATGCCGCCACAGGAGCCCGGCCCTGGAATCGAACAGTCTTCGACCTTTTTCAGGCCGGCGTCGTCGAGTTTCCCGGCGGCGTGCTGGCCGACGGCTTCGAACACCGAGACGATATCGCACTCCTTCTTCGAATCCGGATGAATGCCGGGCAAAATCGTGCCGCCATAGACGAAGACGGCGGGGCGATTCAGGCGGGCCATCGCCATGACGCAGGCGGGCATGTTCTTGTCGCAGCCGCCGATGGCCACGACGGCATCGAAGCCCTCGGCGCCGGCGACCGTTTCGATCGAGTCGGCGATCACTTCGCGCGACACGAGGGAATAGCGCATGCCGGGCGTGCCCATGCTGATGCCGTCGGAAACCGTGATGGTCCCGAAAATGATCGCTTTGCCGCCCGCAGCGTTGGCGGCCGCTTCGGCGTGCCGCGCGAGCTGGTCGATGTGCATGTTGCACGGCGTGACCATGCTCCACGTCGAGGCGATGCCGACGACCGGCTTCTTGAAGTCCTCGTCCTTGAAGCCGACGGCCCGGAGCATGGAGCGGTTCGGTGCGCGGTCGGGACCGTCGTGCACGATCGAGGAGAACGGGCGGGTGGAATCGGAGGCGGAGCTCATGGAAGAAAAATCGGCCGAGCACACCAGACGCCGGTGAGGCGCGCAAGCGAGTTCGCGGCGCGCCCTTGAGCAAGATCAATGGCGAAAGCCGCCACGACGATCAGTCCATCTCGCGCGTCGTCGCGGCGGTTTCGCCGCGCGCAGCCGCATTCGCGACAAGTAACCTCATGGGTTACTTTGCCCTCGGTCTCCGCCGGGACGCGGCTGGCCTCGTTGCCGCGGTGGAGGAGGATACTTTCGGGATTGCGTGTGCTTCGCGGCGCCGCATCACTCGTCGCGACTATACCGGCATGGCGTTCAACCTGAAAAAAGTGCTGAAGGCACTCTTGCTTTCCACGAATCAACCTCTGGGCATCAAAGATATCCAGGCGGCGTTCACGCGGTTTCACGATCAGGCGGCCGAGTTCCCGAGCATGGATGCCGGAGAACAGCCGCCCCCCGCCGCTTCAGCCGAAGCCGCGCCTCCGGCGAGCGACACGAAATCCGCAGCGCCTGCTGATGC
>CBINOT010000116.1:0-19419 GCA_966252355.1 uncultured Opitutus sp. | reverse complement strand
GCTAAGGAGTTTGCTTCAGATTGTGTGGAAGCCGGTAAAGTAAATAGCCACGACGATTTTACATTATTTAAGTGTGCGGACAGGGTCTTTATTATAATGCTTCCGAAGGGGTCTGCCGTAGAAGATTTATTCGACGAGTATAATGATGTTATCGACGAAAGCATCAAAAAGCTATTCAAGACGGATTGGGCCCTTGCTGATTCTGTTCCAACTAACTTGAGCCGTGTCATGGCGAGTCTGCGACGAAAGCAGAGGCCAAAAAATAAAACCGAAGCCCGGGAACTGATTCAAAATGAGCAAGACGTTAAGGACGTTTTTTGGGCACAAGTCGAATCTTCCGGCTATAAGATTTCCACAAAAGCGAAAAATGCGCTCCATGGTCTTTTGAAGTGACCCCTCCGCGTAGCTAGGATTTATAATTGGTGAAGGGCTTGTCCGCGATCCCGGCCGGAGGCTTGGGGCTGGGCGCCGGAGGGCCGAAGCCGTCTTGAGGTTCAGGCACGATGCCGCGTGATGCGGGTTGGAACGCAAATTTCGACTATAGGATGCGCACCAAGTTATCAGGCGGTCGATTCTGGTCATCCTAATCGACGAGATTTGTAGCTAAGTGAGTAAGCGGCCTACGCCGCCAAAAATGAAACTTGGCGGTGCAGTCGTGATTGATCAGATCGGAGACCAGGTTCATCGGAGCCGCGGAGGCTGGTATCGGCAAAACTTAACTAGTTGCCGGAAAGATATCGGACGATTGGCGCCACACCTCCCAAAGACAGCGTATTCGTTCACCGAATCGGTGAGATGCGATATTTCTGAAGTACGATTCGTTCACTGTAACGGTACCAGCAATGTCCCCTCTGTCCCGCATTCAGGAACGAAGCGAATCCGACAGCGCTGTTGATATAGCTGCGCCTGTACAAACCTTGGTCCGCGAATCGCCACCAACGGCCGTTTCGAGAGGCTCAGAGCGGGCGAAAACTCAGCGCGGCGATCTTCTCCTCCGATTCCATCGAGATGCGCCATTCCGTCTTCCGGTGCTCGAATTGGACTTCGTAGATGTCGCCGCCGCGCGAGCCTACGCCTTTGAACGTGACGGATTGGATCGGTCCAAGCGGGGCCAACGTCGCTTTGATTTGCGCCAGGTGACCGCGCGTGGCGTTGGCAAAGGCCGGACTCAACAGATCGTAATTCGGCTCGCCGGCGCGGAGTTCCTCGATGTGACGCCGCAGCGCCGCTTCTGAACCGGGCGCCGGCTTTTGCTCCTGGATGCGTTTCGCGATCGCCTCCTCCGCCGCCGCAAGCTGGGCCATTTCGGCCGCGTCGGCTCGCTTCGCCACTTGCTGCCGGCCGTTTTGGTGCAGCGTAACCTGCGTCACCTTGCCCTCCGCATCCGCCGCAAAGCTCAGCTGCGCGTCCACCGCTTTGAGAAAGAATTTCCCCTCCCCTTCCGGAAACACCGGGAATTTCTCCTGCCCGGTCAATTGCGCATACAATTGATCGCCTTCGCGACTGATCGTGAGCGTGAGATTGGGGGGAAACAGGTAAACGCCGACGTAGCGGTCGAGCGTCTGCGGATCGGCCGCGACTTCCTCGTGGCCTTTAGGCGCATCGATTTTGGCGAGCGGCAAACTGGCGTCGAGCAGGTGCCGGCCAATATCGTCGGGGCCCTCCGGGGTGTAGTAATTGGCGAGCACGACGACGCCCGCGCGCGCGTCGGGATCGAAGCCGATGAAGCTCCGGAATCCGCCGGTGCCGCCATTGTGCCACACGATCGACTTACCATTTTTCGTAAACACGAACCAGTTGTAGGCGATTTCCATGCCCCGACCGCCAGGACGGCGGACGGACAATTGCGCCGCCATTGCCGGGGCGAGCGGCGTCTTCACATACCCGAGATGGGCCGCGAGGAACGTCAGCATGTCGTTCGCAGTCGAGCGCAACGCTCCCGCCCCCGCCAAGGCGTCCCACTCCCAGTTCGCCGTCGGGGCGAGATTGGCGCCGTGGCCCTTCGCCAGCCGTGCCTTCATCTCCGGGGTGAGCGTGATGCCGCTGCTCGTCATGGCGAGTGGCCGCAACACGCGTGCCTGCACCATCGCTTCGTAGCTCGTGCCGGCGCGGAGGCTCAGCGCGTGACCCAACAAGCCGACGCCGAGATTGGAATACTCGAACTGCGCGCCGATATCGCGCGTCAAGCGATAGTCCGCGAGAAAGGCATATAGTCGATCGGGCGTGTAGTCGACGTAGGGATTCTCCGGGTTCGCCGATTTGAAATTCGTCGGCATGCGCGGCAGTCCGGAACTCTGCGTCGCCAGGTCCTGCAGCGTGATCTTCTTTCCGTCGCGCTCCGGCACCTTCACGCTCTCAGGCAGGAATTTCGCCACCGGATCGGTAACCGCGACTTCGGATTTCTGGACCATGTCCATCAGCACGAGCGAGGTGAACACCTTCGTGATCGAGCCGATCTCGAACACGGTGTCGCCGTTCAACGGACGCGGGTCGTCCTTCGCGAGGCTGCCGTAAGCCACGACCCGCCGACCTTTCGCGTCGATTGCTCCCACCACCAGGGCGATGCCGCGATTCTCCGCGCCGACCCGATCGGCGAGGATCTGGCGGATTTCGGCGTCAGCCGGTATCGGTGACTCCGCGGCGGCTTGTGCGCGCAGCGCCGGAACGACGAGCAGGAGTTCGCAGATCAAAACTACCAACGATCGAACAAGTGGTGAGTTCATGCTATTGATTGGGATAATCGCCAAGCGGGCGGGTCGACGTCGGACGCGGGGCGAGCGCGATTAATTCACGCGGAATCCCTTGCTGTCCGAAATAATCCGCAAAAGCGAGGGGCCTTCGGCGGAAACAAAAGGCAAAACGGATTAACCACGACGGACGCAGATCGACATAGACAAAGCGGCAAGCGCAGCCGACTGCATTCATGGCGCAGTGGAGCCCGATGTCCTCATCTGGCTTTGAATTTTGGATTCGGCTCAAACCAGCGACTCTCGGGCTCGTTAGATCACTGCATCCCAATGTAGGGCGGGGTCTAGGACCCCACCTACAACGGGAAGGTCGATCGCACTGCCGCCTCACCAGCTCAACTTGCGGTAGTTCAGCTCGGAGATGGCAGATTCGTTGTTCAGGCGGGCGGCTTTGCGCCACCAATAAATCGCGTCGGGCATGCTCTTCTTCACGCCGTCGCCGCTCTGGTACGAGGAGGCGAGCGCCATCATCGCATCCACATTGCCGGCACTGGCTGCTTTTTGGAACCAGGAGCACGCCGTGGCGTGGCTTTGCGTCACCCCATTGCCTTCCCAATAGGCGTTGCCGATTTCGTTCATCGCGCGCGCATCGCCTCGGTCGGCGGCGCGGCGGTACCAACTCACCGCCGTGGCATGGTCTTGATCGACGCCGCCGCCGGTGGCGTAGGCCGCGCCGACGAGCACTGTGGCTGTCGTATGACCAGACGACGCCGCTTTTTTCCACCACGCGACCGCCTGGGCTCGGTCATACTCGATCCCCTGGCCTTCGTAATAGGCGCAGCCCACGAGGAACATCGATTCGACGTCGCCTTTCTTTGCGGCCGCCAAGCGCCATTTGGCGGCTTTGACCGGATCTTGCGCGACGCCGCTCTTTCCAGACGAAAACGCGTCGGCCAAGAGCTTGATCGTGGCGGCATCGGTGACCGCAGCGTCTCCGGCGCGGTCGTACCACTCCACCGCCGTCGGAAGACTGGCCGCCACGCCTCTTCCGTACTGATAAGCTTGGCCGAGGCGGAACATGGCGCCGTGAATCTCCGCCTCCGCAGCCTGGCGCCACCATTTGACCGCGGCCGCGTCGTTGCGCGCGATGAGCCGGCCTTCGGCATAGGCGTTGCCCAGCTCGTAGGCGGATCTCGCGTCGCCGCGCGGCGCGGCTTTCTGCCACAATTCGAGCGCCTTGGCGTCGTTGACGGCGATACCGCGACCCTCGTGGTAGGCAAACGCGAGATAAGGGACGGCCTCGGCGTTGCCGCGCTCCACCGCCTTCTGCCACCACGCGGCGGCGCTGGCGGCGTTCTTGGCGACGCCGCGGCCTTCGTGATAAGCGAGACCGATCCGGAACGCGGCTTCGGCGTGTCCGCGCTCGGCGGACTTGCGCCAGAGCGCGGCGACTTCGGCCTCATTGGGAGACGAAGCGGCCGCCGCGGCCTGCGCTTGCCGGGCGAAATCTTCGGCCTCGAAAAGCAGTTGTGCCTTTTGCCGCATCTCGCGCGCCATCCGTTCATAGGCGGCGCGCCCGGCAGCGCGCTCTCGGTCGGCCGTCGCCCTCCCCTGATCCCGGTCCGCCACCGCCTTGGCCTCAGCGAGCCGATCCTGCAGCTCGGACATCCGCCGCTTGGCGCGCGTCACTTCGCCGGGCGTGCCCCACGTCGCGACGTACTCATAGATCGGCAGCGCAAGCTCGCCGCGGTCCAAGGCCACCAGCTCGGCGGCAACCTCCAGGTGCAGCGCGGTGAGATCGGAGTTTTGTTCGAAGGCTTTTTGCAGGAGCGCGACCGCTTCGTCGTTGGCGCCGGCCTGGCGTTTTTCGCGGGCTTGGCGCAAAAGCGACGCCGCACGGACCTTGGCATCGAGCGACCAGCGCAGCGTCGAAAGCTGTTGCGCCGCGAACGTCTGGCCGGCGCGCTCGGCCGCGGCGGCCAACGCCTCGAGCGCCTCGGCCTCGCGCCCGGCCCGCAGATGCGCGTTGGCCAGCAGCGCGTAGGCTTCATAGCGCTTTGCGTCCAACGCGATCGCGGCCTCCGCCTCCGCTTGCGCATCCAAAAATCTTTCGGCCCGCACGAGAATCTGTCCGCGAGCGACGGCCTGCTCGTAGCTGATCCGCTGGCGTCCCTCGGGCGTGGCCCATTCGGTCTGACGCGCCGTTAACCGGGCGAGCGCGTCCTCTGCCTGGCGAGCTTGGTCGCCGTGGCTAAGTCGAACGACCTCCGCCTGCCATTTGATCGCGGTGTCCCAATCGTTCGCCGCCTCCGCGAGGCGGGCGAGATTACGACGAGGTGCGGCGAAACTGGGATCCGCCTCGGCGCTCGCACGCAGGGTAGCAGCGGCTTTTGCGGCATCGCCTTCGGAAGTGAGGATTTTCAGGGCGTCGTGCAGCAGCGCCTCGGCTCGCGCATGGGCAGCGGTCGCTTCCGCCGGGCCCGCCGTCGGCTGGGCGATGGCGACGGCGCCGAGAAAGAGCGCGCTCAGGGTGGCGAGGCAGCGGGATGGCGCGAACGGCATGGCGATCAGGGCGATTGGCCGGGAGCGGCGTCGGCGTGCTCGATCTCGCCGTTCGACCAGTCGAAGAAATTGTCCATGACCTGGTTCAAGGCGTTCTCGACACCCTTGACCACGCCGGCGCCGCGGCCCGGCGCGGTTTCCCAGATGAGGTTCGGCGCGCCGACGCTGTCGTCGAATCTCTTGCCGGCGTCGTTGAGATCGGAGCTGGTCGTTTCGGGCGCGAGCTTCTGGCCGTTGTAGACGATGTTCTGGGCGTTGCGGATGACGCGCTCCTTGATCTTGTCCACGGCGAAGTCGCTGAGGTGATCCTTGATCTTGTCGACGAGGTATAGGCGGCTCTCCTCGAAAAAGCTCTTCGGCTTGTCGCTCTCGTCGTTCTCGAGGAGGTCGTCGAGGCCGCTGCGCACGTGTTCTCCGACCTTGTCGTTCAGCAGAGGCGGGGCGTCTTCCGTGGCTTCATCGACGAGCTTGTCCTTTTGCTCGACGAGGCGGGAAGTGATGCGATCGACGAGACTGCCTTGCGGCTCGTTCACCCCGGCCAGGTCCTTGGCGGTATCGACGCCTGAACGGAGATAGTCGAGGGCGTCCTGGCTGCCCGCTTTGAAAGCTTTCTTGGCGGACTCGAAATGCTCCCCGACCTGCTCCCAGATGACGCGTGCGGTCGTGGAAGAGCTCGGGGTCGGAGGGGCTGTGACGTGTCCGGTTTGGTCCGATGGCGGCAGATTGAGGCCCGACTGGACGACGTCGTGGCGATAATCGGTCGCATCGCGCCGGGCTCGTTCGCGCTCCGCGCTAGCGCGATCGGCCTCTTGCTTGGCGGCATCGCCGCGGGCCAGCGCGTCCTTCTCGGCAGCGGTGTCCCCGCGACGGCGCGCCTCGTCCGCCTGGCGTTGGGCCTCGCGCGCCTTGGCCTCGGCTTCGCGCTGCTGCTCCTGGGCATTGTGCGCTGCCGCGTCGGCCTCCTTGGCTTTGCGGGCCAGATCGCCGCGCTCGTCGCGCTGCTTCTTTTCCTGCGCCGCCTCTTCCGCCTCGCGCGCGCGACGCTCGCGGCGCTGCAAGACCGACACCGCATACAGCGCGTCGAAGGTGGAGCAGCGGGCTTGGTAGCGCCGCTCCTGCGCGGCATTGCGGGCCGCTTGGGCTTGCGCGAGCTTGTCGCGGCCGGCCTGGATCCTCTGCTGCCACGCATCCCGCCGGCTTTCGCGCTGCTGCTCGAGCAGGGCGATGCGTTCGCGGAGATTGGCTTCCTCGCGGTCGAACTCGGCGGATTTCTTCGCAAGTTCGTCGGGGGTGGCGGCCCGTTGGAGGGCCTGCTGGCCGGGATGCGGGAACTGTTCGCCGTGGCTGAGCAAGTCCGTTTTGGTCCGGCCGCAGCCGCCGCAATAAAGGCCTTCGCGCAAATCGCGCAGCTCGGCGAGCCGACGCCCGGGAAGGTCGATCAACTGCTGCTTGAGCTCGTCGATTTGCTTGTCGAGGTCCTGGTAATCGGGCTGGTGCAGCTCGGCGCTGAACGACTCCGCCATGAGCTTGCGGATGACCTCGTCCCATTGCGCGATGGACTTTTCCTCCTGCTTGACGCGGTCCTGGGCGGCATCGACGGCGGCCTGGGCCGCTTCGCTGGTGGTGAAACCGTAGACGGCGGCTGGCTCGGTGTTCGCGGCTTGGCCGGTGGCGGGCCAGACGAGAGACAACGTGCAGGCGAGCAGCAGAAGCTGGAAGGAGAGCCGAAGCATGGGCTGACGGGGGATCAGCGGGGCGGCGCGACAATTAGGGTTGGCATGCCCGTGTCCAGCTTTTGTCGGCGAGGGCGGCCGTGGCCAATACAAAGCGGCGATGAAACGGGGTCGCGGTTCGACGCCGAGGTCCGGCCGCTCGCCGGCGGCGCCCAACATCGATCGGGCGCGAATTCCCGCATATATATTACGGGCGCGCAATCTTCGCGATTGATATTTCTCCGCCCCATCCTTTCCTCGCCACACCCCTAGACGCTGGATCGCCGGCGCGACGTCAGCGCCAGCCCGATCGTCCCGCCTACTTGCGAGCTCCGAGCGCGCTCCTGCTTCAAGCGTGCCGGGAAATTATCCGCACCCGTAATCGGTGCGCGCGACATTCAACATTTTTAAAAAGGGTTCCTCAAATCATGCACCGACGCAAAATCATCAGATATTCCAGCTGGGGCGTTTTGATCGGATTGGGCGCGTATATGTTTATCTTCAGCGGCTGTGCGAGCTTCAGGCAGCAAGAGTCGGAGGTGTATCGACGCGAAAGGGGCGAAACGCTGAGATTCTGGCGCTGTGTTTACCACGCGTCCGAGCAGCATTGGCCTTACGCTTGGTGCGCGGTGGCAGCGTATCAGGATTCCGTCGATTCCAAACGCAAGCCCCTCGAAACCGGGCCTGATCGTCCCGAGCCGCACGCGCTCTTGAGCCAACGCGGTTGGGTACAATGGATCGAACTGCCTTCGATTCAGGAGCCGCCGTGCGCGGAAGCCGACTCTCCCACCGCGAAGGCGATGCGAGAGGTTCATCTCAGAGCAGAGGTGTGGTCGGACCGCGCAACCAAGCAGGTGGTCGTCGCGTTCGGAGGCACGGCGGCGAGCAGTTGGCAGGACTGGAAGTCGAACCTGCGGTGGGTGCTGCAACTCTTCGGTTCGCACGACGAATATACGGTGTTAAAGAATACGTTTGTGCCGGCCTTCGAGAAAGCGTTCGTCCAGAAGGCAGCGCAGCCCGAATGGGAATGGCTCAAGGAAGCGCGAATCGTAGCGACCGGTCATTCGCTGGGAGGCGGTCTTGCGCAACGGTTCGCGTACTCGCTCCGAGGTAAAAACACTCCCAGAGTGAAGGAGGTCTACGCTTTCGACTCATCGCCAGTCTCGGGCAAGCGTAGCACTCCCGGCTCGAAGGACCTGGCGAAGGGCCTGATCATATATCGAGTTTATAACCGGGGCGAGATTCTCGCATCGCTACGCTCGCTTATTCATGCGGCCAGTCTTGGCCACCTACCGGACGAAGGTCAGACGTGGATCGATATCCGGTACCGAGATAAATGGAGCTGGCGAACGCTGCTACCCGGAGGATCGGTGCACGCGCACGGAATGTTCGATCTGGCATGTTTCATGTTGAAGAGCGAGCCGAGCAGCTGCTCCAACCCGGCGTGCAAGCCCACCCTGGCGTTCCAGCCGGTCGATACGACCGACGGGGCGCACCGCGAACATAATCCAACCACCAACGCCTTCGTCCGCTCCGAATGAGCGACCGACTGGAGATACATACAAAAATCGAATTGCCGCGGCGGCAGGCGCCGTCCAATTGCTACGGTCGTGGACATCCCGCGTTTAGACCAAACCAAAGCGAAGCGTAAAAAGCGCATCGCATATATTGTTTGCGCGGTGGTCGTGCTGGCAGGAATCGCCATTGCGCTCGGCCGCCTCAAACCGGCGGCGCCGACGGTCGAACGCAATCTCGTCTGGATCGACACCGTGAAGCGCGGCCAGATGCTCCGGCAAGTCCGCGGACTGGGAGTTTTGGTTCCGGAGGAAATTCGGTGGATTGCCGCGCGAACCTCCGGCCGGATCGAGCGAATCGTGCTCCGGCCAGGCGCGAAAGTCACCCCGGATACCGTGGTGCTCGAGCTCGCCAATCCCGATGTGATCCAGGCAGCGGCGAACGCCGACTCCGAGCTCAAAGCAGCGGAAGCCGAATACCTCAACCTGCAGGTCACGCTGCAAAGTGCCGTGCTCCAGGCGGAGGCGACGGCGGCGAGCACCAAGGCGGAGTACGAGCAATCCAAGCTTCGCGCGGAAGTGAACGAGCAGCTGTTCAAAGAAGGCTTGGTGTCCGGTCTCGAGCGCCGGCTTTCCCTGGTCACCGCGGAACAAGCCGCGACCCGGTATGGGATCGAGCAAAAGCGTTTCGCGTTCGCCAATGACTCCATCAAGCCGCAGCTGGCCGTAAAGGAAGCACAGGTGGAGCGGCTCCGCGCTCAAGTTCGACTCCGGCACGATGAGCTCGAGGCGCTGACGGTCCGGGCCGGCATGAGCGGAGTGCTCCAAGTGCTGCCAGTGGAAGTCGGGGCGCAAGTGCAACCCGGCACCAATTTGGCGCGGGTCGCGGATCCCGCTAAACTCAAGGCGGAGATTCGCGTCGCCGAGACGCAGGCGAAGGACATCCAAATTGGCCAAGCGGTCACGGTCGATACGCGCAACGGCGTCGTGGAAGGCTCAGTGGCTCGGATCGATCCGGCGGTGCAGAACGGCACGGTCACGGTCGATGTGCTGCTCACGGGAGCATTACCCCAAGGAGCACGCCCCGATTTATCCGTCGACGGCACGATCGAGCTCGAACGCCTGCAAGATATCTTGTTCATGGGGCGCCCCGCTTTTGGTCAGGATCGTAGCTCGGTCGGCCTCTTCAAGCTCGACCCCGAGGGCGTTTATGCCGCGCGGACGCAGGTGAAGCTGGGGCGCAGCTCGGTCAACACCGTGGAAATCGTCGAAGGCCTCCAGCCCGGTGACCGCATTATTCTTTCCGATATGTCCCAGTGGGACGCGCATGATCGGATCAAGCTCAACTAACCCGCGCGCCGCTTATACGCTCTGACATCGCCCACGCCGTCAGGCCAAACGTACGAAATAAATTTATTTAGCGGCACGCGCCTCTATAGGCACCGTTTGGGAAGCATTGGTCCTTTCCGCTTCTTGTGCCTCCCGCTCGCCCCGCCATTCACTTCCGCGTTTCTCGTTTCAAGCTCCCCTAACACTTAGCGTTTAAGCCAATCCCCGACTTCCTATAGCCATGTCGAACGTCCCTCTCATCCAGCTCAAAGGTATCACCAAAGTTTTTCTGACCGACGAGGTGGAAACCCACGCGCTCTCCGGCATCAACCTCGAGATTCGGCAGGGCGAATATGTTTCGATTGCCGGACCCTCCGGTTGCGGAAAATCCACGCTGCTATCGATTCTCGGCCTGCTCGATTCGCCGACGCAGGGCGACTACTTGTTGAAAGAGCGGCCGGTGCAAAGCCTCTCGTTGCCGGATCGGGCGCGGATTCGCAATCGCGAGATCGGGTTCATCTTCCAATCGTTTAATCTCATCGGCGACCTCACGGTTTATGAAAACGTGGAGCTGCCGCTGACCTACCGCGGCATGCCGGCGGCCGAGCGCAAAGCGGCGGTCGTGCGGGCATTGGAGCGGGTGGGAATGGCGCAGCGGATGAAGCATCTGCCGTCGCAGCTTTCCGGCGGTCAGCAACAGCGCGTCGCCGTGGCCCGCGCTCTGGCCGGCAATCCGGCCGTGCTCCTGGCGGATGAGCCGACGGGCAACCTCGATTCGAAAAATGGCGAATCCGTCATGCAGCTGCTGTCGGAACTGCACCAGGGAGGTGCGACGATCGTGATGGTGACGCACGATGGGCGTTTCGCCCGCAGCGCCGATCGCACGATCCACATCTTCGACGGTCGCGTCGTCGACGCGCCCGTCGAGGCCATGGAAAGGGCGAAAGCTTAAGGCAGAGCCGACGCTGGTGCCGGCGCGCGGCCTTTGCCGCGCAGGTTAAGGCCGGGGCTCGACGCCGTTCTCGCGATTCCGGCGTCAGCTAAATGGAACAGCGAAATCTTGGCTTCTCGCATGCTCGTCCACCGCGCTTTGGATCGATCCTAAGTGGCCCTTCAACGGATGAATTGTACATCGTTATCCCGCCTCTGGCGTATCCTCGCGTTCGCTGGCGTGGCGTGCGTCGTCGCTTCACGGGCTTCCGCGTCCCCGCTGACGCTCGAAGACGCCATTCGTCTTGGGCTCGAGCACAATCGGCAGCTCAAGGTCAGCGCCTTCTCGCGCGATATCGCCCGCGCCAATGTCCTCGCGTCTTACGGTGCGTTCGACCCCGCGATCACGTTTCGCCGGAGCTATCGCCAGGAGAACACACCGGTCTCGATCAATCCGTTCGCGCGGCAGTTCGTCCAAACGGATAACTATGAACTGTCCTTGGGCGGCCTGATGCCATGGGGCCTGACATACAGCATCGGCGGCACCGCCGAAAATGAACGCGGCACATTCAACCAGTTCTCCGACCAGTATGCTGCTTTTGGCGGACTGAGCATGACCCAGCCGCTCCTGCGCGGAGCCGGTTTCGGCGCGACGCTCGCGCCGTTGCGCGTGGCGAAGGCGAATCGTAACATTTCCGACTGGGAGCATCGCCAAACGATCATCGACACGGTCACGAACGTCGTTTTCGCCTACAACGCCTTGCAGCAAGCGCAGGAGGAGCTCCGCATCGCGCGAGCGTCGCGCACGCTCGCCGCGGCGTTGCTCGACGGCAACATCAAGCGCAACCGGATCGGCGCGCTGTCAGACGCGGATGTGATTCAGGCTCGCGCGCGCGTCGCGAATCGCGAGGAAGCCATTCTGTTCGCCCAACGATCCGTCCACAAACTCGAGAACGAGCTGCGCGCGCTGCTCGGCGAAAGCCAATTCAAACCTGAAGCCGACAATCTCGAGATCGTGCTGCTGCCGCCTGCCGCTTCGTTAACCGTGGATCCCGCCGGGGCGTTGAACGAGGCATTGAAGCTGCGTCCCGACTACCAGAGCGCCAAACTGGGCATCACGATCCGACGCACGCTGACGACGGCGGCGCAGAATCAGCTGCTCCCTCAAGTAGACTTTGTCGGCAGCTACGGCTACTCCGGTTTGGATCGAAGTTTCGCGGCGAGCCGCGCGCAGGTGCGCAGCAACGACAACCGGGCCTACAGCGCGGGGGTGGTGGTTACGGTTCCGCTCACTTTCGCCGAAGGCCGGGGCCGCGCCAGGGCTTCGAAGCTGGCACTCCGTCAAGCGGAGACGAACTTGGAGCGGTTGGAACAGGACATTGCCTTGGAAGTGGCGGCGGCGATCGATCAGCTCGGCATCACGCATCAGCGGGTAGAGGCGACCAGCCGAGCTCGCGAGTTGGCTTCGCAGGCCCTGCAAGCGGAGCAAAAACGATTCGAGGCGGGCGCGAGCAGCACCTTTCTCGTTCTGCAATTGCAGGAACAGCTCGCAGGCGTGGAACGAAACCAGGCGGCGGCATTAACGGAGGAACGACGCGCCGTCGCGAGTTATGAGCGAACGACCGGCGTCACGCTCGAGCGTCGCCACATCGTGGCCAACTAGACGCCCGCTGCAGAGGGAAGAGGATCGATATCGCGGCGGGTTGACGCGGGTTCATATCCCGCGGCGCTTAAGCCGGGAGGGCGTACGAACGTCGATGCCCGCCTTCGCCCGTTGGGCTATGGCGTGGCACCATTTTCGTTGAAAATGGTGGAGGTGGCGGGAGTTGAACCCGCGTGCCCCTGACCTTTGTGCACCGCGTCTACCATGTATAGCGTGACCTTGATCTCGCCGATGCCATGCCGTCACACGCGCTTGAGCATCAGCCAGTCCCCGGATGGAAGATACAACGCGCGGTCCGCGAACCGCTCCACGCGTTATGCCTGCTGTCGTCGTTAGTTCCAGCTAGCAGGTGTCGCTAGACCAACGTGGCTGACATTAAGCAGCCAAGGGCATTTCTTCAGTTTTGCCGTTTACTTGTTTCGCAGGGAGATTTGCGAGAGACCCACGACTCTCGACAGGCAGCGGCACACTCCAACCAAGAGTAGAATCCAGAACACCCCCAAAAAGGGAGAAAGGAAAAGGGACTTGGGAAGAAGGGTCGTCGACCGACCGCGTCCTCCGTCATTCCCCAATTACCTACACCGGCACAGGGCCGGCGATTGGCGTGCGAACCAATCAAAGAACGCCCACACCATGCGCGCGTCGGCGGCGATTGCAAGCGAGCTGACCGCCGCCGGGCTAGGTCGTCACACCGAGCAAACCGCGCGTGAGCTGAAAATCCACGAAGCCATTCGTCGCAGCCGTCGGCACGCGATCGCGTTCGGCCACTTCGGCGATCCAGCGCTGCAGAATCGCGCGATCCGCGGCGGCGTCGCCGGTCAAAAACGTATCGATGTCGTCGGCGGTCAGCACGCCGCGTTGATTGGACTCGGCGACCTGGATCATCGGAATCAGCGGATGCCCATGCTGGGGATGCACGCTCACCAGACCCAACGCCAAATGTGCGCCCGACGCGGCAAGGCCGGTCAGGTTTTCGGTCCAATGCTCCGTGTCGGTCTGCACGACATGAAATCCACGGCTCGTCGCGGATGCGCCGTACGACAAGGTCGGCTGGGGCGCAGCGTCGCCAAGCAAACGGCTTCGAAACGTCCGGTTCGCGAGCAGCGGATCGCTCTCCGCGATAAGCACCGTGCCTCCGGCTCCGACGATCGACGCGGCGAGGCTTGCGAGTGTCGCGGCGGTGCCTTCCTCACAGGGCGCCGCGCTGAGCAACGCAAGCGCGAGCGCCCCGATGTCGGTTTTCGACTCCACGTCCGCAGGGAGTGCGGCGAACTTCTCCAGAAACCAAGCCTCCACTTTGTCGAGCGCCCGTGCGATGCCTCCGTCGAGCTGCACGCTCGCCCAGCCGAAACGAGTGAGCGGCACGCCCGCGCTCTCCAGCTGGCGACGCATCGCATCGTTCGGAATCTTTTCGCAGCCGTGCTCGAGCAGCAACGCAGCGGCGACGTTCGGATGCGTCAAATAGCCGCGATAAGTCCGGTGCAGCAGATGGTACATTGACTCGCCGCCGAAGCCGCAGCCTTCCGTGTGCGTCAGCGCAACGAAGCGCGAGATGCCGTGCGCGCGGCCGATGTGGCGCGCATTCATGCGTTCGGCCGCGAGCCGCGCGATCTGCGCGGAGCACAGACTGGTCGGCAGCACGAGGGCGACGCGTTCGGTGGCGAAGCCGGAATCGATTCTCAAGAGGTGGAGCGCGCTGTCTTCATCGCGGCGGTCTGCGTGTTTCTGGACAAGCTCGACGGACCCATCGGCGTCTACCGGCGTCCGCTCGCTGGCGCTCGCAGCTGCGAGCACGGACAACGGCTGACCGGCCGGCTCGGGCCGCGCCTTGAGGTCGGCGACGTGAGCTGCGTTTGTTTGGCGCCAGTTGCGCCACAAGGAAACTTGGGAGTGTCCGGCCCGCTCGCCTTTGGTGCGCTGGCCCGAGGCGGTGGCGATCATTGTGTCGAACGCCTCTTCCACCAACGCCTCCATCGGTTCGCCGTCGAGATAGCGGCCGGCGTTGATGTCCATTTCGTGCTCCAGCAAACGATGCCGCCGCGTCGTCGTCGTGATCTTCAGCGTCGGCACGAAAGGGAAATTCGTGATCGAGCCATTGCCCGTGACGAAGAGCACGAGATTGCAGCCCGCGGCGATTTGTCCGGCGACACCCTCGAGATCGTTGCCGGGGCCGTTCATGAAATAAAATCCCGCATCGCGCAGCGGATCGGCGTACTCGCAGACGAAGTCGATTCGGGTGCGCGGATCTTTCTTATGCACGGCGCCGAGCGATTTGAGGGCGATATTGTAGAGCCCGCGAAACTTGTTCCCGGCGGACGGATTGCTCTCCGCGGTCACGCCATGCCAGCGCAGCCGCTCGCGAAACGACTCGATCTTGCCGAGCAGCGCACGGGCCGTCGCCGCATCGCGGATATTTTCGAGCAGGTACGACTCGGCGCCGATCGCCTCGTCCGTTTCGGTCAGCACCGCGGTGCCGCCGTGGCGAATCGCTTCGTGCACGAGCGCGCCGGCGAGCGGATTGCCCGAAACGCCGGAGAACGCATCGGAGCCGCCGCATTGCAGGGCGATGCGCAAACCGCCGAGCGGCTCCGGCGTGCGCTTCAGCGCGGCGACCGTCGGCAGCCAGCCGCGAACGATCGCCTCCCCTTCGGCCAAACCGGCCGCGAAACCGTGGCGCAATGTCAGGAACCGATGCGGCACCTCGTCGAGCGGATAGCCTCTTTCGCGCATGAAGTTCGCCAACCGCGCGTTCGTGATCGGCTCCACGCCGTGATCGATCGCGAGGACCGCGCCGACGTTGGGATGCACGAGAAAGCCGGAGAGCGCGCGCAGCGTTTCCGCGGCGTTATTCGGCTCTTCGGTCCCTCCGCCCTCCGTGTGCGCGATCGCGACGATGCCATCGATGCCCGGATGCACGCGCGCGAGCGGCTGCAAATGCGCCACGAGCTGGCGCGCGAAACCCGCGGTGCGCGACGTCGTGCCAAGCACGACGATATAGTTGCGCGTACCGACGCCGCGTTCGCCCGCGCGACGGTAACCCTCGAACGTCCGCAGCCCCGCGGACAACGGTGTCGCCACACCGGGCAAAAACGTCGAGGCGTCGAAACGAAAATTCTCCGTGCGATCCGCGAAGTTCGCGCGCGTCGGCAGCGACGCTGGCGGCTGGAGATCGCGCACCGACAAGGCCGCGAGCATGGACTGGTTGCAGACGTAGTCGCCGGACGCCAGGTCGACCAACGCGGTGCCGAAAGGCAGTCCCCACGACAGCAATGCCTCGCTCCGGGCGATGGGGCGCACCGCGAAGCGATGACCTTCGAGGACAGTGTGCGCCAGCTCGCGCGGTCCGCTGGGGAGGGCAAGCCAGGTCCCCGCCTCGAGCCGCCGAATCGCGATGGCGACATTGTCGCCCGGCGCCGGCAGCCGGCAAACCGAGTCGAGTGGGAGCGGAGCGGACGACATTGCCGTCATGCTGTTGCCGCCGGATTCTTTGTCGAGGCGCGTAAGCGCGAGCTGGCGCTCGCCCCGACACGCGACGCGCTTATCCGCTCTTTTCTCGTGATCGCACTCGCCTCAGCCCCAGCGCGCGCGTTGGCGCCAGTTCAGGTGCGCACCCGGCGTGACGAACGCCAGCGGCGGAAGCCGAGCCAGCCGAGGCAACCGCCGATGAAGAGCACGCCATAGGTCGACGGCTCGGGCGCGGGGGTGATCTGGTGATCGTAACCCTGCCATTGCGTCGACGAGTTCGGATACGACGTCGGCGTGGTGAAGGTGATCTGGTTTTCCGGCGTGCCGCCACGTTGGTTCGGCGTGGCGCCGGTGAAATTCGCGGCCAGGAAATAATCCACGGCGTTGACCCAATTCGTCACGGTCACGCTCACGCCCGCATCGACGGTCAGCGTGCCGACATTGAGAATCGAAGCCGCGCTGTTGCCGAAATCGAGAACCGTATTGCCCGTGATGTGAAGCGTGCCCAGCGAGAGGTTGACGCCGGAGAGCGCCAGCGTGCCACCGGTGAGCGTCAGGCTGCCGGTCGAGAAATCGATCGTGGAATTGAACGCCAGCGTGCCGCTCGTGTTGAGGTTCACGTTGAGATCGCCCGTGCCGTCGATTTCGCCGCCGAAGGTGAACGTCGTGCCGTTCGCAACGCTCAACGAGCCGCTGCCATTCACGTTTATCGTCCGAGTCGAGGCCAGGCTCGCGGTCGTCGAAAGCGCGCCGCCGTTGAAATTGAGCGCGCCGCCGGTCGCGCCGAGATTGGCGTCGGAGCTGATCGTCAGCGTGCCGGCATTCAGATTGGTGTTGCCGTTGTAGGTGTTGACGCCGCTGAGCACCAAGGTGCCGAGGCCGGTCTTGTTCAGATCGCCGCCCGAGCTGCCGGCGAGAATGCCGCCATAGGTGAGGGTCGTGCCGGAGTTGACGTTGACGGTGGCGCCGGCGCCGCCGATCGCGACGCCGCGATTCGCGTTCAACGTCATGGTCGCGGTCGTGTTCAGCGTGCCGCCGTTGATCGCCAGCCGAGCCTGCGTCGCGGTCGTAGGCGCGGTGCCGAGACGGGCATCCGAGTTAATTTGAATCGTGCCCTCGGTGATGCTCGTCGCGCCCGAGTACGTATTCGCGCCGGTCAGCACGAGCGTGCCGGCGCCAACCTTGTTCAAGGTGCTGCCGGCCGCGCCGGAAATGACGCCGCTGCTCGTCAAGGCGCCGGAATCCACGCCGACGACGGTGCTGCTCCCCAACGCAATCGTGCCGCCGTAGCTGTTGGTGCCGGAAAGGCTGCGCAATGCGCCCGCGGAGTCCATGCCATTGCCGTTCAGGGTGAGCGCCTCGGCGCCGACGTTGATGCCGCCGCTGAGCGCGAGGGTGGCGCCGCTGGCGACGGTGGTGCCGGCGGCCGTCGTGCCGAGGCCATTCGCATTTTGGATCTCCACCGTACCCGCGTTGATCGCGGTGGCGCCGGCATAGCTGCTGCTGCCGGTGAGCAGGGCGTAGCCGCTGCCCGTCTTCGTCAACGTGCCGGTCGTCGTGCCGATCGCGCCGTTCAAAGTGATGTTGCCGGCACCATCGAGCGTGAGATTTTGCGCCGCGCCGCCGATGGCGCCGGAGAGCGTGAGCGTACCCGCCTCGCTCTTGATCGTTGAAGCCGAGGCCAGCGTGATCGCGCCGGCGTAGCTGTTCGTACCGGCGACATTGCGGAGCGCGCCGTTCCCGGAAACGCCCGTGCCGTTCAACGTCAGGGCTTCGGCGCCGACGGTGAGATTGCCGTTGGCGCCGGCTTCGATTTCGAGCACCGCGCCGTTGCTCACCGTGGTCCCGGCCGACGTGGCACCGAGAGCGGTGTTGTTTTGAATATTCAGCGTGCCCGCGCTGACGGTCGTCGCGCCGGTATAGGTATCCGCGCCGGTGAGCGTAAACGTGCCCGTGCCGGCCTTCGTCAGCCCGAGGGTGCCGCCGGTGTTTTGGATCACGCCGGAGAAGATCGTGCTGGCATTGTTGGCGCCCGTGGTGAGCGCCAGCGCATTCGCGCTCGCGTTGTTCACCGTGCCGCCGCCGGCCAAGCTGCCGATCGTTTCCGTAGCGTACGCGCCCGTGCCGTTGAAACGCAGCGTGGCACCGCTCGCGACGGTTACATTCGAAGCATCGCCGATCGCGCCAACCGCGGCGCTCTTCGCGATTTCGAGCGTGCCCGCGTTCACATTGATGTCGCCGGTGTGCGTATTGGCGCCCGCGCCGCCGGTGATCAACGAGCCGGTGCCGGTCTTGTTCAAAGTGCCGGCGCCGGCGATCGCGCCCGCATACGTGAGATTGGCGTCGGTCTGGAACGTGCCGCCGCCCGCGTTGACCGTCACCGCGCGGCTCGCGTTGAGCGTGACGATCGCGGTGTTCTCCAGCGTGCCGCCATTCAACGTGAGCGCGCCGGTCGTGCCGCCAAGATTGTTGTCGTTGGCGATGGCAACGATGCCGCCGTTGATAATCGTCCCGCCGGTGTAGGTATTCACGCCGCCCAACGTCAGCGTGCCGCCGTTGTTTTTGGTGAGGCTGCCAGTAGTCAGCGCGATGTTGCCGCTGATGACGGTATTGCCGGACCCCGCGACCGTCAGATTCTTCGCCGTCGCCGTGATCGCGCTGGCGTTCGAGAGCGTGAGCGTGCCGGTCGAGTTTTGATTGATGATCAGCGCATCGTTCAAATTGAGGCCCGCGGAAATGGTCGCCGAGCCGGTGTTGTTGACGTTCAGCTGCGCGCTGCCGCCGCCGACGTCGAAGGTTAGACGATTCGTCGGGCTGGCGATGGTGTACGTGTTGTCGTCGTTGAAATTCAGATAGCCGACGGTGCGCGCCGCATCGAGCGTCACCGTATGATTCGCCGTGATCGCATTGGTGAAATTGGCGACTTGGCCGACGCCGTTTGGATTGGCGGTGTTCGGGCTCCAATTCGCATTCGTGGTCCAATTGCCGTCGGCGTTGACGTTCCAGGTATAGGTCGTGCCGGTGATCGGCACGATTTCGCTGCCGACCAGCCGTGCGCCGGTGCCGTAACCGGCGAAGGTGATGTTCGAGAGCAACGAGCCGGTGATCGTGCCAGGCAGGAGCACTTGGCTGGCGCCGCCACCGGTAAAGCTGCCCGCCCAGTTGCTGATCGTCAGCGTCCCCGCGGTCCAGGTGCCGTTGGTGAGATTGAGGATGCCGCCGAGATTGTTGAAATCGATGACCGAGCTCGCGGCGACGGTCGCGCTGTTGAGCGTGTCGCTAAAGCCGTTCACCGCCAAGGTGCCGCCGCCAAAGGTGATCGCGGTGCCGAGAATATTGTCCGCGCCGAGTTGAACGGTGCCTTGCGTCAGCGTGAGCGTGCCCGGCGCGATCGCGTTCGAACCCGCGGTCGGGGCGAGCGTAAGCGTGCCGGCTCCGGTCTTCACAAGGGTGCCCGCTCCGCTGACGCTGCCGGAGAAGGTCGTGTTTCCCGCCTGGCTCACGGTCAAGGTGCCGCCGGCGAGAGTGACACTGCCGCCGCCATTCGCGCCGTCTCC
>CBINOT010000115.1:0-19426 GCA_966252355.1 uncultured Opitutus sp. | reverse complement strand
CCGTCGCAGCTCACGACCCAGTTCCATGTCCCCAAGCTGCGGCATATTCGTTCCACACCCGAACGCGTCCAGGCAGTCGACGATCTCTACGATTATCTTCACCCCCGCCTCGCGCGCGGCGAGACTCTACTGGCGGTCGATAATTGCCCGTTGCTGTATTTCCTCCTCGCTACGAAACCCGGATACGGACTCACCTGGGCGGTCCGCTACACGCAGAGTCCGGCGGCTCTCCGCCAGTTCGATCAGGAACTGAACTCGCGACCGCTTCCCCGGTACGCCATTCGCACCGTCGTCAATCTGGCGAACCCCATTTGGTCCATCGCCCCTCGCACGAGTTACGACGACTATCCCCTCAACGCCACGCTTCTCGCACATTACGGACTCGAAAAAACGATTTTCCCTTTCGAAATCTGGCGACTCGAGCCCACTACGCTTCATCCCTGAAGCTCTCGCCACCGGGCGCCCCGCCGCGCATGCACGAAACATCGAAGACGAAGCAATTTCTCGACCCGCTCGCCCGCTCCATCCTGCGCGGCTCCGGGATCGATATCGGATGCGGCCCAGACCCGATCACGCCCGATGTGCGGCGTTTCGACGTCGAAGACGGCGACGCCAACGAGATCACGCGCTTCGTCCACGAGCAGTTCGATTTCGTCTACTCCTCACACTGCCTCGAGCACATGCACAACCCACGCGCCGCGTTACTCGAATGGTGGAAGCTCGTGCGCCCCGGTGGCCACCTGTTTTTCATCGTGCCGGACGAGGACCTCTACGAACAAGGCGTGTGGCCCAGCCGCTTCAACGACGACCACAAAGCCACGTTCACGATCGCGAAATCGCGCAGTTGGTCACCCGTGTCGATCAACGTCCGCGACCTTGCTGCCGCGCTGCCTGGGGGGGAAATCCTGCGCCTCGCCGTGCAGGATCACGGCTACGATCGCCGTCTGCTACGCTCCGGGCCCGACCAGCCGCCGGCCTGGCCGGTGCACCTCCTGATTCGCGCCTACAACCGTTTGCGCCGTTTCGGCCTCGCGCGGCTCGATCCCGTCGAATTCTTCAAGGCACGCTATTTCGCTATCGACCAGACCGCCGAGCCCGACCGCCTCGCTCAGATCGAGTGCATCGTCCGCAAACGCGGCGATGCGAGCGCTCGCAGCGGCTCCTGAAAATGCGTCCGCCTCTTCACCGGCAAAATAGCTTCCGTTCGTCGGCCTCCTCCCTACGGTGAAACACTGATCCGGCAATGAAGCTCTCCGTCGTCATCCCCTGTTACAACGAAGCGAAAACGATCCGATTGATCGTCGATCGGGTGCGTGCGGCGCCCGTGAAGGACATGGAGATCATCGTGGTGGACGATTGCTCGCGCGACGGCACCCGCGACTTGCTTCGGACGCAAATCGCGCCGCTCGTCGCGAAGGTCATCTATCACGAGGTCAACCAAGGCAAAGGCGCGGCCCTGCGCACGGGCTTTGCGGCCGCGACCGGCGACGTCGTGCTGGTACAGGATGCGGATCTCGAATACGACCCGCAGGAGTATCCGCATCTGTTGCAGCCGATCGTCGACGGTCGCGCCGATGTCGTCTTCGGCTCGCGCTTCCAGGGCGGGCAACCGCATCGGGTCGTCTATTTCTGGCACATGATCGGAAACAAGTTCCTGACGCTGTGCTCGAACATGGCGACGAACATCAATCTCACCGACATGGAAACGTGCTACAAAGCGTTTCGGCGAGATGTGCTCCAGAAAATCAAAGTGGAAGAAGATCGGTTCGGCTTTGAACCCGAGATCACCGCCAAAGTCGCCAAGCTCGGCGTGCCGATCTACGAAGTCGGCATCAGCTATTACGGCCGCACCTACGCGGAAGGGAAAAAAATTGGCTGGCGGGACGGCTTTCGCGCGCTGTGGGCGATCTTCAAATACAATTTTTTGCGGTGAGAGACCGCGCGGCGAAACGGCGCCGCGAGGGGCATGCGCCGTAATTCCGTATGGCAGGCATCGCCGAAGTCCTTTGGCAGCTCGCGCTGTTTTTGGTTCTGATCTTCGGCGGCGGGGCGGCATGGGGGCCCACACGGATCGCATCGCCGCTGGCCCGCCTGCTGGCGGGCATCGCGATCGTCGCCGCCGGTTGGTTCGCGGGCGCGTTTACCGGATTTGCGCTGGGATTTTCAAATCGCACGTCGGCAATGGCGCTGGGCGTCGCTTTGCTCGGCAGCTTAGGAGTCCGGCGGCAGCGTATCATTGCGCTATGGCGCGAGCCCGAGGTCAGACGCGCGCTCGCGGCATGGCTCGTGTTCGCGTGCTGGAGCCTCGCCTTACTGTCGCTCGTAGCCACTTACTCCGGCGGCGCCTGGGTCGCCGATTGGTTCGAACAGTGGCAACGAACGGAATTCTTTCGGCAACGCGGACCGCTGAACACGCAATTCCTCGGAATCTACGGTCTCGGCGCGCGACCGCCGCTCGCCAATGTGACGATCGCGATCTGGCTCGAAGCGACCTCGAAGACTTTCGCGGCGTTCCAGGTATTCATGACCTTGCTCGGCACCTTGAGCCTGCTGCCGATCTGGATGCTGGCGCGACGGTGGTGCGGGCAGAGTCGCGCTGGCTGGTGGGTCGTCCTGGTGCTGATGCTCAACCCGTGCGTCGCACAGAATGTCACGTTTGCGTGGACGAAACTGCCGACGGCGGCCTTCGTATTGATTGCCATCGTGCTGCTCACGGAAGACCTGTCGGCGCCGGCCCAACGATTCGCGCGCGCAGTCGGAGCGCTTGCGCTCAGTGTGGCGATGCTCACGCACTATTCTGCCGGCCCATGGGTCATCGCGCTCGCTTTGGGCTTGGTTTGCGCGCGTCGCGCAGAGTCGAGGGATGCTAGGTTTCGGCGGGAACTCGCGTTACTGGCGATCGTCTTCGCGCTTCCCGTCGGGCTGTGGTTGGGATGGGCCGCCACCCGGCTGGGTCCGTCGCGCGCGTTTGCCGCGAACAGCACAGTCGACAACTGGCATAGCCAGACCGCCGCCGAACGAGCGACCGTGCCGTGGCGAAACATCGCCGACACGCTCGTGCCCTACCCACTGCGGGAGGAACCACCGGACGGACGGCTGCATCAGCGCAGCAAGCTCGGCTATCTGCGCGACATCGCGTTCTCGTGGTATCAGACGAATCTCCCGCTGGCCTTTGGCTTCGCCGGCTTGTGGATTTTGGCTGCGAGTATGCAGTCGCGATGGATCGTTAGAGGTGTGCCGTTTCATGGCCCGTCCACCGCTGAGCGCCTATTTTTCGCGGTCAGTGTGCCGATCGCGATGGTCCTCGGCATTGCGGTCCACACGGCGCGCGACGAATGGGGCCTCGCACACATTTGCCTGCAACCTTTGATTGTGCTCGGACTCGGCGTCGTCGCGGCGCGACTTTCGACCGGACGCCGGGGACAGATCGTCGTTTGGGCGTGCTTCGCCGCGGTCGATCTCGGACTCGGGATTGGGCTGCACTTCGGCATTCAATCCGGAGCGCTCGCGCGATTCGTCGGCGCGGGATCGTCGCCCGAGCAGCTGACGAATTCGCTGACGCACGCCGCCATGGTGAATGCAGCGGAAAAAACGCAGTATCATCTCTCGTTCCTCGCCGACCGCATCCACGCGCCTGTGGTCCTCGTCGCATTGTGGCTGGCGTTGTGCGGCGCCGCCGTCATCGTGCGGCTCCGCGGCGTCGACCGGCCCGCGGCCCGACTTTGACCTTTTTTTCGCCCCCCGCCTGCCGATAAGTTCAATTCCGCCATGGCCGCCACCACGCCGTCCGTTGCGATCGTCATTCCCGTATATAACGAAGAGCAGGTGCTGCCCGAACTGCTGCAACGGCTCACCGCGCTCTGCACCCAGGAAGCCGGCATCGCGTGGCGGATCATCATGGTCAACGACGGCAGCCGCGATCGCACGGTCGAGTTGCTCCGACGCCAGCATGCGGTCGATCCGCGCTTCACTCTGGTCGAGCTCTCGCGCAATTTCGGGCACCAATCCGCCCTCGCAGCGGGACTCGCGGAAGCGTCTTCGGCGGACGCCGTCGTGTCCATGGACGCGGATTTGCAGGATCCGCCCGAGATCATACCCGAGCTGCTCGCCCGCTGGCGCGCCGGCGCGGACGTCGTGATCGCCGTGCGCCGGTCGCGTCAGGAAACGGGTATCCGGCGGCTTGGTTTCGATCTCTTCCATCGCATATTTCAGCGGCTCTCGGATTTTCCGATCGCACCCAACACAGGTACGTTTGGCTTGCTGAGCCGAGCGGCGCTGGCGGCCTACAATCGGCTCCCGGAACGCCATCGCTTTTTTCCCGGCCTGCGCGCCTGGGTCGGCTTTCCGACTGCGGAAGTGTTGTACGATCGGCACGAACGCGCCGCGGGCAAGCCGACGCAAACATGGCACGGCCTCATGCGATATGCGTTGGATGCCATCTTCAGCTTCTCGCGCTTTCCCCTGCGGCTGCTCACCTACGTCGGCGTTTTTATCAGCGCGTGCGGTTTTTCGCTGGGCCTTTTCTTCATCTGCAAACGACTGCTCGATGTTGAAACGGCGAGCACCGGCTTCACCACCTTGGTGACCCTGACGCTCTTTCTGGGCGGGATTCAGTTGATCGGCATCGGCGTGCTCGGCGAGTACCTCGGCCGCATCTACGACGAAGTGAAGGCGCGTCCGCTCTACATCGTAAAGCAGGCGAGCCGCCAGCCGCTGTCGGCTTCGCGAGACGCATGATCCGATCGACGCTCGGGCGGAACAAATGGCGGACGACCCTTGTTCTGGCGGCGCTGCTCGGGCTGTATTGGACGATGGCGGTAACGGCGTCGCGCCGCATGGGCATCACGGCCGACGAACCCGTGCACTTGACCGGCGGCTACAGCTATTGGCGGTTTAACGATTATCGGCTCCAACCCGAAAACGGCACCCTCGCGATGCGGGCCGCCGCGCTGCCGCTGCTGCCCATGAATCTTAGCTGGGTCTCGGACTCGGATCCCGAATGGCAGCATTCGTTCGTCAATTCCGTCGCTTATACCTTTCTGTTCCACCTCGGAAATCCTCGCGACCGAATGCTGTTCGCCGCACGCGCGACGATCGCCTTGTTCGGCGTGCTTTCGCTTTGGCTCATTTGGCGCTGGGCTGGCGATTTATTCGGCGCCCCTGCCGGTTGGTTCGCCCTGGTGCTCGCGGCGTTTAGCCCGGCGATGCTCGCCCACGGCGCGCTGGCGACGTCAGATATGGCCATTACCGCGTGCCTGCTCGCGGCCGTCACGGCATTCTGGCGCCTCCTCCATCTGATCACCTGGGCTCGGCTGGCGCTCGCCACCGCCACCGGGGGTGCGGTGCTCTTGGCGAAGATGTCCGGCGTGTTGGCGGCGCCAATGCTCGCCGTATTGCTCCTCGTGCGGTGGTTTAAGCCAGCACCGATCGTCGTGTGCCTGAGCACCGGACCGCGGTGGATTCGCAGTCGGGCCGGTGTAGTCGGAGCCACGCTCGCGACCGCCGCCGCCGTGGCCACCGGTAGCTTGGTCCTCCTCTGGGCAGGATACGGTTTTCGTTATGCGGCGTTCGCACCGGATCGGTCGGCGAATGCCCAATTTTGTTTCGATTGGGCGGAGATCTTGGACGAAAAACCGATTCCCGACCACTGGCCCGGAAACGTTCCGAGTTCGCTCACTCGTGGTGCCCTCAAGGCCGAACCGACACTCGTCACGCGGGCGCTCACATGGACCCGCGATCATCGTCTCCTGCCGGAAGCGTATCTCTGGGGGATGGCGCACACGTACAAGTTTTCGCGCAGCCGACCGGCGTTCTTGAATGGCGATTTTCGACTCATCGGCTGGCCGCAGTTTTTTCCGTGGACGTTCTGGCTCAAGACGACGCTTCCCGTGCTGGGTCTTTTCGGCGCCGGAGTGCTCGCGATATTTTTCGCCAGGCCGCGGCCGCCGCGGCAGCGCAGTCGTTGGCTCTACCGCGCGGCACCGCTGCTCGCACTATTCGCCGTGTATTGGGCGGTGGCACTGCGCACCCATTTGAATATCGGGCATCGTCATATCCTGCCGACGTATCCGGCGGTCTTCGTGTTCGCCGGAGCGGCGGCGCTCTGGCTCACGCGGTTGCCGCGAACGTTAGCCGCCGTGGCGCTGGTGCTCGCCGTGGCCGCGCACGCCGTGGATTCTCTGACGGCGCGGCCATTTTATCTGTCGTATTTCCAACCCCTCGCCGGCGGACCCGCGAACGGCTGGCGGCACCTGGTCGACAGCTCGTACGATTGGGGGCAAGGACTGCCCGATTTCACGCGCTGGCTCGAGACGCGTGCTCGCGCGGGCGACACGCTGCCCGTGTACCTCACGTACTTCGGAAACGACTCTCCCCGCGAGCGTCAGCTGCGCGTCATTCGCTTCGCCGATGAGTGCAATGACATCGGCCCACGCGGTTTTCCGGTTCGACCGCGTGGCGGCTGGTTCGCGATCAGCGCGACACATTTTCAGCGCGTCTATCTTAACCTCGCCGGGCCGTGGACCGAAGCGTATGAGCAGCTGTACCAACGGTTGCGCCGAGAACTCGCCGGACCCTCGCCCGCCGATCTCGACGCGCAGCAACAAGCGCGCGTGCTCCGCGCCACGATGGATTTCGAACTGCTCGAATTCGGCCGGCTGTGCCACTACCTGCGCGATCGCGATCCGCTCGAAGTCATCGGCGGCTCGATTCTGCTCTTCCGGCTGAGCGACCGCGAAGTCGCCTACGCGTTGACTGCGCCGCTGAATGAAATCGACCGCGCCTTTTCGCCGCGGCAGTGATGTGCAGCGTCGTCATGCTCCCCGTTCAACGTAGCGCTCTTTCGCGGTCATGGGTTCAAACGGTCGTCGTGGTCGCGCTGCTCGTCATGCATTTCACGCTGGCCGTCGGCAGTAAGCGGGTGCAATCGACGACATCCGACGAACTGGTCCATCTCACCGGCGGATTCTCCTACTGGCAGCTGCACGATTATCGGCTGCACCCGGAAAACGGCATCCTGCCCCAACGCTGGGCGGCGCTGCCGACGTACCTGCAGGGCGCGACGTTCCCCGACCTCGATCAAGTTTACTGGCGGACCAGCGACGTCTGGGTGCTCGGGCACGAATTCTTCTACGAGACGGGCGAGGACCATTTTCCGCGGCTGATGACGGCCCGGGCGATGATCGCGTTATTTAGCGTCGGGACTGGACTCCTGGTATTCTTTTGGTCGCGCGCGCTCTTCGGCGCGGGTGCGGCGGTGCTTTCGCTCACCTTCTTCGCGTTCAGCCCGATTTTCTTAGCGCACGGCGCGCTGGCGACCTCGGACGTGTGCATGACATTCTTCTTCCTCGCGAGCCTCAGCCTGTGGTGGCGGCACTTGCATGACGGCCGCTTTGCGGTAGCGGTGTTGAGCGCGGCGGTCTTCGGGCTCGCCTGTGTCGCGAAATTTTCGGCGGTGCTATTGCTGCCGATGATGGCGCTGCTCGCAATCGCCCGCTGCGCTGCGCCGGTGCCGATGGCGTTCGGCCGACGCGTTTATGCGACGCCACAGGCGAAACTCGCCCTGATGAGCGGATCGGCGCTCGTGCACGCCGTGGTCGCGGTTTTCGTCATCTGGGCGTTCTACGGTTTTCGGTATTCGGCCTTCAATCCGGCCTTACCGGCGGCGCATCAGTTCATTCGTCGCTGGGACCTCATCGAACAGGCCATCGGCCTGCAAGGTAAGCTCGTTCACGTGCTGGCGGCATGGCACGCGCTGCCGGAGGCGTTCCTTTACGGCTACGCCTATGTCATCGAGTCGGCACAGAGCCGATCGGCATTCTTGAACGGCGAATATAGTATCGTCGGCTGGCCGAGCTTTTTCCCTTGGACGTTTCTGCTCAAGACGACGCTGCCGGTACTGATCGCTTCCCTACTGGTCGTCGCGATCGTTGGACGACGCTGGATACGGCAGGCCGCGACGTTCTGGCCGGACGTTTATCGCGTGCTGCCGCTGATCGTATTGTTCGCGGTCTACTGGGCGTTCTCCCTCACGACGCACCTCAATATCGGACAGCGCCACATTCTTCCCACGTATCCGGTGATTTTCATTGCCGCCGGCGCAATCCTCGCCGCGGCATGGGCCCGGCGTCTGGCGGTCGTCGGAATTGCGCTCGGCTTGGGCGGCTGGCAAATTGCCGAGGCGGCGCGTACCGCGCCCTATTATCTCGCATACTTCAATCCAATCGCGGGCGGCCAACGTGAAGCGTACCGTCACCTCGTGGACAGCTCCCTCGATTGGGGCCAGGATTTACCGGGGCTCAAGACGTGGTTGGACACGCATACGACGCGTGAAACGCCGACGTTTTTGTCGTATTTCGGAACCGGGGAGCCCGACTACTACCACATCCGCGCGCGCCGGCTCGTGATGGTGAACGGGTTCAAGATTTCCCAGCCGTTCGTCCGCCTCGAAGCCGGCGTCTATTGCATCAGCACCACGTCATTGATGCACGTTTACAGCTCGGTCCGCGGGCCATGGACGGTCAGTCGTGAACAAGCGTTTCAGTCCTTGCGCGTGTACGAACCGGCGTTCGCCGACTATGAGCAGCATCCCGAGCGCTGGCGGGAATGGGAAAAACAGATTCCGCGCGCAGATTGGGAACGCGCTCGCGAGCGTTACGAGCAATTACGGTTCGCCCGGCTCTGCCATTATCTTCGCGCCCGCGACCCCGACGCGCAGATCGGGTACTCCATCAACATCTACCGTTTAACGCCGGCGGAAATAGCCGCGGCGGTCGAAGGCAATTTCGAAGCGTGGCGCAAGGCGGTAGAGGGTGCGTTAGCAATGCGACATCGCGAATGACGCGCTAGCGGTTGTTTTGCGCCCAGGCTCGAACCAATACGCCGAGCACCTGAAACGCGAGCGCGGCCGTCAGCACCAGCACCAACATTTGTTCGAACCCTAGCACGCCACTGAGGGCTCGTGGGGCGCCGGGATGGGCATCGCTCAACGCCGCCATCGCCAAAACCCGCTTCAACACCGGGGCCCAAAAAACGAGCAACCAGCCGAGCAGTTGGAGCCGTGCGGCTCGACCGGTCTCCACGTCGCGGCCTCGTGCCAACCACGCCGCGGCCGGGAGCAGCAAAAGGGTCAGTCGATAGCCGTAGTTGCTGGCGACCGCATAACATGCGATCCACGACAATCCCCCCGCGACGGCGGCGATCGACCTTCGTCCCTCGTTAGGCAGCAGGCGCCACAATGCTCGACGTGCGCGAAAAAGCGGGACCGCGAACGTGGCGACGGCAACCAGCGCACCCAACGCGAGCGAAACCCGCGTCGCCGCGAGCGTTTTCCACGTGAGGACGGTGATCGCGGATCCGTAGGCCAACATCGACGTGGGCCGCGGCGTATGGGCGAGCGCGCCGGCGTAATCGGCACGCCAGTACCAGGCGATCGATCCGCAGCCGAGAACGGCGGCAGCGAGCCACACGAATCTTCTGCGACCGGCCGGCCCCTGCAGCAGGCAGCCGAGAGCCGCGGCAGGATAGAGCTTGAGCGCCGCGGCGGTGACCAGGACGGCGGTGCCGAGCGACATTCGCGTGCTCGAGGGTCGGACGAGCAATTCGCCCGCCAGCACAAACAGCGCAAACACGACGAGATCGTTGTTCGCTCGCTCCAACGCCAACATTACCGGAGGCGCGGTCAGCAAGGCGCCGCAATAGGCAAATGCCGCGGGTCCGCGCGGCCGCAAAATCAACGCTGCCCCCCCGAGAAAGAGGGCACCCACCAATGCCCCGACCCACCACGCGTCCGGCACATCGAGGCCCAACCATCCCAGTGCCAGCCACCATGGCCCGTAGACATGCGGCCGGCCAAACGGATCGAAGGGATTGCGGGCGTATACGTCCAAACCCAATACGTGAGCTTTGGCCGCGGCCAAAATCGCATCGACGTCGACGAAGTAGGCCTGGAGGTGATTGATGCCGAGCCATGCCCACCATCGCTCGTCGAAAACCGCGACGCAGAACAACGCGATCGGCAGCAACGGCAAGGCCGAGGCCCAGCGCCACTCGTTTGTGCGTTGTGAGTTCGACGGTCGATGATCGCTCACGCTAATGCGGCGCGGCTCCCTTGGGCGCGGGCCGGCGAATCTCCACCAAGCGGCTCACGCGATCGAGTCGTGTGCCGAAACGGCGTTCGGTGATGGGTTCCAACACGAAAGAATCGGGCAGCCGGTCGACCGGATCTAGCACATAATCGCCGGCCGCACCCGTCGGTCGATAGGTTTGAAACACGAGCACCTCGCGGAAATTTTTCTCCGCGAGCTGAAACCTCAAGGCCTCGACCCGATGCCGGGCTTGTTCGATCGCCACCGCCGGCGTGCGGCACAGCATCCACGGCAACGCGGATTTGTTCGTGACGATAAGACGCTCGCCGGGCGACTGCGACGCGACGAAACGCCGCTCCCAGAGCAGCTCGCGATCGAGTGTATTCAGGCCGCTGTGTTGCGCATTCGCCACCAAACCGCTCCAAAAATACGCCAGCACCGCGCCGCCGGCGGCGAAGCGCGGCAAACGACGTCGCTGCGAATCGAAGACCGTCACCGCATGCGCCAGGGCCAACGCCATCAACACGCACGTCGGCAAGCTTAGCCGCGCCACGATCGGGTCGTCCAACTGGCCCCAATAGTAGAACATCAACATCAGCAAATTGCCGAGGATCACGGCGCCGAACACGAGGAGCGCGAACGACGCGCCGCTTGCCTCTCGCCAAACGCGCCGGCGCCGCCACATGCGCACGACGCCAACGGCCAAAGCGATCGGCCCGATGGCGGACAACCAGAGCGAATTCGTCAGCAGCCGCGAAGTTCCGTACAAGTAGATCCAGGCGTGCTGCAGGTTCGGCCAGAAATGCTGCAGCCCGAAACGCGTTTTCTCATTCTCGTGCAGTTCCCACAAGAGCGGGGTGCCGGAGAGGTAGGTGTTGTGCACCGCATACGGCACCAACAAAAGCGGCACCAGTATGACGGTAGGCGGCATGATAATGCGCCGCGCGCGACGCCAGCCTTCGAGCACGACACATGCGGCGGGCACGACGTACAGGCTCGACTCATAGCGCGTCTGGGCGAGGAGCACCGCGGCCAACACGAGCGCCGCGACCCGGCGCTCGTCGGGAGCGTCAAGGTAGATCAGCGCCAGCTGCAGCGTGAACAGCAGCATGGCGAGATTCAGCATCTCCATACCGGCACCGGTCGCGTTGTGGGCCAGCAACGATAGCGTGCCGAGCGCGACTACGCTCGCGACCGCACCGCCGTGACTCGCAACGCGCCGCGCGATGATGTAGATTTGCGCCAGCACAACCGGCGTCAGCGCAAGGTTGAGATAAAACGCGTTCGCCTCGCGATACCCCGTAAGATCATGCAACAGCGAAACGACGTACGCGAAGAAGAAGGGTCGTTTGTCCAGGTAGGCATCGAGCGGGACGAAGACGCCATCGACCGTGTAACCGCGTAGAATCGTGCTCACCTCGCGGAAGAAGTGCATGTTCCAAGCGGTCGCTTGGAGCACCATCTCATCGTACAGCACTTTGTAGGTGATCGGTACGGTGAAAACGGCCACGGCGACGCACGCCACGATGAGGCCCGCGGTTTGCGCGCGCTCGCGTCGGGAGATCCCCCGCAGCTCCCCGTGCAACGGGGATCGCACCCGCCACCACGTCCATAACGCCCAGGCGAACGTCAGCGAGATCGTCAGATACCCGTACCGTTTCACGAGTACCTGCGCATGCGGCACGTCAAAGGCGAGAAAGCCCAGCCAGACGGCAGCGACCGCCACGAGGCCGAACAACAACAAACGCAGCCGTGCGTGAGCCGGCGCCGACGGAGGCGAGCTCGCTTCGAATGGACTCACGGCAGCTGTTTCAGCCAGTTGTCGACGTAGGCTTTTTTCGCTGCCTCGAACTCCGCCGGCGAACGCGCCGTTCCTGGGATGCCCGGGGTCGGAGCCACGAGTCCGGCGCGCGCGACTTCCTTGCCATTTTGATGGATCGCTTTGATGCGGCTGATCCGACCGATGAAAATCGTCTGGATTCGGCGCTCCCACAGCGGCTCGAGCTCGAATTCCGCGCCGATATCGTCCTCGCGCCGCAGCATCCGCTTCCCGGTCTCGGGATCGATATCGAAATGTTGCACCACGTACATCGCCGAGAAGCTGTCGTTGCGCAAAAGATGGACCAAGCCGTCGAGTCGCTCATGCGCCAGCTTGTTCGGGGTGGCCGGCACCTGATGTGCGATCCAGAACGTCGAGTCGTTATCGATGACCAAATAGTCGCGATCCGGGAAACGCTTCAAAAACTCGGTGCGCCACTCCATCGCAACCGCCGGAGAATACGTCACGGCGTAGGCCCGGCGTGACATCGCCGGCAGGCTGTAGATCAGCAAAGCCGCCGTCGCGGCCAAGCAGGCGAATCTCCAGCCGCGCTCTCGAAGCCAAAGCGCGCCAACGGCGACCACGGAAATCGCCATCAACAAATGCACCGGCAGGCTCAACCGCCGAATGACCGGGTGATCGAACTGCCCCCAGAAATACAACAGGAGGAGCGCCCAGATCCCAAACAGACCCAACCCGACCAGGGCGACCGCTAGGTCGCACGGCCGGGCAGCGGATCGTGCGCGAAGGACACGAACGATCCACAGCCCGAAGAACGGCACCGCCAGCAGGCCGACTGCGCCGAAAAAAGGTGAGTTGGGCTGATAACCCGTCGTATCGAAAAAGAAGGCAAGCGCGTGCCCGATGTTTTCCGGGATGTAGTGAACGCCAAAGGGCGTTGTGGCACCGGGCTTGCCGGAGAGTTCCCAGGCGCTCTCGCGTACCGCGAATACGCGGTTTTGCAGCAAGCAAAAGGTGAGGAACAGCGGCGCGATCACGATAGGCCAATTCAAGACGATGCGCTGCTCGCGCCACCACGCCCAGACGACAAGTCCGACGAGCGGGACGAGCACGATGCCAGATTCGTAGCGGGTGAATGCCAGCAGCACCCCTGCGAAGCAAAGCGCTTGAAGGGAGGTCTCGTCACGCCGCTCGCCGAAACGAATCGCGAGCATCAACACGGTCGCGATCATCACCAAATTCAACAAATCGAACCCCCCACCCTTCATTTGCTGCGCAAGCAACGGCAGTCCGGTAAACAGCAGGACCATGAGTGCACCCGTCCACTCCGAGCCACCTAGCTTCCGTCCCAGCGCGTACAGCAGGGCCAGGAAAACGAAGCCGAGCACCGTATTCACGTAGAACGCGTTTTCCGGCCGATAGCCCGTCAGGTCGTGGACGAGCGAGACGACAAAGGGGTAGAAGAACGGCCGCTTATCCAGGACGTTATCGAGAAGCTGAAACGGTCCCTGGATATCGGTGGCCCGCGAAGGAAAGGCCACTTCGCGGTTGTAGTGCATGCCCATCGACGTGCCGACGAGCAGTTCCTCATCGGCCAAGATCTTGAAACCATAGCGCTCATGCGCCAGCAGGACGAACCCGCTGATCGCGATCAAGCTGGCGGCAACGAGGTGCGACGATTGAACCCGAAACCTGCGAATGTCGTCACGCACCGTCCGCCACAACGCCGTGCCGAAGAGCCAAACCGCGAGCAGGATTGCCCAATATCCGCCTTTGACGACCCAGGTAATGGCGGTTTGGCCCGACAGCGAAAAGCGGCTGATTACGACGGCGAGAACGGTTAAGAGGAGGAAGAGCCAGATCCGCCGGTCCCGGACGAGGAGTCGCAAGAGCATAAAAAAGCCGCCCATTCACATGGACGGCTTAGATCAGATTGGCGAAACGAATCGCTTAGTTCGTGTACGAGATCGTACGAGCCTGCGCGACGCCAGCGGCGGAAACGCCGGAACCCTGGGTGATCGTGCCATCATACGTTTCCTGCGCGACCGTCTGGATCGACTTGATGTACTGGCTGGAGTTTGTGCCGACCAGCGTGGCACTCGTCACTTGGCTGACGCCCTTTTCCAGGAAGTATTGGTCAGCCGCCGAGCTCAATTGACGGAGGTTGTTCAACACAGCTTTGTCCTGCGAGCTAGCACGGACCTTCTGGAACGCCGGGATCGCCATCGCGGCCAGGAGGCCGATGATGACAACCACGATCATGATTTCGACGAGGGTGAAGCCTTTGCTGGCCTTAACGGATCTGTTCATGGGATATACCTGTCGGGTTTGATTACGAATAATACACGCTCAAATGTGAGCAGTGTGCAGGAGACTGGCATCGGAGGTCGCCCCTTCAAGTGCAAAAACCTGTAAAGGCCTCCCCGACGCTGGGTAACATTCCTTAGTCGGAACTTGGGCGCGCGGGCCGCTTTTTTGTCGGCGCCGGGCGAGCGGCCGTGGCACGTTTCGCGCGCTTGGTCGCGGGTTTGCGCGGATCCGCCCCCCCGACAATTTTGGCTAGGGGGACCTCGGTGGCGTCGCTCCACAGGCGTTCCAAACGGTAGTGTTCGCGCACAGCACCGAGGAAGAGATGGATCATCACATCGAACACGTCGATGACGACCCAGCCGCTCTCTTGAGCCATCTCCATGCCGACGATTCGAGCGCCGGTACTGTCCAGCGCTTTCTCGAGCTCCACCCGAAGCGCGCGCAGATGGGGCTCGGACGTCGCGGTCGCCAAGATGAGATAATCGGTGATGGAGGATTGAGCGCTGACGTCCAAGACCGTCACCGCTCCCGCCTTCTTGTCATCGAGCACGCGGCAACAATCCCGCACCACATCAAGCGCCGCCGATTTCTTCAATTTCGTCATTTGTTGCCGTCGCGATAAAGCCCCTGGTCGTGAATGTAAACATTTGCCTTGTGCGGCACGAAATAATCGAGCGCTAACCCACGCCTCGCGCGATTCCGCAATTCCGTCGAGCTCACATCGAGCAAATGGCCGTCGCAGCGCAGGAGACGGAGGCCAGGGATAGCGGGGTGCGCCTTGACGGGATAGCCCGGGCGTTCGAGGAAAATGAAGTTCACGAATTTCACGAGCTCGGCGATGTCTTTCCACAAATGCAGCTTAGGCAGCTGGTCGCCCCCTATGATCCAAAACAGCTGGTCGTTAGGATACAGCGCGCGAAAGTGCCGGGCGGAGTCGATCGTATAGCTCACCCCGCCTCGCTTCGCCTCGAAATCCGAAACCTCGAACCGCTTATCGTCCGCGATGGCTGCTCGGAGCATCTCCAATCGAGCGCGGGCGCTGGACTGGACTTCGTTCGGCTTTAACGGGGCCTGCGCGGCGGGAACGAAAATCAGCCGGTCCAAGTGGTGCTGTTCGTAAGCGTCTTGGGCCGCCAGCAAGTGACCGAAATGGACGGGGTCGAAGCTGCCGCCGAGAAATCCAATTTTCACCTCGCGCACCCTGTTTCTGCACTCACCAACGAGCAAGACTCATTTGCCTAGCTAGGCATGCGCTCATGGGGCCGCCGTGAAGTGACAGACCGCTGCGACAAAAACCGCATACTTCCCGCCAAGGCGTGCATAGCGACCCGCCCCACGCGGTGATAGTATCATCCGCGAAGACGATCGTTGCCCCTATCGCTGTCTCCCGCGCTATCGCTCCGGTAGCGTTAAGTCGGCCGGGTAGCGGCAACGATCGACGAAGTTCGTTCTTTGTCGGTGATACGCACGTCGCGCGAGAAGGCGTCGTGAAGTCGCCGAGCTAAACTTGGGTATGTGGGAACACCGGGCGTGAGCGTGGGCTCACGCCCTTTTTTATTTACCCAGACGCAGAACAGCGTTCGCACCACATACCGTGGCCGGCATCGGGTGCCTTACCGCCGAAACGCCCGGCGCATGCCGCCAACGACCAGCGCGAGCGTAAGGAGCGAATTGATCGGCATCAGTGCAGCCGCGACCAACGGGTTCATCCGACCGGCGACTGCTAGACCAACCGCGAGCGCATTGTAGGCGATCGAAAACACGAGGATGACGAGGTGCGTTCGGCGCCGGACTCTATCGACCTCGAACAATGCCCGCACTCCACCGATCCCGCGTCCCAGATAATAGAAGTCCGCTTTGCGCTCCAAAACACCCCGATGGATCACCGGAGTCCCGCGGCAAAGCGCCCGATCGAATGCCAAGCTATCGTTTGCGCCGTCACCCAACATCAATGCGTCGTGGGCGCCGCAGGTCTCGAGCCATTGCGCTTTTGCTTCAGGCGACGCGTCGCCCATGGCGTTCTCCTTCGGCACGCCCAATTCCGCGGCCAACGCTTGCACCTTCTCGGTGCGATCGCCGCTCAGAATGTGTACGGAAAGCCCTTGCGCGCGCAGCGCGGCAATTTCATCCGCCGCATCGGAACGCGGCAGGTCGGCGAAATGGAATCGCGCGACAAACATGCCGGCGTAAACGAACACCGCGTCGGCAGCTCGCTCGCGCTCGCCTCCCGTCACTGGCACTCGCCCGATGGGGCTGCGCCAACCGGGTTTGCCAAGGGACCATGGCCCTATCTCTACGCCGCAACCAATGACTTCTTTCACTTCTCCCGCGAGCGGCTCAACCGGCCCACGGGCGAGCAATTCTTCCCGCAGACATTCGCTGACGGGATGCGGATTGTCGCGGACGAGCGCGAGCAAAGCCGCGGTCGCCGCCGCGTCCAGTCCGCGAAGCGCATCGGGATTGAGCAGCACCGGCGTTTCCAAAGTGAGCGTGCCGGTCTTGTCGAAAACGAGCTTTCGCACCCGAGCGAGTTTCGTCCACAAATCGGCTTCGCGGACGAACACGCCCCGGCGTCGCAAGGCGACCGTCGCCATCTCGTCGGCAAGCGGGAACGCGAGGCCGATGGCGCACGGACACGACACGACCAGGACCGCCGTAACGACCGCTCCAGTACGAAGCGCGTCATGCGTCAGGTATGCCCAGCCAAGGCCGGCGAGCACCGCAATCGCGATGATGCCGATGATGTAACCCCGGACGATCTTCTCCAAGAGGAGGTGGCGCCCACTGGGCCGGATGCCCGCTTCGAGCAACTGGGCCAATAACGAGTCCTTCCATACTTGGGTAGCAACGAGCGGCATCTCCGCACGCGCGACGTTGACGGCGCCAGCCGGAACACGCTGTCCCTCACGGAATACCCGCGGCTCCGTCTCGCCATTAATCGACGCGAGCGAGAACATCGCTTCGTTCGCCGCCAAGCGCGCTTCAACTGGAACGACCTGCCCACTTGCGATCGTCATGACGTCGCCCAGCCGGATTTGCTCGGGGACGACTTCGCGCTCGGCCACGCGCACATGCTGCGGTTTCGGTTGCTGGCTCAGCAGCCGCCGGCGATTCCGCTCGACGGCGGCGGTTTGCGCCCAACGGCCGACGAGCATCAGCAAGATGAACGTCGAGACGAAATCGAAGTACACGTAGCGTTCTTCGCCCGCGACCCAGCCGTACAACGAACCCAGATACGCGCCCACGATGCCTACCGCGATCGGCAGATCGATGTGCATTGCCCGTTCCTTCAGCGCTCGCCCGGCGCGGCTCACGAAATAGACGCCGCCGACGAGAAAACTGAGCGTGCCGAAAACCAAGGAGAGCAACCCGAAGAGCGACGCCCATTCAAACGACCGCTCCATGCCGAAATACACGGGAAGCGAATACAGCATCACGTTCATCGCGAACGCCGCACAAAGTCCGATTCGCTTCACCAAGCCCCGACTCTCGGGCTCAGCGCCGGCCTGCCCCGCCGGGCCCACCACATAGCCGAACGTTTGCAGCTTCGCCGCAAAGCCAGCAGCCGAAAATTTACTGCGCACCCAACGCAACCGTATTGTGCCGTATTGCGCGTTCACGAAGGCGTCGCGCGCACCGGGTTGCTGTTGAAACAATCGCTCGATGAGCCAGACGCAGCCGGCACATGAAATGCCCTGTACGTCGACCGTGAGTTCGGGGACCTTGCCTGCGATTCCTTCGGCCTCGCGCTGGGCGTCAGACAACCAGCGATAATCTCGCGCTTGAAAAACGGATGCGTCCGCCGGCACCGTGACGTCGTCTTTGATACGATAATACCCCGCGAGGCCTTGCTCGTGAACCATCCGATACACATAGCTGCACCCCGCGCAGCAGAACCCGGCCTCGACCATGCGCTCATCGATCAAGGGCGCGCCGCAATGACGACACGTCGGCCTCCGATCAGAGGATTTCCCGCCGGTACGCCGTTTTTCTTCGGCCGTGGACAGGTCCCCGCTCAATTCGGCCCGCACGGGAAATGGAGTCGCAGTGCTCATATCAGTGACAGACGAAGGAAGTCGGATCCGGTCCGGGAATTCCTAAGGTCGCGCGCAAGCGCCACGCGACGACCGTCGCGGTTAGGCACCCCAGCGCGATGCGTGTGCGATTAAGCCAGAGAGGAGACAGCTTCCGGCGCACCCAATGAAATTGCGTTTGCGCGAGCCACAACAGGGGTACGGTGCCGAGCCCGAACGCCAACATGAACTCCACGCCTCGCAGCGCGGAGCCGGACAACAAGGCGAGCGACACGACGAAGTAAAGCGGTCCGCACGGCAGTAATGGCGTCGCCAAGCCCAGCGCCGCAGCGGCCGTTACCCGGGAACGACCGTGCGCCCAGCCGTGTAATCGCCAGCTAAAACGTCCGAGGGCGGCGAGTTTCGGGAGGAAGCGATCCCACCGAAATGCGAGCGCGATAAAGAAAATCACGAGCAGCCAAGGCAGCCAGCGCATGGCAGACTGCGACAGCCACGTCAGCGGCGTCCGCCCGAGGGCTCCGCCGATTGCGCCGAGCGCCGTATACCCCGTGAGTCGGGACAAATGATAAACCGTGCTGACCGTTTGGCCGTCTGCGACCGGCGCGCCGTTCGTCGAACGCACGGGCATGAGCGAGCACGCGAGCGGCCCGCACATGCCCGCACAGTGCAAGCTCGTCACGAGTCCTGCCACAAAAGCCGCCGTCGGTGAGTTGATCGCACCCAGTTCCATCAGGCTAATGCGCACCGGACCGCGACGATTGTTGCGGAGCCGTAAGCGCCCGCGATTCCGTCGCCAGCGGCACTTCTTCGATTTTATGATGCGCGGCGAAAATCAACCAAGCAGTCCACACCGCGCCCTGCAGGGCGAAGGCCGCGACGATCCAAAGCCAAAGCCGTGAGGGTGGACCGTCTCGCTCACACGGCGCGACGATTTCACAGCGATCGGACGCCTGTCTTCGACACATTGCGTCCTCACCGGTCGGTACGGTCGGTACAGCATTCACTTGTGCCGCGCCTCCTCTTCGCGCAGCAACCGGGCCTCAGGTCCAAGGAACTCGACCGCGCGCTCTAACCGAAACGTATTCGCCGCATCCCGCATCGTTACCGTAAAGCGGAAGGGACCGACATAATCCCCCCGGTTTTGCTGCACCACCAGTGGCTGCACGATCTCCGCCAGCGGTCCGGCGACGCGCCGCAGGTCGCCGAGCGTCTGCTGC
>CBINOT010000114.1:0-19877 GCA_966252355.1 uncultured Opitutus sp. | reverse complement strand
ACGCTCCAGCCCGAGCTCGGCGAGTTCGACCTGGCGGTTCGCGATGCTCTTGCGGAGCGCGATCCGGCCGGGCCACTCGAACGTTTGCGCCAAGGAGACCGACCACGCGGTGCCTTCGCCGGCGAGCGTGCCCGAGATCTCGCGCGCTCGTTTGCGGCCGGCTTCGACGGACAGCTCGGGATTCGCCAGCCAGCCGGCGGTGCGACGGCCGGCTTTCGCGGCGTCGATTTCCGCTTGGTAGAAATTCACCTCGGGATTGCCGGCCACGACGTCGTGGATCAAGGCCTCGAGCGGAAGCGACGGCGCCGGTTCGGCGCCGCGCGCAAGCGGCAGCCCGAGGAAAACGCCGAATAAGAAGAGAGAACGGGAACGTAGAAAGGGCATGGGAAACGAAGCAGGACCAAACACCGTGACGCAGACACGCGTCGTCCATCGACGCGCGGAACGCAGACGCTCGGGTTCGCGCAGGAACCCGTTAGCTCGTCACCGAATCAGGCGCATGCGCCGGCGCAGCGGCTCGGCGCACAAAGGTCCAGTCGGGCAACCAATCGCGAGGTCGTTTCGTGCGCAGACCTGGCCTCCGCTCGCTCACGGCGAGCGGGGGCTTCACCGCCACATCGGCGATCGCCACAAAGGTCGCGAGCGCGGCGGGCGCGACGTTCGGGGCGGGAACATGACTCGTATAATGCCCCTGTTCCGCCAAGTTGCACGAACCGTGGGTCGGAGCCGCGACATCGCGACAATGGTCGCAGTCCGAGCAGAAAACCTCGAAGCCGGCGGCCTCCAGCCGGCAACACAACGTCGCTGGCATCCAGAGGAGCGCCAGCACCAGCGCGAGGTATCCACGGTGTCGCAGCATTTCGGGTGCGCGTCAGTTCAACGCGCCGAGCGCCCGGTGCAAGCCTGCGGTTCGACGCGATCGGTATTTGGCCGGCCTCTAGGAGGCCAGCTACCGCGAGCCGCAGGGATAGGGACGTTTGATGGTTTAACGTAGCTGGGGTCCTCGACCCCGGCGCGCCCGGAGGTGGGGCTCCGCCTGTTCTTTACGTAAGCCGAAATAAGGCGGGATGCGGAACGCCGGGGTTCGGAGACCCAGCCCTACAACGAACCCATCGTAGGTGGCCTGACAAATCCCTGACAATCGGCTGACGCCGTGGTGACAACTGCGGGACGCATTCGTGGTTGAATCGACGGAGATGTTTCGAATCACCATGAAAACTCGCTTCGGTTTCTATTTCGCGACCGTACCGCTCGGTGCGCTCGCTTTCCTCGCTCTGACTCACGTGGCGCAGGCCAAAGACTCCGTCGCGTCCACCCTGCAAATCCGCGTGGATGTCGACCGCGCCGTGTTGCCGGCCGACACCAAGGAGAAAGCGATCGTCAAGATCGCCCTCGATGGCGTGAAGCAGCCGCGCCACGGCGAACGGCTGCCCGTCAACCTCGCGCTCGTCATCGATCGCTCCGGATCGATGGGCGGAGACAAGATCGCGAAGGCCCGCGAAGCCGCCATCGAAGCGGTACGCCGGCTCAGCCCCGACGACATCGTGTCGCTGATCGCTTACGACAACGAGGCCGAGGTGCTCGTGTCCGCGCGGCGGCGCGGCGACGGCGAAACATTGGAGGCGGAGATCGCCCGCATCGCCCCGCGCGGCAGCACCGCGCTCTACGACGGCGTGCGCCTGGGCGCGGCCGAAGTTCGGCGCCATCTCGCGAGCGGCCGTTACGTCAATCGCGTCATCCTGCTTTCCGACGGTCTCGCCAACGTGGGGCCCAAGTCGCCTCGGGAACTCGGCCGGCTCGGCGCCGAACTAATGGAGGAAGGAATCTCCGTCACGACCATCGGGCTCGGGCTCGGCTACAACGAGGACCTCATGGCGCAACTCGCGCAACGCAGCGACGGCAACACGTACTTCGTCGAAAACAGCTGCGACCTGCCCGAGATCTTCGCCGCGGAGCTGGGAGACGTGCTCAACGTCATCGCGCGCCGCGTGGTCGTCGAAGTGGAGTTTCCGGCCGGAGTGACACCCCGTGGCTTCGTGGGCCGCGAGGGCCGCATCCGCGGTCGCGTGGCCGAATTGGAGTTGAACCAAATCTACGGCGGACAGGAGAAATTCGCGTTGATCGAAGTCGACATCGATCCGGCTAAGCCCGGCACGGAACGCGAGATCGCCGTCGCCCGCGTGCGGTATGACGACGCGGTGCGGCAGCAGGCGGCCACCGCCACGGCCACGCGGCGCGTGCAGTTCAGCCGCGAGCGATCGGCCGTCGTGCAGTCCGCGAATCATCAGGTGCAGACGGACTACGCTCGAAACACGATCGCCGTCGCCAAAGACGAAGCGATCGCTCTGATCGATGCCGGCCAGCGGGCGCAGGCCGCGCAGGTGTTGCGGGAGCGCACCGACGAGTTGCGGAAGGTCAGCGAAGTCTATCGCAACCGCGAGATGCAGAAAGTCGCCGCCGAGGCGGCGCCCGAAGCCGACCGCCTGGATCGCGACGGACTGAGCGCCGCGCAACGAAAGAGTTATCGCGCGGAGATTCAGCAGACGCAAAACCAGCAGACCTACAATTCGACCCTCCGGCGCTGACAACCATGCGCGCGCACTTCGCGATTCTTTGCCTGACGGCCCGGCTCGTCGCGGCGGACTTCACCGTGCACGAGTGGGGCACGTTTACCTCCGTGGTCGGATCGGACGGCCGGATGCTTCCCGGCCTGGAAGTCGAGGAGGAGCGCGTGCCGAATTTCGTCCACAGCTTGGCGGGCTTCGCGCCGGCCAACAAAGGCTGGGATCGGCCGGTGCGCGGCGTGACGGTGAAGATGGAGACGCCGGTGCTCTACTTCTATTCGGCGTCGCCGCAACGGGTGCGCGTGGAGGTGCGCTTCAACGGCGGCTCGATCAGTCAGTGGTATCCGAATCGGGAGGACGGCGAGAATCCGCCGGCCGGCCCGACGACGTTCACTCCGGCCGGGCGGCCCGTCGACGCCCCGCCGCCCATCGATTTTTCGACCGGGTATCGCGGCCATGCGACCTGGCACGCCGACATCCTGGCCCCCGCCACGCCGGTTTCGATCAACACACCGCGCGAACTGGAAACGCCGCAGTGGCCGCGCGCGCGGGTGAAGGAGGCGAACCTCGTGCGCTCCGCGCGCGGCGAAGTGGAGGGGTTTATTTTCTACCGCGGCATGGGCCATTTCGAGCTGCCGCTTGCGGTGGAGGCGCGCGACGACAGCACGATGATGCTGCGCAACACCGGCAACGATCCCCTCCCCTTCCTTTGGGTCTACGAACGCACCGGCCATGCGCACCGCGATTGGTGCGGGGCGATCGCCGCGGGCGAACGGCAGCTCGTGCGCACGGACGCGACGGCGGAGGAGCCGGAGAGGAAATTTCAGCGTGCGTTGGTCGACGCCGGCCTGAGCGAGCACGAGGCCGCGGCGCTGCGCGCCACGTGGCGCGAAAGCTATTTCGAACGACCGGGGCTGCGCGTGTTCTGGATCGTGCCGCGCGCCTTCACCGACGCGGTGTTGCCTCTCGCGCTCCAGCCGCCGCCGAAGCGGCTGGAGCGCGTGTTGGTCGGCCGCACCGAGGTGATGACGCCGGCCTTCGAAGCGCAGCTCCGCGAGGAATTCGCGCGCGACGGCGGGAAACGCTGGGCCGGCGATCGTTATTTCAGGGCTTACCGCGCGCGTGTCGAAGCGATGGCGTCCGACCTTGGAATTGCAGCCGCCGGGATCGTCCCGTAACGCTGGTGCCTGTGCTCACCACACCCCGACGGATCACGCTTTACTGGCTGTTGCTGCTGGTGCCGGCGTTGGCCGTGGGCGGCGGCACGATTTTGTTGCTGCGGCGCGAACACGCCCGCCTGCAGGAGCGCACCGCCGAGGCCGAACTGGCGAGACGCGCGGCAGTGTCGGCCCGGGCGCGCTTGATCGCGGAAAACGTCGAGCTGCTCGTCGGCGACGTCCAAACCGGCTTGCTCGACACGCTCGCCGCCGAGCCGGCGGAAGGGCTCGATGCGTTCCTGGAACAGTGGCAAACCGAGAACCCGCTGGTCCGGGTCGCGTTTCGCGCCAGCGTGGATGGCCGCATCCTGTGGCCCGATACGAAATCGAGCAGCGACGAAGCGCGCGGTTTTCGGCGCCGGTTCTCGCGCCAATTCGGCGGACGCCTGCCCTGGAACCAATCGGCGGCGGCCGAGGTGGCGAAAAAGAGCGCCCCGCCCCAGCCGGAGCCCGATACCCGCCAGGGCGTGGAGGCGAATGTCGCCCAAGCGGCATCGGCGCGCCGCGACGTGCAGGAGCTGGTGAAAACGCCGGCGTATTCGAAGACGAATTCCTTCCCGGCGGACGCTCGGCCGCAATACGCGACGGCCGACGCCGACCGCGAAACCGCCGGCCGCCGCGAAACGTTCGCCCGGTCGCAGGTGGCCCGGGATCGCGACGTTTCCACCAGGGCGGATAGCAGGGCCGCGAGCGCCCCGACGAAGTCCGCCGTCGCGGCGCCGAAGCTGCGAGCGAAAGACATGCCCGCCGATCGTCGGGGCTGGATGCCTTGGACCCTGGAGGGCCACTCGCATGTGCTCGGCTGGGTGCAGCCCGCCGGGTTCGACGAGGTGCGCGGCCTGGAGTTGGAGCTGGCGGCGTTGGTCAGCCGGCTCGGCGGAGCGCTGCCGGCCGAAACGGGTTTTGGCGAAGGCTACGTTTTGCGGGACGGCACGGGTCAGATCATGCACCAAGCCGGCTCCGCGCCCAGCAACGGTGTGCCGTCGGTCCGCGTGCCGTTGGCGACCGTTTTGTTGCCGGGATGGGAAGTGGTTGGATACATCACGCTCGCGCCCACGGCGGGGCGCACGGATCGCGGGTGGTTCTGGGCGAGCGCGTTGCTCGTCGGGCTGTTTATCACCGCGATCGTCGCCGGCGGGTCTTTGCTGCTGTGGCAGGCGCGGCGCAGCGAGATCGAGGCGGCACAAAAGACCTCGTTCGTCGCGAACGTCTCGCACGAGTTCAAGACCCCGCTGACGACCATTCGGCTGTATTCCGAACTGCTGGAGCAAGGACGCGTGCGCGACGAGGCGAAGGCGGCGGAGTATCTGCAGACGATCGGCCGCGAAACGCAGCGGCTCGCCCGCCTGGTCAACAACGTCCTCGATTTCAGCCGGCTCGAACAAGGACGGAAGAAATACGCGCGCGAGAAAATCGATCTGGTCGCGGAGCTGGACCGGCTGCTGGAGGCGCAGACCGTGCGGCTGAGCGAAGGCGGGCTGCGGCTCGAACGCGCGTGGCCGGCGACGCCGGTCGTCGCGGTCACGGACCGCGACGCGGTGGAGCAGATCGTGCTCAATCTCCTCGACAACGCGTGCAAGTACGCGGCGAGCGGCGGCGAAGTGCTGGTAACCGTGGCGCCGGTGAACGGAGGCGTCGCAGTCCGCGTCGCGGATCGCGGGCCGGGCGTGCCGCCGGCGCATCGCGACCGGATTTTCGAGAAGTTTCATCGCGTCGACGAGACGCTCACGGCGGCAAAGACCGGCGCCGGTCTCGGCTTGAGCATCGCGCGCCAGCTCGCCCGAGGGCTCGGCGGCGACTTGCGCTACGAGGCGCGAGCCGACGGCGGCGCGGAATTCATCCTGGAGCTGCCAAACTCGGACTCATGAAAGCGAAAATTTTGATCGCGGAAGACGATGCGAATATCCGGCACGGCCTCATCGCCACGCTCGAAAGCGAAGGCTATCAGGTCGTGGCCGCGACCGACGGCGGGCAGGCGCTGAAGCTGTTTGCGCAGGAGAAATTCGATCTCGTGCTGCTCGACGTGATGATGCCGAAGGCGAGCGGGTACGATGTCTGCCGGCAGCTGCGGGCGCGCGGCGCGGCGACGCCGGTCCTGTTTCTCACCGCGAAAGGCGAGGAAGTGGACAAGGTCGTGGGGCTGAAGCTGGGCGCCGACGACTACGTGACGAAGCCGTTTGGCGTGCACGAACTGCTCGCTCGCCTCGAAGCGCTGTTGCGGCGGGGACGCGTCGGAAATTCGGGCGCGGGTGCGGCCGACACGCTGCCTCCGAAGTTCGACTTGGGCGCCGCGACGGTCGACCGGCGCAAGTTCACGGTGGCGATTGGCGGCGTCGAGCAGCCGTTGACCGCGCGCGAGCTACGGCTGGCTGAAGTGTTCGCGAGCCATCGCGGCGAAGTGCTGACGCGCGACGCATTGCTGAACGCCGTGTGGGGCGTGGACTATCTAGGCACGACGCGGACGCTCGATCAGCATGTCGCGCAGTTGCGCAAGAAAATCGTCGCTGCCGACGGCGAGGATCCGATCACGACGGTGCACGGCGTGGGATATCGTTGCGAATGACGCGCGCGAGGCCGCGCTGACCCGCCTTTTGGCGGGCCTCTAGCCCGGATATTTCGCGCTCCAAACGATCACAAACGTGGGGTCACAGAGCACACCGAGCTCTGTGGCGATGGCTCGGATTCGTTTTGCGGTGAAATATCTGGGCTAGACCCCGGCTCGCCGACGCCGGACGCACTCTTGCGTTCGTCGAGCCGGAACGGCAGAAGCATATAACACGCTTCAACATGGAATTTCTTCTCGTGGTGGTGGGATTGGCGTTCCTTGTGTTTCCGCTGTGGGCGATTGTTCGCATCCTCTCGCTTGGCCGCCAAAACGACGCGCTGGCGCAGAAGCTCCTCGAAATCGAATCGGAGGTGGAACAACTGCGGCAGGTGGTGAGAGCAAAGCTGAGACCGGTGCAGGAGCCGACGCCCGCCGCCTCGCCCTCGCCCGCCACGACGAGCGCAGCCACGCCAGCCCAGCCGGCACCGGCCACCGCGCCGGCGATGTCCATCCCACCTGCGTCGCTTTCGACCGCCACTCCCGCGCCGGCTCCCGTGCCGGATGCGGCAACGCCTGCGCCCACTGAAACCGCGCCGCCTGCCGCCGCGGAAATTCCGGTGCCCGTCGGCACGGATCTCCCGCCTTTTATCGCGCCACGACTGGAGGAACCGCGCGACGAGCCGCCCGCGCCACCGACGCCGTCGTCGCCGGCGTTCGCGCCCGAGCCGACGCCAAGCTTGCTCGAGCGGGTCAATTGGGAGCAGTTCATGGGCGCGAAGCTCTTCGCGTGGCTCGGCGGGTTGGCGGCATTTCTCGGGGCCGCGTTTTTCGTCAAGTACTCGTTCGAACACGATCTGATCCCCGCGCAAGTGCGCGTCGCGATCGGCTTTGTCTTCGCCCTCGGGCTCATCGTGGGCGGGCTGAAGATTCCGCGCGAACGCTACGCCGTCACCGCGCAGACGCTCATCGCCACGGGCATCGTGAGTTTATACGCGGTCACGTTCGCCTGTAATTCGATCTACCACTTCGCGTTCTTCGGCTCGTTCGCGACGTTTCTGGTCATGACGCTGATCACGGGGACGGCGTTCCTGCTCGCGGTGCGGCTCGACGCACGCGTGATCGCGATTCTCGGCATTCTGGGCGGCTTCCTCACGCCCGTGCTGCTCTCGACGGGCCAGGACAATCCCGGCGGACTTTTCGGTTATCTCGCGCTGCTCAATCTCGGCTTGATTGCCGTCGCGCTGCATCGCCGCTGGCACTTCCTCGTTCCGCTCGGCGCGTTCGGCACGATCCTCATGCAGATCGGCTGGGCGGCGAAGTTCTTCACGGACGAAAAGGCAGGCATCGCGGTGATCGTCTGTCTGGGTTTCGCGGCGCTGTTTGTCGGCGCCTGCGCGGCGGCGCGGCGACGCGGGGGCAGCTCGCGCGAATTGCGCGGGTCGGCAACGGCGCTCGCGTGCGTGTGCTTTGCATTCGCGCTGTACTTCAATTTTTACTCGGGCTTGCGCGCCCGGCCCGGCCTGCTCTTCGGCTTCGCGCTGCTGGCCGATTTCTGTCTCTTCGGGCTGGCCTGGCTCGAACGCCGGCCGGCGCTCGTCGCCATCGCGGCCGGCGGCGCGATCGCCGTCGAGCTCGCGTGGGCGGCCGGCACGCTGACGGTCGGGAACGCGCCGACCGCCATGCTCATCTGTCTGGTCTTTTGCGCCGTGTTCCTCGGCGCGTATTTCGCCGCGCGCCGGTATCGGCCGCTCGAGGCGGACGCCAAAACGGGCCCGCTCGTCCCGCGCGAAATCGCGTTCTCCGCGATCGCGATGCCATTCGTCGCCTTCGTGCTCGCGTTCGTGTTCATCAACACGCCCGCCGTGGCGGCGCGTCCCGGGCTCTTATTCGGGTTCGTGCTGCTCGCCGATGCCGTGCTGCTGATTCTCGCCTGGCGCGACGAGCGGCTGCCGAAGCTGCATCTCGTCGCCGGCGTCGCGGTATTTGCGCTGATGGCCGCGTGGACCAGCATCGCGCTCACGCCGCCGCTGCTCTCTTGGGCCCTCGCGTTCTACCTCGCCTACGCGGTGCTGCATTCGGCGTATCCCATCGTGCTCGAACGCGTGCGGCCCGCTGCCGCGCCGACCGCGTGGAGCCAGCTTTTCCCGCCGCTCAGCCTGTTGTTGATGCTCGGGCCGCTCTTCAAGCTGGACGCGCTTTCGATGCTCTTTTGGCCGTGCGTGCTGCTCGTCGATGCGATTGCGATCGCCCTAGCATTTTTCACCGCCTCGCTCGCGGCCGTCGCGATGGTGCTCGTCCTCACCCTCGGCGTCACGGGCGTGTGGCTGTTTCGCGTGCCGGTTTCGACGGGCGCGCAAACCGAGTTGCTGCTGGTCGTCGGCGGCTTCGCCCTGCTGTTTTTCGCGGCCTCGGCGTTTCTCGGCCGGCGGTTCACGCGCCTGACCGCAGATGCATCCGACGGTTTATCCCGGCTCTTCGGCGACACGCGCGCCCAGCTGCCGGCGTTTTCCGCGCTGCTGCCGTTTCTGCTTTTGATCCTGATGACGCAACGACTGTCGCTCGCGAATCCGTCGCCGGTCTTCGGGCTCGCCTTGCTGCTCGTCGGGCTGGTCCTGGGGCTCGCGGTCGTGATGACGCTCGAATGGCTGCCGGCATGCGCCCTGGCGGGCGTCGCGGGGCTGGAATACGCCTGGCATTTTCGGCATTTCGATCCCGCGTCGGCGACGACGCCGCTCGCGTGGTACGTCGGCTTCGCCGCGGTGTTTGCCGCGTATCCGTTCGCATTTCGACGCCGCTTCGCCGCGTTGAGCGGCCCCTGGGCGGTCGGTGCGCTGAGCGGCGTGTTGGCGTTTCCGCTGGTGTATCGGCTGATTCAGGCCGCGTGGCCCAACGATTACCTCGGCGTCGTGCCCGCGCTGTGCGCGGTGCCGCCGCTCGTGAGCCTCGGCGCGATCCTGCGCCTGCCGGTCGCGAGCGAGCGCGCGCGTCTGAACCAGCTCGCGTGCTACGGCGGCGTGGCGCTGTTGTTCATCACGTTGATCTTCCCGATCCAATTCGAGCGGCAGTGGCTGACGCTCGGCTGGGCGCTGGAAGGCGCGGCGCTCTTGTGGCTCTTCCATCGCGTGCCGCATCAGGGGCTCCGCGTCACGGGCGTCGCGCTCCTGCTGACCGCCTTCGCGCGTCTGGCGCTCAATCCCGCGGTGCTGTCGTACCACGCGCGGAGCGGCACCCCGATCCTGAATTGGTATCTCTACAGCTACGGGATCGTCATGCTGGCCCTCTTCGTCGGCGCGCGTTTGTCGGCGCCGCCGCGCGACCAATTGCTCGGCTCCAGCGTGCCCCGGATCCTGAACACGCTGGGCGTGATCATGGCGTTTCTCCTGCTCAACCTCGAGATCGCCGATTTCTTCAGTCGTCCGGGCACGAGCGTGCTCACGTTTCAATTCTCGGGCAACTTCGCGCGCGACATGAGCTACACGATCGCGTGGGCGTTGTTTGCGCTCGGCCTGCTGCTGGTGAGCATTTGGCGGCGCCAGCGCGCGGGCCGCTATGCGGCGCTGGGCCTGTTGGGCGTCGCGGTCCTGAAACTCTTCTTCCACGACCTGGCGCGGCTCGATTCGCTGTACCGCATCGGCGCGCTGTTCGGCGTGGCGATCGTCGCGATCGTCGCCTCGTACGCGTATCAACGTTTCCTTCCGAGCCATGACTCTGCTTCGCGCGATCGCTAGGTGCGCCGCCCTCGGCGCCGGTTGGCTTCTGCTCGCGCCTCTTGCGCACGCGCTCGAGCCGAACGATTGGAAATACCGCCAAACCGTCGCCATCGAGCGCCCGGGACTCGTCAAGCTGACGCTGCCGCCGGCCACGCTCGACGCCGCCCGGCCGGCGCTCGAGGACCTGCGCGTGCTCGACGTGGCCGGCCGCGAAACGCCGTTTCTCGTCGAGCGCGCCGAGGCGACGCGGGTCGCCTCGATGCAAGCGCCGCGGGCGTTCCGCGCGGAGATCGCCGATACCGTGACTCGGCTCGTGCTGACCACCGGGACGACTTTGCCGCTGACACGCATCGCGTTGACCACGCCGGGGACCAATTTCCTCAAGGCCGCGCGCGTCGAGGTCTCCGCCGATGGCGTCGCGTGGCGCGAATTCCGCGCGGGCGTGCCGCTCTTTCGGCAATTCGGCGCGGAGCAATTGACGCTCGATCTCGAGCGCCAAACCGCCGCTTACGTGCGCATCGAGATCGACGATACGCGAGGCCGTCCTGTGCCGTTTACCGGCGCGATGCTGTACCTCGCAACGCAGGAGCAGCCCGCGCCGAGCACGCCGCTCGCCTCCGCCCGGATCGCCCGACGCGAAGAATTCACCGGCGAGACGGTGCTCACGCTCGATCTCGGCGCGCGTCATGTGCCGCTCGCCAGCGTGACGGTCGTCGCACGCGACGCGGTGTTCATGCGCAAGGTCGCGGTGCTCGTGCACGAGTTGCACGATGAGACGGCCTTCGACCGCACGCTCGGCGGCGGCACGGTTTACCGGCTGGCTGCCGAGGGGATCGCTTCGTCCGAGCGGCTCGACGTGCCGCTCGGCTTCGACGCGCCGAGTCGGGAGCTGATCGTTCGCATCGAGAACGGCGACAGCCCGCCGCTCGCGATCGACGGTGTGACCGTCGCGCAAAATCCGCGGTGGATCGTGTTCTCGGCGTCCGCCGCGGGCACCTACACGCTCCTCGCGGGCAACCCCGGGGCGGCGGCGCCGCATTACGACCTTTCGCGCTTCGCGGCCACGCTCAACACCGTGACTCCGACGGCGGCGGCTGTCTCGGCTTTGGAGCCCAATCCCACGTATCGGGAGCGCGACCCGCTGGCAGATACGCCGCTTCTCGGCGCGCCCCTCGATCCGGCAGCCTGGCGGCTGCACAAAGCGGTGCAAGTGACGCGCGACGGCGTGCAGCAACTCGAACTGGACGTCGAGGTGCTCGCGGCCAACGAGAACGGCTTCGCCGACCTGCGGCTCGTCCGTGAGCGCACGCAAGTGCCGTACATCCTCGAGCGCCCCGGCTTGACGCGCACGCTGTCGCTCGCCGCCGCGCCGGCCAACGATCCGAAGCGGCCGCGGCTCAGCCGTTGGCAAGCGAAGCTGCCGCACGCGCACACGCCGATCGTGCAGTTCACGGTCGCCTCGCCCACGCCGCTCTTTCAGCGGCAGATCCGGCTGTTTCAAATCGTGACCTCGGACGGCGCCGAGCCTTACGAGCAAACCCTCGCGACGATGTCCTGGAACAAGAGCCCGGCCGACCAGCAGCCGCTCACGTTCGCGTTCAGCGCCTCTCCGACCGGCGACACGCTGTGGATCGAAACCGACAACGGCGACAACCCGGCGATCGCACTCGACGCCGTGAAGATCGCGTACCCCGTCGTACGGCTGTTGTTCAAAGCCCAGGCTGGCCCGCTCGAACTCTATTACGGCAACCGCAACGCCACCGCGCCGCGCTACGACATCTCGCTGATCGCGGATCAAATCATGGCGGCGGAAAAGAGCGTCGCCACCCTGGAGCGCGGCGCCGAGGCCGCCGCGCCCGCCCGTCCGGGCTTCGCCGCGCTGCGCGCCGGCGTGCTGTTCTGGTGTGCCCTGGGCCTCGTGGTCGTGGTGCTTTTGGTCGTCGTCGCGAAGCTCCTGCCTAAGCCGCCCGCGGCATGATGGCTGAATGACGCGGTGACGGTAAAACCTCTATAACTCGTCAAATTTGATGGGTTATCTCACTTAATTCGTCATTTTTGATGGGTTATGTAGAGGGATGACGGTGGCCCCACCTCGGGCAGGCCGCGCTCGTGCGGACATTCCATAAGACCGCGACCAGCCAACCGCCCCTGGAATATCCGCGTCGATTCGCGGCATTCGCGGGCGACGCTCAGGCCTGACTCAGCTCAACGCGAGGTCGGCGCGGCGGGCTTCTTTGACCGGCCACTTCGAGACCGTGAGACCCTTCGCGCTCCGGGAGCTGATCGGCACGGGCGTGAGGTCGAAGTCGAACTCGCGCACGCGGGCGCCGCTGCGGCCGTCGATGAAGACCTGCAATTTTTTCGGCATCTCCTTCTCGGTCTTGCTCACGTCGAGATACACCACGCGCGAACCTTCGGACTTCGCCAGCGGGTAGAGTTTGTCGCGCGAAAGTCCGCCGATCTGAAACCGCTTCGCGAACGCCTTCCCGCTCTCCTTATCCTGGTACACCATCGTGTAGAAGTTGGTGTCGCCGTCCTTCGGGAAGACCGCGCAGTGGATGATGTCGCGACCCATGAAAACCTTGTCGGCGACCTTCGACACCTTGAGCGAGCCATCGCGCATGATGCAGAGCACGCTGTCGAGGATCGTGCACTCCTGGACGAATTCGTGCTGCCGCCAGTTGAGGCCGATGAAGCCGTCCTCGCGGTTGACGTAGAGCCGTTGATTGGCCGACACGACCTGTGAGGCGTCGATTTGCTCGATCTCGTCGTACTGCGTCCGACGCTTGTGTCCCTTGCCGTACTTTTCCTGGAGCATCTCGAACCACGCGACGGCATAGGCCGTGAGGTTCTTCAAATTGGTCTTCGTCTCCTTGATGCCCGCTTCGATCTTTTTCAGCGCTTCCTCGGCCTGGAAACGATTGTACGCGGAGATCCGCTTGATGCGGATTTCGGTGAGGCGCGTGATGTCGTCGTCGGTCACCGGCCGGCGGAGATCTTTCACGAACGGCTTCAGGCCCTCGCGAATCTCCTCGAGCACGCTTTCCCAGGTCTTCGACTTTTCGATCCGGCGATAAATCCGCTCCTCGATGAAGATGCGCTCGAGCGAGTCCCAGTGCCATTGCTGCTCGAGCTCCTCGAGCTTGATCTCCAGTTCGCGCTTCAACAGCGCCTTCGTCTGATCGACCGAGCGCTTGAGAATTTCGCGGACGCCGAGGAACTGCGGCTTATCCTCGCCGTTCGGCTCGCGCACGATCACGCAGGCGGCGGGCGACAAATTCACCTGGCAGCTCGTGAACACGTACAGCTGCTGGATGACCTGCTCGGGATCGGAGCCTTGCGGGAGATGCACGAGAATCTCGACGCGGTCGGCGGTGTTGTCGTCGACGTGCTTGATCTTGATCTTGCCCTTCGCATTCGCCGCCAGGATCGATTCGATCAAGGCCTCGGTCGTCGTGCCGAACGGCAGCTCGGTGATCGCGAGCAAGTACTTGGAGCGCGGCTCGATCTTCGCGCGGATCTTCACTTTGCCGCCGCGCTCGCCGTCGTTGTATTCCGAAAAATCCGCGGTGCCGCCGGTCGCGAAATCCGGGAAAATCCGAAAGCTTTTTCCCTGGAGATGATTGATCGCCGCGCGGCACAGATCGTTGAAATTATGCGGCAGGATTTTCGTCGAGAGGCCGACCGCGATGCCCTCCGCGCCCTCGAGCAGCACGATGGGAAACTTCGCCGGCAGCGTGACCGGTTCTTTCGCGCGGCCGTCGTAGCTGAGCTGCCATGTGGTGGTCTTCGGATTGAAGAGCACTTCCTTCGCGAACGGCGTGAGCCGCGCCTCGATGTAACGCGGCGCCGCCGCCTCGTCGCCGGTCAGCGTGTTGCCAAAGTTGCCTTGCGGCTCGATCAGCCAGCCGCGTTGCGCGATGCCGACGAGCGCCGCGCCGATCGACGCGTCGCCGTGCGGGTGAAAGCGCATCGTCGCGCCCACGATGTTCGCGACCTTGTGGAAACGACCGTCGTCCATTTCCCACAAGGTGTGGAGCACGCGGCGCTGCACGGGCTTCAGCCCGTCCTCGGCATGCGGTACGGCGCGATCGAGAATGACGTAGCTGGCGTACTCGAGAAACCAGTTCCGATAATGATGCGCGAGCGGCGCGTCTTCGTCCTGCACTTTCGCTCCGCCGCGACGAGTGGGGGGCGGCAACGCCGCCGCGGGCGCGCCATTGGTGTCGACGGGAGCCGGGGCCGGGGTCGTTTCCTTTTCGCTGGCGGACGCCGCCGATTTTGCGCTCGAAGCCGCCGGAGAAGTCGGCGTCGCCGGTGACGCGTCACTATTGCCAAGCGGGAGTTCGGGCTGGTCGGAATTCGGCTTCTTCTTCGGCATTGCGCGAGTAGGAACGTTGAAAGCGCGCACCCTGTCACGCGGCGCTGTCGTACGTCAAGCGGGAGCGTGAGCGACGCCGCGGCCCAACCGTAGCGGAACGCGTAAGCGTTTCGTGTCTTCCGAGTCAGCGCGCGTTTCCGAAAGCATTACGGCTTCCGCTACAAATGGCGAAGAGCGCCACGCACAAAGTCGCGCGGCGCTCTTCGATTTGCGCGGCGGTTTGAAACCAACTACCTACCTGATCGGACTACCGCCGCCAAAGTGATCAGACGACGCATTGACCGCCGATACGGGGGCTGAGTTTCGCGGCCGGCGGAATTTGGGAGTTTCTCCCATGCGGGAAGCCATCCTGCTTTTCATCATGTAGCTGGAGCTCGCAAGTTTCACCCTCCAATGATCACAAACGTTGGACCACAGAGGTGACAGCTCACAGAGACTAATCCAAGAGGGCGAATTTCGCCCAGCGGATCCATTCGCATCAAATCCCACGCCCGCTTGTGGCCTGCTGCTGCCTCTGGGTCGGAGCTCCGTGACCGCTGTGGCGAGGCTTGGGTTGGTTTTGCAATGAAATATCCGGGCTCGCGGAGCCCAGCTACAACGGAGGCGCAGTCGTCTCCGACAACGCCTTCACGGCAGCGTCGACGACCGGGTCGCGATCCTCCGCCGACAGCGGAGGCGGCTGCGGCACAATGATATTTGGGATGACACCGTTTTGCTCGATCCGCACGCCCTGCGGCGAGTGATAGTCGTACAAGCTCACCCACAATTTTCCGCCGCCTGCCAGCGGCCAGTAGACCGTCGTCAAAAGCGCGCCGCGCGTTTTCTGTCCCACGACCAAGCCACGCCCGCTCTCGTTCACCAGTTGCGCAAACACTTCGGACGCGCTCGCCGAACTGCGCGACACGAGGACGGCCACCTTCCCCGAATAATGCGCGCCGCCGCGCTGGCGAATCAGGGCCGGCCACCACGCGCGATCGCCTCGATGCACCAACTCTCCCATGTCCACCGGCGCGGGATAGATGTCGCCCAGGATCGAGCCAACCGCGAAGAGATGTCCGCCCGGATTGCGACGCAGATCGAAAATCAAGGCCTTCGCGTCCGCATGCGCCTTCACCTGCTCGCGCACCCATTTCGCCGCGGCGAAATCGAAGGAATCGAAACGCAGCAAAAATATCTGCGGCGCGACCTCCACGATCTCGCGCAACGTGGGCTCCGCGACCCGGCGCGCGGTAAGGGTCAATGTGCGCGGCTCCTCACGCTCGGTGAGGAGCTCGCAGCGCACGACATCGCCTTCCCGCAACGACGTCGCCGCTGCGCGCACAAACTCGAGCGCGGGTTGGCCATTGCACGTCAGCAGCGTCCAACCGCGCCGCACGCCCGCGGCCGCCGCGTCCGACTTCGGGAAAACCTCGCGCACGCGCAAGCGGCCGTCCGTCGCGCCGGGCACGTCTGTAAGCCGCCAGCCGAGCGTGACATTCACGTGCCAGAAAAACCGCGCGAACTGCGGCGCCGACTGGGCAAAGGTGTGCGGGTCCTTCAACTCGCGCAGCATCGCGTTGATCGCGGCATAGAGGGCGGTGTCGTCCTGGGCGGCGGCCGCGGCGGCACGATGGCGTTCGCGCGCCCCGGCCCAGTCCGCGCCGTTGAAATTCGGGTCGTAATAGTGCGCGTCGACCCAACGCCACGCATTATCGTATACCGATAAATTGAACTTGGTCCGCTCCTCGCCCGGCTTGGGCGCGTGCACCATCGCGTTCCACGCCGCGCGCGGCGGCGGGATCATCGCGCAGCCCGAGAGAAAACACACCGCGGCCAAAGCAAGGATAACGCCCGCAAGTGCCTTGGGGGAACACGGGCGCCCCTCCCGTAGACGACACTCCGCGCCGCTGCCGTGGGCGAGACGCCCATGATACGACACGGGCAAGATGCCCGTGCCACTCCAAAGCGTACTCCGCGCGCACGGGCCGGCTGGAAGTGGCACGGGCGTCCCGCCCGTGGACGGCGCTCCGCGCCGCCAGCCTGGGCGACACGCCGATGAGACCACCCGGACAAGCGCTCCGCGCCACGCGGAAGTCCAACGATGAGCGTCGCTCCCAAATCCAGGCTTATCCGCGCTCATCCGTGGTGGTTTTGGTTCGAGTTTGCCGGTCGGGCGCGGACTCCGCTCCGCGCCATCGCGCAGACTTTCGACACCGCAGAGAGCGGAGTTGCCCGCCCTACCTTCCCCGCGGGCTTCGCGGCCGGCTCACGCTTCGACGAGGTCTTTTTCGACGCGAAGATTATCGATGATGAAATCCTGCCGCTCCGGCGTGTTCTTGCCCATGAAGAAGCTCAACAGGTCTTCGCTATTGTGCAGGTGGGCGAGCGTCACGGGCTCGAGTCGGATGTTCTCGCCGATGAAGTCCTTGAACTCGCCGGCGGAGATTTCGCCCAAGCCTTTGAAGCGCGTGATCTCGTGGGTGGTGCCGAGCTTGACGATCGCCGCCTGCTTTTCCTCCTCGGAATAGCAGTAGATCGTCTCCTTCTTGTTGCGCACGCGGAACAGCGGCGTCTCGAGGATGAACAGGTGCCCGTTGCGAATGAGATCGGGAAAGAACTGCAGGAAGAACGAAATCAGCAGCAGCCGAATGTGCATGCCGTCGACGTCCGCGTCGGTCGCGATGACGATCTTGTTGTAGCGCAGCCCGTCGAGGCCGTCCTCGACGTTGAGCGCCGACTGCAGGAGGTGAAATTCCTCGTTCTCGTAGATGACTTTTTTCGAGAGGCCGTAGGTGTTGAGCGGCTTGCCCTTCAAGGCGAAGACGGCCTGCGTCTGGACGTCGCGCGTGGCGGTGAGCGATCCGGCGGCGCTGTCGCCTTCGACGATGAAGATCGTGCTCTCCTCGGCCCGCTCGTTGCGGTCGCCCAGGTGCAGCCGGCAATCGCGCAGCTTGCGGTTGTGCAGCGACGCTTTCTTGGCGCGCTCGCGCGCGAGGCTCCGAATGCCGGCGAGCTCTTTTCGCTCGCGCTCGCTCTCCTCGATCCGGCCCTTCAGGGCCTCGGCCGTTTCGCGGTGCTTGTGGAGATAACCATCGAGCGCGTGCTGAATGAAGTTGCCGACGAACTCGCGCAAGGTCGGCCCATTCGGCCCCACGTGCGTCGAGCCGAGCTTCGTCTTCGTCTGCGATTCGAACACCGGCTCCATCACGCGCACCGAGATGGCGGCGTCGATCGATTGGCGGACGTCGGCGGCGTCGTAGTCCTTCTTGAAGAAGTTGCGGACCGTGTCGACGAGCGCTTCGCGGAACGCGGCGAGATGCGTCCCGCCCATCGTCGTGTGCTGGCCGTTGACGAACGAGTAATACTCTTCGCCGTAGTGCCCGCCATGGGTGAACGCGACCTCGATGTCGTCGCCTTCGAGATGGACGATCGGATAAAGCGGTTCGCCCGACAGATTTTTCTGCAACAAATCGCGCAGGCCGTTCTCCGATTTGAACGCCTTGCCGTTGAGCGTGAGCGTCAGCCCGCGATTGAGAAAGGCATAATTCCAGAGCATATCCTCGATATACTCGGGGCGGAAACGAAAGTCTTTGCCGAACAGCGCCTCGTCGGGAATGAACTCGATCAAGGTGCCGTTGCGCTCCTCCGTCTTCGCCACGCGGCCATCCTTCTTCAGCTTGCCCTTCTCGAACTCGACCAGCTTCGTCTGGCCGTCGCGGAACGCCTGGGCGCGATACTCGAACGCGAGGGCGTTGACCGCCTTCTGGCCGACGCCGTTCAAGCCGACGGATTTTTGGAACGTCTCGCTGTCGTACTTGGCGCCGGTGTTGATGATCGACACGCAATCGATCAGCTTCCCGAGCGGAATGCCGCGGCCGTAGTCGCGCACGCGCACCATCCGATCGTTCAGCTCGATCTCGATTTTCTTGCCGTGCCCCATCGTGAATTCGTCGATGGAATTATCGATGGTTTCCTTGAGCAGAACGTAGATGCCGTCTTCGGCGTGAGCGCCGTTGCCGAGCCGTCCGATGTACATGCCGGGACGGAGGCGAATATGTTCGAGCGACGACAGGGTCTTGATGCTGGCTTCCGTGTAAGCTTGGGCCATGGTCTTTGTTGGCCGAGAGCGTCTGACCTCCGGCGCGGCTGACAAGCGAAATTCCCGGCGTTGAAGTGGCAGAAAGTGGCACGGGCATCCTGCCCGTCTCGTCTCCTGGGCGTCTCGCCCATGTCGGCGGCGCGGCACTTGCGGGCGCAGCGCTGGTCCGTATCGTGCAGCACCCCGGTCGGTTGCACTTACCTCCTATGAAAAAACTTCTCGTCTTCGGGCTCGGCGCGCTCCTCGTCCTCGCGCTCGTCGCTTATCTCACGCTGCAGTTCTTCCTTGGATCGATCGTGAAGGCCGGCGTGAACAAGTTCGGTCCCGGCATCACGCAGACGAAGGTCGAGCTGCAGGGCGCCAGCCTCTCCCCCCTTTCCGGCGCCGGCACGCTGACGGGCGTGAGCGTCGGGAATCCGACGGGCTGGACGCCGGGCAATGCCTTCTACCTCGGCAAGGTGCACATCGACATGGAGCCGTTCTCCGTTTTCCAAGATCATATCGTGATCAACGAGCTGATCGTCGAGCAGCCGGAGTTCACCTACGAAACGAAGATCGTCTCGAGCAACATCGGCGATCTGTTGAAGAACATCGAAAAATCGCTCGGCGGCGAAAAGGCCGGCGCGGAGCCGAAAGCGAAAAACGGCAAGCCGCTCAAGCTGGAGGTGAAAAAATTCGTGCTGCGCAACGGCCGCGTGACTGTCGGCGTCGGCAGCGCGGCCATGACGTTGCCGATGCCACCCGTCGAGTTGACCAACATCGGTACGGCCGAAGGCGGCGTGACGCCCACCCAAGTGGCGTTTGCCGTGATGCGCAGCGTGACGACCAGCGTCATCGCCGCGTCGACCGAAGCCCTGACAAAAATCGGGGGCACCTCCGGCGCAGCGGCCGCCGATGCGGCGAAACAAGCGACCGAAGCGATCAAGGGATTCTTCGGCGGGAAAAAGTGATGGGAGTAGCTGGGTAGCGCCGGCCTCGGCTCGGCGCGTTCGCGCGTCGTAATATCCAATCGCCGCCGCGCAGGTAGGGTCGCCTCTGCGAGGCCGCCCGGGTTACAGCGACCTTTCCCGATCGCACGCGCACATCGCGCCGCACCTTCGACCAGGTCATCTCGGAGAAAGATGCCCTGCTCCACCGCGCAAACCGTGAGCATACGCGCCCACGACTGTAACGGTTTCGCCTGGATGTCCCATTGACCGCGCGCGGTTCACGGCCTCCATTCCCTCCATGAAAGTCACCTACTACTTCGAAGTCTTTTCTTCCTGGTGCTACTGGGCGGAACCGATGTGGGCGGAATTGAAGACGCGCTATGCGGGCCGCGCGGATTTCGAGTGGAAGATCGCGTTGATGAAACCGGAAGACTTCCCGGCGTCGCGGGAACA
>CBINOT010000113.1:0-20031 GCA_966252355.1 uncultured Opitutus sp. | reverse complement strand
GGCGAGTTCACCATCGTGTGCAACGAGTACTGCGGCATCGGTCACGACAAGATGTACGGCAAAATCATCGTCGAATAACTCCCTAACGAGACGCCTCTCATGTCAGCTCCCGCTCTTTCCGACTCCGCCCCGCTGGCGCCCGCGCCGGCCGCCTCGCGCCGCTGTGCGACCACGGGGTTAAACGTCTGCCTCACGGCGGAAAAATTCATCAAGCTCAGCGCCGTCAGCGCAGTGGTGTTTCTGCTGCTCGGCGGGATCGCGGCGATTCTGCTCGCGCTCACGCGCTGGCAGGCCGTGCACCTGCTCCGCATCGATTGGTTCTACCGGATTCTCACCTTTCACGGCCTGAACATGCTGATTTTCTGGATCCTCTTCTTTGAAATCGCCGTGCTCTACTTCGCGTGCACTGTCCCGCTGAACGCGCGATTATTCTCGCGCAAAGTCGCGTGGGCGAGTTTCGCGCAAATGATCGTCGGAGCCGCGATGGTGGATTATATCATTCTGGTCGGCAAAGCCGACGTATTGATGACGAGTTACCTGCCGCTGCTCGCGCACCCGGCCTTTTACCTCGGCATCATTCTCGTCGCCACTGGAACGCTCACCGGCGTGTTCAATTTCTTCGCGACTTTGTACGCGGCGAAACGCGCCCAGACCTATCAAGGGTCGGTCCCGCTCGTCACCTTCGGCGCCACCGCCGCCGCCATTATCGCGGTCGTCACGCTTTTACACGGGGCGATCGTGATGATCCCGACGTTCACGTATTCCATGGGTTGGACCGCTCAGCCCGATCCCATGTGGTATCGCGTGATTTGGTGGGGGCTCGGCCATCAATCGCAGCAGGTCAACGTCTGCGCGATGGTGAGCGTGTGGTATCTTGTCGCGAATCTGACGACGGGAGCCAAGCCGGTGAACGAGACCGTCTGCCGCACGGCGTTCCTGCTCTACATTCTGTTCATCAATATCGCCTCCGCCCATCACCTGCTCGTCGATCCGGCGGTCGGCTCCGCGTGGAAGATTTGGAACACCTCGTACGCCATGTACCTCGCGGTGCTCGCGTCGATGATCCACGGCTTCACCGTCCCGGCGTCGGTCGAGCTCGCGATGCGCGAAAAGGGTTACATCAAAGGCCTGTTCGGCTGGGTGATGTCCGCCCCGTGGCGCAATCCGGCATTCGCCGCGGTGGTGCTTTCGGTGCTCATCTTCGGCTTCATTGGCGGCATCACGGGCGTCACGCTCGGCACGCAGCAAATCAATATTATCGCGCACAACACGCTGCGCATCACCGGGCATTTTCACGCCACGGTGGTGGGCGGCACGTCGCTCGCGTTCATGGGCCTGACCTACTACGTCATTCCGCTGATCTTCCGACGCGACTTCATCTGGCGCAGCGCCGCACGGGTCCAGCCGTGGCTGTTCGGCGGCGGCATTCTGCTCGTGTCGCTCGGCATGTCGTTTGCGGGCTCCATGGGCGTGCCGCGGCGCAACTACGATATCGATAGTTCCGGCGCCTTCGGGCCCGCGGCTCACCTGATGCTTGGCATCATGGGCATCGGTGCGATCGCCGCGTTCGTCGGTCTCCTGCTGTTCGCGGTCCTCTGCGTCGGCACGCTGCTCTTCGGCGAGAAGAACGCGGGCCGGCCGATGGCGGATTGGGGCGTCGCCCAAGCGCTCGTCGGGACAAAAGATGGCTCGCTGGCCGACGATCACTGGGCGGTCAAAGGCACGGTCGCGCTCACGGGCGTATTTCTCGCGTGCTTCGCCGTGTATTACTTCGCGAATTGGAAAGCGCTCGCGGATGTCTGGCCCGTGCGCTGAGCCGCGACGACAAAGGGCGCGTGAGCGATAACGCGCCCATCGCCCAAGCCTCGATGCATTCGAATCCCGCGATCTTCGCCGAGAACCCGCCCAAGCTGACGGCGCGCGCGTCGACTTTTCTGGTCGGGGCCGGACTGCCGATCTTTCTGGTGGCCGCAGTCGCGCTTTACGAGGCGTTCCTGTCGACTCTGGTGTTCGCTCCGGCGAACGGCGGTTGGTGGGGCGATTTCGCCCGGGAGTTCAAAATCTGGTGTTTCCGATATGACGCCCGTACCGGCGGCATGGACTGGACCTCCGTCGGGATGATGCTGCTCGAGCCGCTGTTCATCGTCGCCGCGGCGGTTCTGCTTTGGCGTCGCACGTTGAGCGGACTGCGTTCGGCGGCCGCATGGCTCCGCCACTGGCGCGCGATGGTCGCGGGACTTGCTGCCGCGACGTTCGCCAGTGCGACCTTGTTCGCGTTCGGTCGGGTGCCGTCGACCGAAACCATCCCGCCGTTTCCCGGCGAGCGCATTCGCACGCATTTGGCCGTGCCCGCGTTCCGGCTCACGGACCAAACCGGCCAGAGCTTTTCGCTGCAGGAATTGCGCGGACACGTGGTACTGGTGACGGGAATCTACGCGGCGTGTTCGACGACCTGCCCCACGATTCTTACGAACACGAAGCGGCTGCTCGGTTCGTTGCCCGCCGCAGCGCGGTCGCGCGTGAACGTCGTGGCCCTCTCGCTGAATCCGGAGTACGAAACCACGGAACTCATGGCGGGACTGGCGAGTGGCTACGGTTTCAGCCATCCGGAATTCCGATACCTCAACGGCGCGCCGGCGGAAATGCACGACCTGCTCCAGCAGCTGCAATTTTCCCGCGTGCGCAATCCGCAGACCGGCGTCATCGAGCACGCGAACCTGCTGCTGCTCATCGATGCCAAAGGCGAAATCGCCTATCGCTTCACGCTTTCCCCGCGACACGAGACCTGGCTGCGCGAAGCGGTCTTGGCGCTCGTGGCGGAAATCGCGGCGGAGAAGGCGCGATGATCGCCGACCTCACGTTGCCGCGTCGCACCGGTCTTCGCGCGACGCACTGTTCATGAGTACCAAGTTCGAAGCCGTTTCGACCGAGGCGCCGCCTTCGGCGCCAAGCAGAGAAGAGCCGATGCCGCCCTTGCCGCCGGTGCGAGGCAACGCGTTCTTCGTCCGGATCGATGGCGCATTGGCGGTCGTTGACGCGTGGCTCAGCCGGTGGGTGCCGCTCGAGTTCAATCCGCTCGCCCAAGCCGGGGCGGCGGCGAATCTCGCGCTCGTCGTCGCGGTCGCCACCGGGGTGCTGATGCTCGTGTGGTATTCGCCGAGCGTCCAATTCGCGTATCCGTCGCTCGCGGCGCTCAACGGCCGCACGCTCGGCGGGACGGTGCGCGCGCTGCACCGTTATAGCTCGGACCTCACGATGCTGCTGTTGCTCGTGCATGCAGGACGCGTCTTTTTCGCCCGAAAATTCGCCGGCGCGCGCTGGCTGCCGTGGGTTTCCGGCAGCGCGATGCTGGGACTCGTGTGGTTCATCGGCTGGACCGGCTTCTGGCTCGTGTGGGATCAACCGGCGCAGCAGGTGGCGGTGTCCTCGATGCGGCTCGTCGACAGTCTGCCGATTTTCGGCGAACCGATGGGACGCCTCTACATCGCGGACCGGACGGTCCCGAGCTTGCTGTTCTTCGTCGTGTTTTTCCTGCACATGCTGCTGCCGCTCGCGATCGCCGTCGGCTTGGCGGTGCATGTGATGCGGGTGAGCCGCGCGCGTTTGTTGCCGGCGCGTTCGTTGTGCCTCGGCCTGGTCGGCGGCTTGATCGTTGCCGCGCTAGCCATGCCCGCGCCGCTGGACGCGCCGGCGCAAATGGCGCTCAAAGCGCCGGCATTCACCGTCGATGCCTGGTATCTCTCACCGCTCGCGCTCGCCTTGCGGTTCCGCGACGCGGGTCTGTGGGTCGCTTTGGGCGGCGGCATGCTGCTCACGGCGCTCGGGCCGGTGTTGCTTGCGCGACGGCAGCGGAGCGTGTCCTTCCAAGCGAAGGTCGACGTAGCGCGTTGCCACGCATGCACGCAATGCGCCCAAGATTGTCCGTTCGACGCGATCACGATGGTCGCGCGCACCGACGGAAAAAAGTTTCCCGCGCAAGCCCAGGTGGATCCGGCCCGCTGCATCGGCTGCGGCATTTGCGCCGGCTCCTGCGACTCAGAAGGCATCGTTCTTCCCTGGTTCGACACGCGTACCCAAGAGGCGAGGATCGGCGACGAGATCGTGGCAAGCATCGTCCGAGGCGCACCGCCGTGGGTCGCTTTGATCTGCGGCGAAATCGACGGCGGCCTGGAACGCTCGCGGCCGCCCGCGGCGTGGGCCGCTTTGCTGCGCCACTATCAAATCCGCGTGGTGCCAACGGCCACGTGGGTGCGGCCGAAGTTCGTCGAGCGATTGTTGGCGAACGGCGTCAAAGGCGTGCTCGTCGTTCGCGACTCCCGCTCCGAAGCATGGTCGCGCGACGGTCGTCGCTGGGTGGGAGAGCGCCTTGCCGGTATTCGAACCCCTGTTTTCCGCCCGGAGCGCTCGGATGGCGGCGCGTGGCAGGTAGTCGATTTCGATGCGGCGAGACCGGAAGCGCTGTCGCGCGCCGCGGCGACTTTTCGTATGTCGCCGGCCTCGGGCGTCGCCCGGTCTCGGCCCCGTCGGGTGGCACTCCTCGCCGGCGCCTTGGTGCTCGCCAGCGTCATGGCCGTCGGCACCGTCGGGCCAAGCCGCTTGCGCGTCCCAAACCCGATCTCGTCCGAGCCCGAATTCGTTTTTTCCTTCAAAGCGCTGGGGGCGATGCAAGAACCACCGCCGCTCGACCCCGCGACGGAAGCGGCGAAACCGATTCACATGCGCGGTCGCACCATCGAAAAGCCTCGGCGCGGCGACGTGGTGGTGCAGTTGTCGATCGACGGCGTGGCCGAAGAACGGACGTACCCGGCGAAGGGTTTATCCCACGATGGATCCGCCATTGGCGAATGGCGTCACGCGCTCACACCGGGCGAACATCACGTGCGGATCGTGCTCCTAAATACCGCGGCTCCGTCTGTACCGAGCTGGGAATATTCGACAAACGCCAGCCCGCGGCGGTTGAATGTCGTGACCTACGAGGCGGCGAAGGGCTTCGTCGCCGAAGCCGTTCGGTAGCGGCAAAGCGTTGCGCGCGAACGCATGTCGTAACCGATGAACCCAAATAGAGCGTTAAATCTTAGGCCCCTATATTTTAACAAGTTACAAGCTTGTCGCGCCTGCCGAGCGGCGTATTGTCCGCACCTGCGATGAAGCGGCTTTCGATTCTTGTCGTCGACGACCACGAGCCCACCCAGCGCGTATTGCAATTGTGGCTCGAAGCACATGGCCACCAAGTGGTCTGCGCCGCCAGCGGCAATGAAGCCCATCGGATCCTGACCTCGCAGCGGCTCGACTTGCTGATCACCGATGTCCTCATGCCCGACGGCAACGGCATCGATCTCATCGCAAAGATCAAAAAGACGCAGCCGGACCTTTGCATTCTTGCGATTTCCGGCGGCGGTCCGCACGTCACGAGCTCGAGCTGTTTGCAACGCGCGCACAACGTCGGCGCGAATGCACTCCTCTTGAAACCCTTCAAGCAAGACCAGCTCGTCAATGCGATGCGTTACGTGCTCGGTCACGCCGATGCGCTAGGACCTGACGCAAAGGCCACCGGGCGCCCTGAGCGCGCGAGTCCCGGAGTGCGGGTTTTCCCGGGCTTCGCCGAGCCGGTCGCCACGCCAACGCCTGCTATCCGTTCGCGCGAAGCGCCATGAGTTGCCCGTGACCGAGGTAGTGCGGCGCCTACGACCGGCCAATCCGCCGCAGTCTAGGCTCCCGACACTCACTCCAAGAAGCCGACCCAAGGACGAACGTTTGTTACGCGTTCGTCGGGGTGGGACGGATTCCGGGTAAGACGAATTTCTCGATTTCGTCGACGGTGAGCATGGCGTTAGCCAGCTGGAACACCGATCGCACGTCCGACGCCACCGGGTACTTCCCGAAATACGTTTTCGCTCCGAGCGCGTAAGCTTTGTCGACGTCGCGCGAGCTGGTCGACGAGCTCAGCACGACCGTGAGCAGTTGGCGCAGCCGTTGTTGCTGGCGGATCCAATCGAGAACTTGGAAGCCGTCGGTGCCAGGCATCTTCAGGTCGAGAAAAAGGACGAGCGGCAGGGCGTGGTCACCTTCGTTGAGCCGCTCGCGCAAATAGCGAATCGCATCGTCGCCGTTCTCGCGAACGTCGATTTGGGTTTTGATACCGGCTTTCGCTAGCGCGTGTTTCGTGAGGGCGACGGCATCGGGGTCGTCGTCCACGATCAGGATGGGCCTGGTGCGCGGGGGATTCGGTATCGTCACGGATGGTGATGGCGTCCGGTAGTGTTGCACTGGAGAACTTCTTTCACGACCTCGCCGAGGTCACGCCAACGGAACCACGGAAGGACATAGTCGACGCCCGCCGCGCGGGCTTGCTCGTCCAAATCCTCCATCGCCGTGCGCATGACGATCGGCACATGGATGTTTAACTCGCGAATTTTACGCACCAGCGTCAGCCCGTCCATCCAGGGCATGCGGTAATCAGTCACGATGGCGGTAAAATCCTGGTGGGAAAGCGCGTCGAGCGCGGCCTGACCGGTTTGGACCTGCACCACGGTGGCCTGGGGGAATGCGTTCAGCAGGTTTCGGCGAGCGAGAAACGTGCTGTCGGCATCATCGTCGACGATCAAAAAGTGTTCGGACATCAGGAGATTTAAGATAACCGCACTCTAAACTCTCCGCATTCGCGCGGCGCAAAATCATTCCGGTTTTACGTTCCCGAAATGGTCATGGGGAAAACCACGGACCCGTCCCAACGCTCGAGGTTTCGCGTCGCAACGAAATAAATGAGCGTAAATCAGCCAAACACCAGGCGTCCTTGAATCGGCACTACTTTCCGGCCTGCCACGGCCGCCCCCTAGGGATTGCGCCCAAAACGAGGGCCGCCCTCGTTAGACGCAGTCGCGGGTCAAGCCGGCCGCTCGAGCAGCACGTCGCTCCACTCGCCCATGGTCCGCGAATCGACCGACCAGTTCGGCGCGAGCGCGCGAAACGCGGTCCGCACCTGGAGGTTTTCGCCCGCCAATATTCCGCTGAGAATCAACGCCCCGCCGGGCGCCACGGCTCGGACCAGTTCTCCCGCGAACCGGATGAGCACGTCCGCCTGAATATTGGCCAGCACGATCTCGGCTTCGCGTCCGGCCAAACCGGAAAGGAGATCGGCGGTGAAAAACGCCACCTGGTCGGGCAGCGCATTGAGCCCGGCGTTTTCGCCGCTCACGCGGACGGCTTCGGGATCGTTGTCGAAGCCGATGACGTGCTTGAAGCCGAGCAAAGCGGCTGAAAGCGCAAGAATACCGGACCCGCATCCGGCATCGATCACGCGCGCCGTCTCCCGCCGCCAGCCACGGGCGGGTAACGCTTGCTCGATCGCCACCAGCCGCTCGATGCACAGACGCGTCGTCTCGTGATTACCGGTGCCGAACGCCAGCCCCGGATCGAGCCACAACACGGCATCGCCGGCGGGAAGCTGAAACGTGTCGCGCTGCCAAACCGGTACCCAGTGCAAGCGGCCAAACTGCCAGGCGTGAAAATGCGCCTTGTAGCTCTCGCGCCAATCGGCGTCGCCCACGATCCGCGCCGCGGCCGGCCCGATTCCTACGACGCCCGCGCCAGCGAGCAAGGGCTCGAGCTCGCGCCATTCGCGATGCAATGCGGACTCGTCGGGCCCGAGCCCGATGAGCCACGCGCGCTTCTCGATGACGTCTTCCAGCACGCTCCAATTGGCCGAACCGTACTCGAGCAGCATCCCGTCCGCGGCTTCCGCCGTCGGCAGCGGGACTTCAATTTTGAGTTCGTAAAGCGACATGCAGGACGGGACGCGGGGTTAGAGTCGTTCGCTCAACCGAGCGATGACGGCCGGCAACAAGCGGTGCTCGGCCGCGTGGACTTTTTCCGCCAAGGTCGCGAGCGTATCTGCCTCGTCGATGCGTACCGCGGCTTGGTCGACGATCGGACCGCCGTCGACTTCCAGCGTCACGTAATGCACCGTGCAGCCGGTGATTTTGACGCCGCGCCGAAACGCTTGGCCGATGGCATCGAGTCCCGGAAAACTCGGCAGCAAGCTGGGATGAAGATTGATGATTTTCCCCTCGAACGCGGAAATGAAGGGCATCTTCAGCACGCGCATGAAGCCGGCGAGGACCACCAGATCCGCGCGAGCCGCCAGGATTGTCGCGATGTAGTGCTGCTCCGCCTCCCCATCGAGCTTCGTCTTGTACGGCGCCGCATCGAGAAAATCGGCCGGCACGCCGAAGCGCGGCCCCAGCGCGAGGATCCCGGCGTCGGGTTTGTCCGCATAAATCTGCACGACCTGCGCCCGGCCGAGCCGATTTTCGGCCTGCGCTTGGAGAATGGCCTCGGCATTGGAGCCTCGGCCCGAACCTAGAATGACAACGCGCATGGCGGAAGAGTAGCGAGTAGCGGGTAGTGAGTAGCGAGGAGAAAAACCCGCAAGCGCCACTCCGCGCGGCTACTCGAAAATGGCGGCCCCGTGCGCGGTTAGTTCCCCTCACACTTCTCCGGCCGCTTTGATGCGCGCGATCAGAGCCGTCGTGCTGAAGCCAGGAAGAAACGGCATGAATCGAATGTCCGCACCGACCTCCTGCAATGCGGCCCGCTCGGAGGCGTCGAGCTTCTCGAGCGTGTAGTCGCCGGCCTTGCAATATACCTCGGGCCGCAGCGCGCGAATCTCCGCCGTCAGCCGCGGCGTGTGAAAAATCGTGATCGCGTCGACGCACGCCAGCGCGCCGAGGGCGTACGCGCGCTGCTCCTCGTTCTGGATCGGCCGCGTCGGGCCTTTGAGCGCGCGAACGCTCGCGTCGCAGTTCAGCGCTACAATGAGCGCATCTCCCAGCTGGCGGGTCTGATTCAGGTAATAGAGATGTCCGGTATGCAGCAGGTCGAAAACCCCGTTGGTCAGGACCACGCGCTCCCCGCCGAGCCGACGCCGCTCGCGCCACGCGATGGCTTGGGGCAGCGTCATCAATTTGGGATTGTCGAGTGGCACGGTATCGCAAGCCTCACGTTTCACCCTGCGCTTGTAAATCAGGTTATCCTTTTCCCCTTATGAAATCCCGAGTCTTGCTGGCTGCCACGTTCCTGTTGTCCGCCGTTGCGGTCTTCGCGTCGAAAGAGAAACCGGTCATCGGGCTTTCGCTCGACACGTTGAAGGAGGAGCGGTGGCAAAAGGACCGCGACTCGTTCATCGCGAAAGCGGAATCGCTCGGCGCGAAGGTCATCGTCCAATCGGCCAACGGCGACGACATCCGCCAGACCCGGGATATCGAAGCGCTCATCACACGCGGCGTCGACGTGCTCGTCGTCGTCGCCCACAACGGCTCGGCGCTCACTCGCGCGGTGAAAGCCGCCAACGAGGCCAAGGTGCCCGTCATCGCGTACGACCGGTTGATCATGAACTGCGACGTCGCCCTCTATCTGACCTTCGACAACGTCAAAGTCGGCGAGCTGCAAGCGAAGTACGTGGTCGACCATTTGCCGAAGGATCGCGTCGGCCGAATCGTCCGGTTGAACGGCGCGCCGACCGACAACAACGCGAAGCTTTTCAAGCAAGGCCAGGACCAAGTGCTCGAGCCGTTGATCAAGGCCGGGAAGCTCGAGATCATCTTCGAAGACTGGTGCGCCGACTGGAAGCCGGAGAACGGCAAGAAGGTCACGAACGCCGCCCTCGCCAAGTTCGGCGGCAATTTCGATGCGCTCCTTGCCACGACCGACCACCTCGCCGCCGGCGGCATTCAAGCGCTCACCGAGGAAGGCCTCGCGGGCAAGAAGCTCGTCACCGGCCAGGACGCCGATCTTTCCGCCTGCCAGCGCATCATGCGCGGCACGCAAGCGATGACCATCTACAAGCCGTTGAAGAAGCTCGCCGACTACGCCGGCGAGATCGCGGTGCAGATCGCCAAAGGCGGCGAGATCCCGAAAGAGCACACGCTCGACAACGGCTTCAAGCAAGTGCCGTCGGTGTTCAAAGACATCGTCGTCGTCACGAAGGACAACATGACCGAGACGGTCGTGGCCGACGGCTTCCACAAAGCCGAGGACCTCAAGTAAGCCAACGCGCGGCGGCGCTGCGAGCCGCGCCCTTTGCGCGATGAAACTTGCTCCTCTTATCCTCGGCGGTTCGCTCGTCGCGAACGCGGCACTGGTCGGCTATATTTTCCATCTGCGAGGAAGCTCCGGAGCGGCCGCGAACGCGCCGTCCGCCGCCGTGGCGAGCCCCCGCTCCGCGCCTACCGCCGCTGGCACCGCCCAGCTCCAAGTCGCGCTTGTCTCCGGCGACGTCGCCGCCATGGAGGCCGCTGGCTTCTCGCCGGACGTGATCCGTGCGATCCGCATCGGACGCGCCTTCGACAAATTCCAAGCCGCGACGCGCGCGTTGCGGCCCAAGCCGCGCGACGAGAAATTCTGGCAGCGGGGCAATCGCGATTCGGGCCGAATGGCGATCGAAGCGCGGGTCGAACAGCGCAAAGCGCAACGCGAGCTCAGCGAGGCGATGAGCGACGCGTACGGCAACGATCTGGAATCGATCTTCAGCGATCGAGACGGGCAGCTTTCCTTTCTCAGCGCGGCAAAACGGGACCAACTCAGCCGCATCGAACGCGATTATCAGGACATGGAAGCGCAGATTTACGCCGAGCAGGAAGGCATTCAGCTGCCTTCGGATCGCGACAAGCTCAAGCTGCTCCGCGCCGAGAAAGAGCGCGACATTCTCGCCATGCTCACGCCGGAAGAGCGCGAGCAGTACGAGCTGCATCTCTCGAATACCGCAAACACCGTTCGCGCGCGTTACGGCGATGCCATCGCGACCGAAGAGCAATACCGCAAGATTTTCGCCCTGCAAAAGGCGCTGGACGACGAATGGAAGCCTAAGCTCGAGAGCTTTCAGGGCAGCCGCACGCCACCGGAGGTGATGCGGGCGTACAACGAGGCGCAGGACAAGGTAGCCGAGGCCATCAAGGCCGCCGTTAGCCCGGACGACTGGGCGCGCGCGCAGCAGGCGAACGACCAGGACTATCGCGCGCTAAGCTCGTTGACCCAGCGCCTCAACCTGCCCGCCCCGGCCGCCCCCGCGGTAATCGCCGCGCGCGATTCGTATGCCGCGCAATCCGCGGCGATCAATGCCGATGCGTCCCTCACCCCGGCGCAGCGGAGAAGCCAGCTTCAGGACTTGGCGAAACAGGCTCAAAATGCGCTGCAGTCCACGCTCACGAGCGAAGGCGCGGAAGCCTACGCGCAACGCGCGCAATGGATCAATCTGCTGAAAAACGGCCAGGCCTTTTCGACCAACCCGAAGGATGCGACGCGGCCGCGATTCGGCGTCGGCTCGTCCGTGCATCCTTTGCCCCCGCCGAAGGGAACGCCGCCGCCATCTCCGGACTCGTAGTCGCGAGCTACGTTCGTAACGATCGCCCCTTTGCTCTCGTCGACTTGTGCCGATGACGCCACTTTCCGCTGCCTCACCCTCGCCTATTCTCGAAGCCCGTGCGCTGACCAAGCGTTTCCCCGGCGTCGTCGCGCTTCGTGACGTCAATTTCGCGCTCGCCGCGGGCGAAATCCATGCCTTGTGCGGCGAAAATGGCGCGGGCAAGTCGACGCTGATCAAGCTGCTATCCGGCATTCATCCGTACGGATCTTACGAGGGCGAATTGCGCGTCGACGGGCGCGTGGCCCAGTTTCGCACCATTCGCGACGCGGAAGCGGCGGGGATCGCGGTGATCACGCAAGAATTCGCGCTCGTCGACGAGTTGAGCGTGGCCGAAAATATTTTTCTCGGTCGGGCGCCGCGTCGCGGCCTGGCCGTCGATTGGCTCGAGATGAACCGGCGCGCCGCCGCACTCCTGGCGGACTTCGGTTTGGCCATCGCGCCAGAAACCCCGGTGCGGGCGCTTGGGATCGGACAGAAGCAGCTGATCGAAATTGCGCGGGCGATGGACAAGAAATCCCGCGTGCTCGTGCTCGACGAGCCGAGTGCCGCGCTCACGGAGCAGGAAGTTGCCGTCTTGCTCGATCACCTGCGTCGTCTGCGCGCCCAAGGCACGGCGTGCATCTATATTTCGCACAAGCTCGACGAGGTGTTCGCCATCGCCGATCGGCTGACGGTCCTGCGCGACGGCGCGACGATCGCCACCCTTTCCGCCCGCTCGGCCACGATTCCGCTGGTGATCAAGCACATGGTCGGCCGCGAAATCGGCGACCTGTTTCCACGCAAACCTCCGGCGGAGGCCGGTCCGGTGGAACTCGTGGTGCGCAATCTCAATGTCGCACCCGCGGCGGACGAGCCGGCGTTTCTCGTCGATATCTCGTTTTCGTTGCGCCGCGGCGAAGTCCTCGGCTTCGGCGGGCTCATGGGCGCCGGCCGAACGGAGCTGCTGATGCACTTGTTCGGCGCGTGGGGCCACCGGCTGAGCGGCGACGCGACCATCGGGGGGAAACCGCACGATCATCCTTCGCCCCGCGCCTCGATTCGGCGCGGGCTCGTGCTCGTGAGCGAGGATCGCCGCCGCTACGGCTTGGTGCTGAACCAATCGATCGGCTTCAATCTCTCCCTCTCGAATCTACGGCAGCTCGTGAGCTGGACCGGACGGATCGATTTGCCGGAGGAGCATGTGCGCAACCAGGTTTATTTCGACTCGTTGCGCGTCAAAGCGCCGCACCAAGAAACGGTGGCCGGCGGTTTGTCCGGCGGGAATCAACAGAAGGTCGTGATCGGCAAAGCGCTGATGACCGGCCCGACGATCGTGATGCTCGACGAACCCACCCGCGGCATCGATGTCGGCGCCAAGCTCGAGGTGTATGAATTGATCAACCGACTCACCGCCGAGGGCAAAGCGGTGATTCTCGTTTCCAGCGAATTGCCCGAACTCATGGGCATGAGCGACCGGATCATCATGCTCGCCGAAGGTCGAATCGGCGGCGAATTCGCGCGCGGCGAGTTCACGCAAGAAAAACTCCTCGCCGCGGCGATGGGACACACCGCGGCGCCCAGCGCCGCGGAATGACCAATGGCCAACGTCCAATGACCAATATTTGGCCGCAGCCGCTAATATGAAAACCGATTACGATCTCGAGGAACGCATGTCGAAATTCGGCGAGGACGTCATTGAATTTTCACTCGGGGTCCCGGTAAATGCCGTTACGTCACCTTTGATTTCACAGCTCGTACGCGCGGGGATGAGCATCGGCGCGAACTATTGCGAAGCCGATGAAGCTGAGTCGAAAAAAGACTTTCGACACAAAGTAGCAATCTGCCGCAAAGAAGCCAAAGAGACGAAATATTGGCTTCGAATGATGGCGGAAGCAGCGCCTGCCAAACGCAGTCAACTCCGCGGCCTTTGGAACGAGGCAAAAGAGCTTCACCTGATTTTTTGTGCGGTCATTCGAACAACCGACCGCAATCTACGTCGCGACGCTGCTCAAGCTCGCCGCAATTCCCGATGACGATTCATTGGTCATTGGACATTGGTCATTTCGTTAACGGCCTATGAAGTCCCGCCATCTCCTCCAAAACCTGGCCATGCCGCTCGCGCTGGTCGCGATCTGCGTCTTTTTCGGGCTCCGCGAGAGCGCGTTTCTCGGGCCGCGCAATCTCACGCAGCTGATCGTCGAATTTTCGATCACTGGCACGCTCGCGCTCGGGATGTTCATGATTCTGCTCACGGGGCAAATCGATCTGTCGGTTGGCAGCGGCGTGGGATTGATCGGCGGGATCGGCGCCGTCCTCGTCTTTCAGAAAGGTTGGTCCGCGCCGGCGGCGATGGGCGCAGCCTTCGGCATCGCGCTGCTGCTCTGGTTTCTCATGGGCGCGCTCATCGTTTTGCAGCGCATCCCATCCTTCATCATCACGCTGGGTGGCTTGCTGATCTTCAAAGGGCTTTTCTGGCGCGTCATTCAAAATTCGACCGTTCCAGTGACGCGCGGCGATCAGGATAATCTCTACTCGCTGCTCACGACGTATTATCTGCCCGCCAATATCGGACTCGCCGCCGCCACGGCCGTGACGGTGGTGCTCGCCTGGCTGACATGGCGCAACCGTCGCGCTCGTTCAGTTCATAATTTGCCGGTGCCGGCCGCGGCTCGCGATGCGCTGCGTTTGGCGGCGATCGCCGTGGGGACGTTTGGCCTCGTCGTCGTCTGCAATCATTTTCGCGGCGTGCCGCTTACTCTGGTGATCCTCGCGACCACGGCGGTCACGGTGTATTTCCTCACGCGGCACACGCCGTTCGGACGTTACCTCTACGCGATCGGTGGCAACGAAGAAGCCGCGGTGCTCTCGGGCATCGCCGTGAACAAGGTCCTTATCGGCGCCTTCGTGCTGATGGGGGTCACCGTCGCGCTGACCGGCTTCATGACGACGGCTTACTCCGGAACATCGACAACCACGGTCGGCGATCTGATGGAACTCGATGCGATCGCGGCCTGCGTCATCGGCGGAACTGCGCTCAAAGGCGGCCGCGGCACGGTGTGGGGCGTCATCTTCGGCGCCTTGATCATGACCGCGCTGCTCAACGGCATGACGCTCCTTGCCGTCGAACCCGAGATCAAGTTCATCGCCCGCGGCGCCGTGCTCACGCTCGCCGTCTGGATGGATGTGAAACTCGGTCGGAAGTAAGGGCTCAGGCAGATACGGGGCGCTTGGGCATCATATGCCCGTAGCGGAACGCGTCAGCGCTTCGGACGATGCCTCACGGCTTACGCTACTCGGAGTACTGCGCGTCGAAACCTGCGACAGCCATCGGCGGCCTGGCTCGGCTATGGGGGGCGTTATGCCCCGATTGGGCGTCCCCGTAATCCGGTCGAGGCGCGCTCGGTTCCGCTCGCTCGCGCTCGCAGCTACGACCCATGCGCAAACGAGCGCAGGCTCGTGCTCCCGCGCCGCTCAGAAGAACTTCTTCGCTTTCTCGAAGAATGACCGCGAGGTCGGCTCGGCGGCGTCGCCGCTGATCCGTGCGAATTCCTCGAGCAATTTCTTCTGCTCGCTCGTGAGCGTTTGCGGCACTTCGACGTGCACGCGGACCAACTGATCGCCTTGATGGCCGCCGCGGAGGCTCGGCATGCCTTTGCCGCGCAGACGAAAGGTCGTGCCGCTTTGCGTCCCGGTGGGGATCTTGAGCGTCGCTTTGCCGAACAACGTCGGCACTTCCACGGTGCCACCGAGGGTCGCGAGTGTGAACTTGATCGGCACTTCGCAGAACAGATCTTCGCCTTGGCGCTCGAAGAGCTCGTGCTCTTTCACCGTCAGGACGATGTAGAGATCGCCCGGCTGGCCGCCCGCGAGTCCCGCCTCGCCGTTACCGGAAGAGCGCAGACGCGAGCCGGTATCGACGCCCGCGGGAATGCGCACGTTGAGCTTGGTATTTTTCGGCACGCGGCCTTCGCCACGGCAGGAGGTGCAGGGCTTCTCGACCTTGGTGCCAGCGCCGGCGCAGGTCGGACAAGTCTGCGTGAACGTGATGATGCCGCCGGAGCGCCGAATTTGCCCGGCGCCACGGCAGGTCGGACACGTCACGCGGCGCGAACCGGGTTCCGCGCCCGAGCCGTCGCAACGCTCGCACGTGACGTTCTTCCGAAACGCGATCTCCTTCTCGATGCCGCGCGCGGCTTCCTCGAGCGTGATCTCGAGATCGTAGCGGAGGTCGGCGCCATCGCGGCTCCCATCGCGGCCGCCGCCGCCGAACATCTCCTCGAAAATTCCCCCGCCGCCGCCTTGCTGGCCGAACACTTCGCGGAAGATGTCGAACGGATCGTGAAACCCGCCGCCCATTCCTCCCGGTCCGCGCGCGCCGCCGGCCGCCGCACCCTCGAACGCCGCCGGGCCATAACGATCGTACGCCGCCCGTTTGTTCGGATCGCTCAATACTTCGTAGGCATGAGAGACCTTCTTGAACATCTCCTCGGCCTCCTTGTTGCCGGGGTTTTTATCCGGGTGGTACTGGACCGCCTTCTTGCGGTAAGCCTTCTTCAGGTCCTCCGGAGAAACGGTTTTCGCAACGCCGAGCAGTTCGTAATAGTCTTCCTTGGCCATGGGTCAGGAGGTCAGCGAATGCACGTGAATGATCGCGAAATCAATGGGGTAATGGATCCGGCAAACGGAACCGCCCTGGCGGCCGCGCATGGCATTCCGGCCTGCGCCCCGCGCCCAAGGCCAGTCGGGCCGCCGGACGTCGGCTATTTTTGCTCCGCGGGTTTCGGGCCGCTGGACACGACGACGGCCGCCGGCCGCAGCAAGCGTCCGTTCAGCGAGTACCCGGTGCGCACGACGTTCACGACGTGCTCCTCCTTCACCGTCGGGTTCGGCTCGTGCGAAATCGCCTCGTGCTGATGCGGATCGAACGCTTGGCCGGCCGGATTGATTTCCTTCAACCCGTGGTTCGCCAAAGCCGACTTGAGCTGCGAGAGCACCATTTCAACGCCGCCGACGAGCGATTTGAGATCGGCCTTCGGCTGCTTGGCGGCAGTCACCGCCAGCGCAAGATTATCGAGCACGGGAAAGATGTCTTCCAGCACGCGGCTGGTGGCGACGGTCCGCAGCTCGTCCTTTTCACGAACGGTGCGGCGGCGAAAGTTTTCCAAGTCGGCGACCGAACGCATGAACTTATCGTAGTTCGTCGCCGCCTCCGCTTTCGCCGCGGCGAGTTGCGCGGCGAGATCGGGTTGTCCTTGCGCCCCCGATCCTTCCGGGGATGCGTTCGCGGCGCTCCCGGTCGTCGCGTCCGCGGCGGCGGGAGCAGTTTGAGTCGTCGTATCGGTGGATTCAGGCTCGGGCATGCGGCAAAAGAGCGCCGAATTAACTACGGGTTCCTGCTTTCTTCAAGTCTGCGATTAATGGCTATGATCGGAGCTTAACCACGAATGGACGCCACTTCACACGAAGGCCGCCGTTTCATTCGTGTCTCTTCGTGTCGAATCGTGGTTACAACTTGATCGGTTCCGGACCGCCCGTTGCCACGGAGCTCAAGCCCCACCCGTGAAATCCTCGGTCACCAACAAGATCGTGATTGCTTCCGCGGCGAACGTGAACGCGCCGGCATACGGGGCGAGGACGTTGTCGCCGCGTTGCAGCCGGAGACCATGCGGCGAGCGGGTGCCACCGCCGCTCTCGTTCGAAGCGCGCACGGCACCGCTGACCACGCTGACGATCCGGGGCTGCTCGTTGGCGCGCAAATGCAGTCGTTCGCCCGCGCCGAGCACCACCCGGCGAATCCGAAACTCGGCGCAGTCGGCGATCACGCCCGCGGTCGGAGCCGCCCGCAAAGGCGCAGGCTCGAAATCGTTCCAATCGATCGAGCGCAGCGACTCCGCGATGTGCAGCTTGCGCGGCTGGCCATCCAAGCCGACGCGTCCCCAATCGTAGACGCGATAGGTCGTGTCGGAGTTCTGCTGGATTTCGAGAATGAGATTACCCGCGTCGATCGCGTGCACCTGGCCGCTGTGCACGAGAATCGAGTCGCCGGCCGCCACGCGGAAATGATGCACGCATTGCTCCAAAGTGTTGTCGTTGATCGCGCGTTCGAATTGCTCGCGGGTGACTCCGCGCTTCAGCCCGACGATCAATTCCGCCTCGGGACCCGTTTGCGCAATGTACCAATTCTCCGTCTTGGGCTCGCCCTTGAGCTCCGGCGCGACGCTCGCTGGCGGGTGCACTTGCAAGCTCAGCCGCTCACGGCAATCGAGCCACTTCACCAGGATGGGAAACGGCTTTCCCGCCGGCCACTTCGGTCCCATCACGTCGGCGCCATGGCGCATCAGCACGGTGTGCAGCGATTGGCCATTCAGCGCGCCGCCCTCGACGATCGATTGCGCCTCCTTCCGGTCGACGATTTCCCAGCTTTCGCCGATCGGACCGGTGGCAGGCAGAGAGCGTTGCAGCGCGGTTTCGAGCACTCGCCCGCCCCACACGCGTTCCTGATAAATCGGTTGGAACCGGAGTAATTCGCGCATGGAAATCGGAGACGGATGTTTGTTAAAAAGTTAACGCCCGGAGGGGGTGTTTACATTTGACCGGTGTGGCCCTTAGCGTGGAATCCGCGCAGTCGCTATCCGGTCCAGAACACATGCCCAAGTCCGAGACTTCAAACTCAAACGACGGACCGTCCTACCAGGCGCCGCGTTACCATCCTAACTGGGTTGTGGCGATCACCTGCCTGCTGCTCGCGACATGGCTCGCCGTCGCCATGCTCGATTACAGCCCGAATCAAACGACGCGGCTGTCTACGCATCCCACCGGCACCAACATCGCCGGCTCGTGGGGAGCATATGCCGCGTACATCGGCTTTTTCAGCTTCGGTCTCAGCGCGTGGTGGATCCCCGTTTGTCTTTTCCGCCTCACGTTCCTGGCGATTCGACGTTCGAAACATCTGACGACCGCGCGCTACCTCGCGATGCTCGCTGGCGTGGTCGCGTTCTCCGGTCTCGCCTCGATGGTGGAATACGGCAAGACCAACTATTTTCCGAACGACATCGGCGGATTGATCGGTCTGTACGTGTATCAGAGCGGACTCAAAGCGCCGCTCGGGGCCTTCGGCGCCGCGATGCTGCTGGGGACGCTCTACGTCGCGTGTTTCCTTTTCCTGATCACCAAGGACCTGGCCGCGGAGGTCGAAAAACTGTTCTCCGGCTTGAGCACATGGCGCGAGGACCGGCGCAAACAGCGTGCGGCGCGCGAAGAAGCCGAGCGGAAAGAAAAGGAAGCCCGCGTCAAACAAAAGGCCGCCGCCGCCGTGCTCAGCGCCTCGGGCGGCTCCGCTGCGCCCATCCCGGCGTCCACCGGGCCGGTCGGCCCCTCCGGCAAAAAGACTTTCGTCGCGAAAACCGCCGAGGATCCGCTGGCGAAACCCGCGGCGCCGCGCTCGACGCCGCCGGCCGCCGAGCCCGAGCCGGCCCGCCCCCCAACGGCCACCGCTGCACCGAAACCGGAACCCAAGGCGGAGCCGAAAGCTCCGGCGCTGAAACTCGCGAATAGCCGTACCGCCACCGAGCCCGCGACCGACACGAAGTCGCTCGCCGTCGCAACCGGCAAGGTCGAGCTCAACATCGTCAAGCCCGAGGAGCCGAAGAAAGCGAAGGTCACGCTGCCGCAAAGCGACGATGCCAATTATCAATTCCCGCCGCTCACGCTGTTAAAAGAACAGGTTAAGCCGGATGCCTCGAATACCGAGGAAGAACACCGCCAGAATGCCGAAAACCTGTTGCGGATTCTCGGCGAGTTTGGCGTCGAGGTGACGCTCGGCGAGATCCACGTCGGTCCGGTCATCACGCGTTATGAAGTCGTCCCGGCGCCGGGCGTGCGGGTCGAAAAAATTGCGGGCCTGGACAAGAATATCGCGCTCGGCATGCGTGCGCAATCGGTGCGCATTCTCGCCCCCATTCCCGGCAAAGCCGCGGTCGGCGTCGAGGTGCCCAATCAAAAGCCCACGCCCGTCGGCATGCGCGAGTTGTTGGAAAGCGAAGACTGGGTCGGCGCGAAAGCGGAACTGCCGATCGCGCTGGGCAAAGACGTTTCCGGCAAGCCGCTCATCTCGGATCTGGCGAAAATGCCCCACTTGCTGATCGCCGGTGCGACCGGGTCCGGAAAATCGGTCTGCATCAACTCGATCGTCGCCTCGGTGCTCTACTCGAAAAGCCCGAAGGACGTGCGGTTGATCATGGTCGATCCGAAGGTCGTCGAGTTGAAGATCTTCAATTCGCTGCCGCACATGCTCATCCCGGTGGTGACCGAGGCGAAGAAGGTGCCCGCCGCGTTGAAGTGGCTGCTCGGGGAAATGGAGCAGCGCTATCAGATTTTCGCGAAGGCGAACGTACGCAACATTTCGGGCTTCAACGCCCGCAAGAAAGGCGCGAAGTCCGACGCCCCGCCCCCGCCGGAGGCCCAAGCCTCGCTCACCGGCGTCGACCCGCTCGCGGCCAACGACGACATCGAGATTCCCGAGCGGCTCCCGTACATCGTCGCGATCATCGACGAACTCGCCGACCTCATGATGGTGGCCCCGGCGGAGATCGAAACGAGCATCGCCCGCCTCGCGCAACTGGCGCGCGCCGCCG
>CBINOT010000112.1:0-20176 GCA_966252355.1 uncultured Opitutus sp. | reverse complement strand
ATCGTGACATCAAACCCGCCAACATCATGCTGTGCTTTCAGGGCGGCGAGCCAGGACACGATCATTTCGACCGAGCGTTCCATGCACACCGCGACCAGCACGTCGCGACCGACGCCCAGTGAGAGCAGCCGCTCGGCCAAGGCGTTCGCGCGTTCGTCGAGGTCCGCGTAGCTCAGCGTCGCGTGCGCGTCGGTGATCGCCATGCGATCCGGCGCCGCCGCCGCTTGCGCTTCGAACATCGCGTGCACCGTCACGTCGCGCGGATAATCTTCCGCCGTGCGATTCAAGCCGACGATCAGGTGTTCGCGCTCCGTCGCGGTAAGAATCGAGACGTCTTTCAGCGTATAAGTCCGCGCATCGGCCAGGCCTTCGATCGCCTGGCAGAAGTGCCGCAACAACGCGGAGACCATGGCGCCGTCGAAGCGACGGCGATCGTAGAAGGCGCGAATCAGCAGCGCGTCATCGCCGTAGATATCGAGCGCAAACGGATAATTGGGCTGGCTGCGAATCTCGAAGCTGCGTTGCGCCCAAATTCCGCCGAGCCGGCCAAGGGCGCCGAGCCAGGACGGTTCCTGGAAGTTGAAAAGCGTATCGAAGAGCGGCCGCCCCATCGCGACCTCGCTCCAGCGCTGCACCTGCATCAACGGCGTGTGCTCGTAATCGCGCAACGCGACCCATTGTTCGCGCAGTCCGCGCAGCCAGTGGTCGATGCTCGCCGCCGACGCGAGGCGAACGCGCATCGGAACGGTGTTGATCAACATGCCGACCATCGTCGCGGCGCCTTCGACCGGCACGTGACGGCAAGCGCGGACGGCCCCGAAGACGACGTCGTCTTCGCCCGTGTACCGGCTCAGCACGACGGCCCACGCGCCTTGCAACAGCGTGTTGAGCGTCACGCCATGCCGCTGCGCCGCGTCGCGCAAACGCGCGGTTTGCGCGGACGTGAATCGGGCCGCCATTTCGCCCGGGGCGCCGTCGGCGGGATACGTCGCGGCCGGAGCCGCGAGCGGCAATGCGGTCGGGGTATGAAAACCTTGGAGCTGTTCGCGCCAGAACGTTTCGGCCCGCCGCGTGTCCAGCGTCTGGAGCCAAGCGACGTAATCGGCGTAGGGCCGATTTGCGGGCAGCTCCAGACACACCCCGCGGACGTAAGCGTCGTGCAGATCGAGCAGCTCTTTGAACAACGTGTACATTCCCCGCGCATCGAGCACGAGATGGTGATAAGTGAAGACGAACCGCGTGGGGCCGTCGTCGGCGCGAAACAGCGCGAGCCGGGCGAGGGGCGCCTTCAATTCCGCAAAACCCGCGCGCCGGTCGGCCGCGAGATACTGCTCCAACACATTTTCGGCATCGGCCGACGTTTCGAAATCGAGGATCCGCACCGGCAGCGTCACGGCGTCGGGCGACAATACCACTTGGCGAGGTTCCACGCCGTCCTGCCAGACGAAGGTGGTCCGCAAACTTTCGTGGCGGCGAACCATTGCAAGCAACGCGAGTTCGAATTCCGGGACGCTAACCGGGTGGCGCAACTCGCATACGACCTGCTCCACGTCCACTCCGCGCGAAGTCCCGTCGACACGATGAAACAGCATTCCTTGCTGCATCGGGGACAGCGGATACGAAATGCCGCCGCAGCCGACGTCGACTGTCGTTTCTTGGACCATTGCGGCAGAGTTTAATCGGCGGGGCGCCGCGTCAGAAGTGGGTCTTGGCCCCACCTTCGATGCGGGTTTCACCGTGGGGAGGCTTGCTGTGAGGGGACATGCCCCATGGCCGAAACGCTGCCTAAAGCGTTCAATATCCATGATGAGCTCCGCCTCGCTTCCTTACCTGCCCGAAGCGACGCACGATGCCGGTCGTTCCGCCGCCAGCCGGAGCGCCCCGACCCGTGGCGCCTGGCCCGTCGCCATTTTCGGCGTGCCGTTCCAGCCTTTCTCGCTCACGGCCGCGGTGCAGCACATCGTCGGGATGGTCAGGCAACGCCGGCGAGGCTGCGTGCTCGCGGCCGACATGCCCCTCCTCTTGCAAGCGCGGCAAGATCCCCATTTACAACGGATTGCAAACGACGCCGAGCTCGTGGTTTGCGCCAGCTCTCGTCTCGCTTGGGCTTCGCGCTGGCTCGGCAATGCCCTCCCCCGCTCGCTTTCCGTGCGAGGGTTGGTGGAACAGACGCTGCGGCAAACGGCGGCCGCCACGACCCGCCTTTTTCTCGTCGGGTCTCATCCGGACGCGACCGTGCGCCTCGCTGCGGGATTTCAGCGCCTCATCCCTTCTCTCGCCCTCGCGGGCACGTATTCGCCGGTGCTCTTCGATTCGACCGATCGCAGCGTCCTGCTCCGGCTCGCGAACGAGGCGTCCGCCGGCCTCGTCGTTGGCTGTCTCGACGATCCCGAGCAGCGAAAGTGGTTGGCGGGGCTGGCCGGCGAATTATGCGCCCCGCTCCTGGTCACGGCCGCGGCGAGCCTGCCGCGGCTGGAAAACCCCGCTTTGCCGTTCTCCGCGTTCACGGACGCTTTGCCGCGCCTCGTGCGTCGCGTCGGCGAAGCATGCCGCACGTCGTGCGAGTTTCTCGCCGCGTTCGCGGGCCAGCGTCGGGCAGCCCGTTCGCCGGAAGGCGTGACTCCGCTCGCGCCGATGGTGGCGCGGCCCAGCGATGACTGGCTGCACGTCGATGCGGGCAGCGATTTGACGCGCTCCGCCATCGATCGTCACGCGGAATGCTGGCGTTCGGTCGGGACCGCGCGGCATTGCGCGCTCGACGTCTCGCATGTGCAGCGGATCGACGCCACCGGGCTGGCGCTCCTCTCGCAACAGCGCGCGCTGCGGCACCGGGCGGATTGCGAACTCGTGCTCGTCGCGCCGAACAGCGTCGTCTGCGCGGCGCTGGCGAACGCCCATCTCGCCGCGCTTTTCACGATCGCGGCTTCGCACGAGGAAGCGCATCAATTGGTCGCCGCGCGACGCCGGCCGTCGCCGCAGCAAGACGGGCTCACCCGCTCGCTGGCCTGGTGCGGCGAAATCGTCGCGGCCAACGCCGACGACGTCTGGCAAATGACCACGGGGTACATTCGGACGTTCGCGACTTCCGGCGCCACGCTCGTGATCGTCGACCTCGCGCGGCTGCGGTTCGTAGACGGCAGCGGCGCGACACTCATGCTGCGCGTCAAAGCATTCGCGCGCACCCTGCGCGCGGAAGTTTTGTTCGCTCATCCGCAACCCTTGGTCAGGGATGTGCTGAAGCTCGCGCAAATCGACGCCTTGGTCCTGGAGGGCAGCCAATGAGAATCGGTCTGACCGCGTGCGCGATTCAGCGCGGGGCTTCGGCCGAGAGCCGCTACCTTCACGGGCTGCTAAGGGCGCTGCTCGCCGACGCCACGAAGCACGAATTCGTGCTCTTCGTCCTCGAGACCGACTTGCCCCAATTCGAATTCGCCCGCTCGGCGGCTCAGATCGTGCCGGTTGCGGAGCTGCATCGTTCGCCGCTGCGCAATGTGCTCTGGCACCAAGTCGCATTGCCACGACTCGCGCAGGAACACGCGCTCGACGTGGTGCACGTGCCCACGCATCGACGGCTGCTTTGGCCCCGGCCTTGCGGCTTGGTCGCCACGATCCATCGCGTCCGTCCCGTTCCCACCGGCCAGGCGATGAACTCCGACGCGGCGGAACGCCACTTTCTGCTCAGCCGGCTCGTCCGCCGCCAGGACGAGATCGTGACCATCACCGAAACGACGGCGGCCGAACTCGTCGACCGCGTCGGGCTTCGCCGCGACCGCGTCACGGTGATTCCCAACGGCATCGATCACGTGCGGTTCACGCCGAACGATCGCGAGGGCGCTTCGGCACGCATCGCCCGCCGCTATGGCGTGCGTCCGCCGTTTTTCGTCTGCGTTGCCCCGTTGGATCATCCGGACGCGAACCACACGCGTTTGATCACGGCGTTCAGCCTCTTCAAGACGATGTCGCCGTCTCCTTGGCGGCTCGTGCTGGTCGGCCGCGACGGCAAAGGCGCGGCGAAAATCCACGAGACGATCCGACACTCGCCCTACGCGCAGGACGTGCAATGCGCCGGCAGCGAAACGACCGAGGATTTGGCCGACTGGTATCGCGCGGCGGGCGCGCTCGTGCACGTGCCGTTGACCGATACCGATAGCCAAGTGCCGATCGAAGCGATGGCCTGCGGATGTCCGACCATCGTCTCGCGGCTCGGCGCCGTCGGCGAACTGGCGGCGGGGGCCGGCGTGGCGATCGATCCCGGCAGCCTCGACGAATTACGGCGCGTGCTCGGACGCATGGCGGCGGACGCCGATCTCCGACAACGACTCAGCGAAGCAGGTCGGGCGCACGCTCGCCGCTTCGACTGGCAGCACGCCGCCGCGGCGACGCTGGACGTGTACGCCCGGGCCGCCCGGCGCGTCAAAGAACCTCTGGTCGCGACCGCCGCGCTGACGCGGGCGGCGCCTTGATTCCACGCTCATGAGCGCCCGAATTTTCCTTCGAAAAACAGAGCCCGATGCCGACGTCGGGCTTTCGTTTAGCGCTTTCGCCACTCCGCGCGGCTCGAGCGTGGCATGGGCATCTTGCCCGTGGCGTCGTCGCCTGGGCGCCTCGCCCTGGGCTGCGGCACGCGGCGCCGTATGCGAGCGGGACATCCACGCTACGGTTCGCGAGCGCGCCCTCCGCGGTAAAATCGCCTCACGTTGGGTCCCTAGCCCGAAGCGATTCAGGTGCACACCCACCATGCCGCCGAAGGGAACCCGTTTACTATTTACGTCGGAGAGTACCACCGCCCCCTACCCGTCCGCCCAACCCCCCTTACTGTGAAACAGGATCTTCGTATACTCGTGCTCGAAGATGCTCCAGCCGACCTCATGCTCATCGACCATGAGCTGCGGACGGCGGGGCTCTCATTCGAGGTCAAGCGAGTCGAGACCCGCGACGAGTTTGTCCGGCAGCTGGAGCAGAATCCGCCGGACGTCATTCTCTCCGATCACGGCCTGCCGTCCTTCGACGGCTTCGCTGCGCTCGAACTCGCCCGATCGAAATACCCCGACATCCCTTTTATTTTCGTCACCGGGTCGATGGGGGAAGAACTGGCCATCGATTCGCTGCGCAGCGGCGCGACCGACTATGTGCTGAAAAACCGGATGTCGAATCTGGTGCCCGCAGTCGAGCGAGCCCTGCGGCTCGCGCGGGAGCGGATGAAGCGCAAGCTCGCGGAGAAAGAGCTGCGCGAAAGCGAAGAGCGCTTCCGGCTGCTGGTCAGCGGCGTGAAAGACTACGCCATCTGCATGCTCGACCCGGAAGGCCGCATCACGAGTTGGAACGGCGGCGCTGAGCTCGTGCTCGGCTATCCGGCGCGGGACGTGTTCGGGCAGCACGTCAGCGTATTCTACCGCGCGGCAGACCGTGAGGCGGCCAAGCCGGAGCAAGACCTCAAGCTCGCGGCGACCGAAGGCCGCTTTCAGGAAGAGAACTGGCGCTTGCGCAAAGGCGAAGTCTCCTTCTGGGCCCACGTCGATATCCGCGCCCTGCGGGACGACGCTGGCCAACTGCGCGGGTTTACGCAGGTGATCCGCGATGCCACCGAGCGGATGCGCGCGCAAGAAGCGGTGCGCAAGAGCGAGGAACGCTACCGCCGCCTGGTGGAACTATGTCCCGACGCCTTGATGCTGCTCCACGAAGGCGAGATCGCTTTCGTCAACTCCGCGGCGCAACGGCTGCTGGGCGCGTCGGAGCCGGAGCAATTGCTCGGACGACCCTTCCTCGATTTCATCCATCCGGACGGCCGGGATGCGGTGACCACTCGGCTACAACGCCTCGCAGCCAAGGAGTCGCGCGCCCCCTGGTCGGAGCGCGTCGCCAACCCCGCCCCGCAGTTCGTCGAGGAAACCATCGTGCGGCTCGATCAAGCGGAGCTCTGCGTCGAAATCGGGGCGACGCGCATGACCTTCCAGGACGAGCCGGCGATTCAAATCATCCTGCACGATCTGAGCGGGCAAAAGCGCGCGGCCGAAGCCTTGCGCGAGAGCGAAGCGCGGAAAACGGCTATTCTCGAAACGTCGCTCGATGCAATCGTCGGGATCGACCACAAAGGCGTGGTCCGTGAATGGAATTCCGCCGCGGAGAAAATTTTCGGCTATCGCCGCGATCAAGCGCTCGGCAGCCGCCTCGAGGCGCTGATCGTGCCGGCGGCGACGACGCAAAAATATCTGCCGGGGCTGTCGGATTATCTAATGACCGGAGCGGCGAGCCTCATCGGCCGGCCGGTGGAGGTCCCGGCGCGCCGCGCCAATGGCGACGAATTTCCGATGGAGCTTGCGCTCACCCAAATCACGGTGACGGATCCGCCGTTCTTCACGGCCTTCATGCGCGACATCACCGATCGCAAGCGCGCCGAGGAGGCGCTGCGCCGGAGCGAGGCCCGGAAATCGGCGATGCTGGAGACGGCGCTCGACGCGATCGTGACCATCGACCAGCAGGGCAAGATCCTGGAATGGAATCCGGCGGCGGAAAAAATCTTCGGCTACAGTCGCGAGTTGGCGCTGGGGCGGAGCTTCGCGGAGCTCATGTCGCAAGGTGCGAACGACGAGCTCGGGCGCAAAGGCTTCGCCCGCTATCTCCAAACGGCGCGCGGCCGGCTGCTCGGCCAACGCATGGAGCTGATGGCCAAACGTGCGAACGGCGCCGAATTCCCAGTCGAGCTCACGATCGCGCACATCGCGGGCGGCGACGAGATGGTGTTCACGAGCTTCATTCGCGACATCACGGACCGGCGGCGCACGGAGGAGGCGTTACGCAAAAGCGAGGAGCGCTTCCGGCTGCTCGTGGAAGGTGTCGAGGACTACGCGATCTACATGTTGGACACGCATGGCCGCGTGACGACGTGGAACGTCGGCGCCGAGCGCATCCACGGCTATCGCGCGCAGGAAATCATCGGCCGCCGCTTCCACCGCTTCTACACGCCCGAGGACGCCGAGCGAAAAAAGCCGGATCAGGCGCTCGCGGTCGCGACGTCGGAAGGCCGGTATCAGGACGAGCACTGGCTGGTGCGGAAGAATGGCTCGCCCTTTTGGGCTAGCTTCGTCATCACTGCGCTGCGCGACGAGACCGGCAAACTAACGGGGTTCTCGAGCATCGCCCGCGACGTGACGAAACGAAAGCATGCCGAAGACGAGATTCGCCGGTTGAATACGGCGCTGGAGCTGCAAGTGCGGGAACGCACGGCCGAGCTCGAGGCCGCGTATCAGGAGATGGAAGCGTTTTCGTACTCGATCTCGCACGATCTGCGCGCGCCGCTGATTCACATCGCGGGCTTCGTCGAGATGCTCAAGGCCGACCTGGGGCCGAAGCTCGACGACCGCAGCCGGCGCCATCTCGACACCATCTGCAACTCGACCGAGCACATGGGTCGCATGATCGCGGAGCTACTGATGATTTCGCGACTGGGACGCGCGGAGATGCACAAGGTCCGGCTCAATCTCGGCGATGTGGTGAAGGATGCCCAACGCGAGTTGTCCGAGGATTTGCAAAACCGGACGGTCAGCTGGATGGTGAGCGATCTGCCGGAAGTTCAAGCGGATCCCGTACTGATGCGACAGGCCATCGTGAACCTTCTCTCGAATGCGCTCAAATTCACTCGCACCCGCCCCGAGGCGCGGATCGAGGTCGGCGTGCTGCCGAAAGACAACGAAGACGTGATCTTCGTCCGCGACAACGGCGTGGGCTTCGACATGAAATACGCCGGCAAGCTGTTCGGCGTCTTCCAGCGCATGCATCCCGCCAGCGAGTTCGAAGGCATGGGCATCGGCCTCGCGAAAACGAAACGCATCGTTCAACGGCACGGCGGCCGCACCTGGGCGGAAAGCGTGCCGAACGAAGGCGCCACCTTCTTTTTCTCGCTGCCCCGGACCGACGGAGCGCAGCCATGAGCGCGTCGGAAAAGTATATCCTGCTCGCCGAGGACGATCCGTGCGTGGCGGAACTCGTATTGCACGTGCTCACCCAGCAGCGCTCGCCGCCGCGCGTGCTTCACGTTCGCGACGGCGTCGAAGCCCTCGATTTTCTCTACTCACGCGGCCGCTACGAAAACCGCGCGCCCGGCAATCCCACCGTCGTCCTGCTCGACGTCAAAATGCCGCGGCTCGACGGCCTCGAAGTGCTACGGCACGTGAAGACGGACGAAACGCTGCGAGCCACCCCGATCGTCATGCTCACCTCGTCGCAAGACGAGCGTGACGTGCGGACGAGCTACGAGTTGGGCGCCAACGCATATGTTGTGAAGCCGGTCGAATTCCAGCGTCTGGTGGAGGTGCTCGGCACGCTCGAGGCGTTTTGGGTCGAGATCAACCACCCGCCGCTGGACCGAGGAGCGTCCGTTGCCGCGGTCGCCCATTCTTGAGGCCTCCGATGAGCGCCCCGCTGCCAGCTTCCGCATCGCAGCCCCCGGCCGAGGCGCAACCCGCCCCGCGCGAGGACGCGCCCGTCCGCGAGCTGCGCATCCTCTTGCTCGAAGACAACGCGCCGCACGCGGAACTCGTCGAGCACTTCCTTCGCGAGAGCGGGCTCAAATTCTCGCTCGTGCGCGTGGAGACGCGGGAAGCCTTCGAAGCTCAGCTCGAGCAACGCGGGCCCGACATGATCCTTTCGGATTACGCCCTGCCGTCGTTCGACGGTTACGCCGCGCTGGCGATCGCCAAAAAGAGAGTGCCGAACACGCCGTTTATTTTCGTCACGGGCACGATGGGCGAGGAAGTGGCGATCGAGACCTTGAAGAATGGCGCAACCGATTACGTGTTGAAAACCCGGCTCGGCCGCCTGGGACCCGCGGTGCAACGCGCCCTGCGCGAATCGGCGGACCGGCGGGAGCGGCAGCGCGCGGAGGACAAACTCCGGCGGTCGCTCGATCAGCTGCGCGCGCTCACGACTTATCTCCAATACGTCCGTGAAGAAGAGCGGACCCGCATCGCGCGCGAAGTCCACGACGAACTCGGGCAGGCGCTGACGGGCCTGAAGCTGGATATGTCGTGGCTCGCCTCGAAGATGGGCAAGAACGCCAAGCCGGTGCAGGCGAAGGTGAAGACGATGGTCGATCACATCGACGAAACGATTCAGACGGTGCGTCGCATCGCGACCGAGTTGAGGCCAGGTATCCTCGACAGCCTCGGGCTGGTGGCGGCGATGGAATGGCAGGCGAACGAGTTTCAATCGCGCACCGGCATCCCCTGCGTCGTCACGACCACGATCGCGGACACGATTTGGGATCAGGATATCACGACGGTCTTCTTCCGCATCTACCAGGAGACGCTGACGAACATCATTCGCCACGCCAAAGCGACGCGTGTCGACGTACGGATCGACGAGGAAGAGGGGCATCTCGTGATGTCCGTCCACGACAACGGGCGCGGCATTTCCGAAGACGAAATGGCGAGCACTCGTTCGCTCGGTCTCGTCGGCATGCGCGAGCGCGCGATGCTCATCGGTGGAGAGCTGACGCTTCACGGCGCACCGGGCAAAGGCACAACCGTCACGCTGCGCGTGCCGTTGAATGGGCCCCGGCCGAAGGACGGGAGGATTTGAAGGGCGTATGACTCTCGTCGCCCATGATCGTAATCGTGATCGTGATCTCCGATCTGCACGGAACACGGACCCGATCTCGATCAAGAGCACGAGCACGATTACGATTTTGATGGTAGCTCCACACTAGACCATGCGAATCCTCATCACCGACGATCACGCTGTCGTCCGACAGGGCCTGAAGCAGATCCTGGCGGAGGAGTTTCGTCGCGCGGAATTCGGCGAAGCGGCGAGCGCGCAGGAGGCGATCGAACGCGTGTGGAAAGAAGTGTGGGACGTCGTCGTGCTCGATATCACGATGCCCGGCCGCAGCGGGCTGGAGGTGTTGAAGGAAATCAAGAAATCGAAGCCGAAACTCCCGGTGCTCGTCCTGAGCATGCATCCGGAAGACCAGTTTGCCGTCCGGCTGCTGAAAATCGGCGCCTCCGGCTACATGACAAAAGAAAGTGCACCGAACGAGCTCGTGGGGGCGGTGAAAAAGGTCATGGCCGGCGGCCGCTATATCAGTCCCTCGTTGGCCGAGAAAATGGCTTCGTACCTCGCGATCGACGTCCAGACGCCCCCGCATGAACGGCTGTCGGACCGCGAGTTTCTCGTGTTGCGCTTGATTGCTTCCGGGAAAACTCCGACGCAGATCGCGAAAGAACTCGGGTTGAGCGTAAAAACAATCAGCACTTATCGCATGCGCATCTTGGAAAAGATGGACATGGCCAACAACGCCGAGCTGACCCACTACGCGATTCAAAATACGCTCGTCTGAGGGTGGTAGGCGTCGGCGATGGATTGCGCTTGCTGTAGCTTGATGCAGCTGGGCTCCGAGAGCCCGGTTGGTACGAGGGGACCATAGGAGACAGGGTCTAGGACCCCCAGCTACACCGAGCGATCGTGCTCGTGAGCGTAGTCGTGCTCGTGATGTTTATCGTGGCTGCTAATCGATCGGGTCGGTCGCGATTACGATCACGAGTAAGATCACGAGGACGATCCGGCTGAGGGCGGGTGAAGCCCGCAGTGCGATGTAGGTCACGACCTACTGGGGCTCATGTGTTGGCCCGCTATGATCCCCCGAAGCAATTGCTTCCCTTTTAACCGGTCCGGAGACCTCGACATGAATGTTGGCCACGACGTAAATCTTACCGATACAGACTCCCTGAGCGCCCGCCTGCCTGCGTCAGAACGTGCGCGGTCCTCCGGGACCAAACGGCGCGGCCCAGACGAACCGCCGCCTTCCACATACGGGAGCGATCCCGTGAAACCGAAGTTTTCCGTCGACCCCATGTCGTTGCTGCGTCCCGCCATTCGGCGCTGGCCGTGGCTACTGGTCGGCGCGTTCACCGGTTTCGTCATCGGCGGCGTCGTCGCGGCTTACATGTGGCGGCTGACCTTCTCGTCGACGACGCAGTTGGTGCGTTACGATCCGCCGTTGGCGAACGATGCGTTTCGTCCGCGACCCATCGACGTTCCGACTTTGATCGGCCGGATGGAAGATCCCGCCTTTCTCCGCCGCGTCGGCGCGCAAATGAACCCCAAGATGGGCGCCGGAGAGGTATTGAGCCACATGCGGGTGATGCCGGAGCGAAATTCCAGCATCATGAACATTACCGCCAGCGGCCCCGATGCCGGCAATACGACGACTTTGGCGAATGCCTTTGCGCGCGAGGTGCTGAAATTCACCCAGGAACAACAGGCCCAGGAGGCCACGGAGGCGGAAGCCTACGTCGCTAAGGATCTCGCCGAAGCGGAAAGCCAGCTCGCCGAAGCGCAAAAGAACATGCCGACGCTGCCCGCCGGCGTGGCGCCGGATCTCGACGGCGGCACAAGCTTGTCGTCGCCGACCAGCGCGATGGACCACACCGCGGAGCGGCTCCGGGCCGCGAAGGACGAACTGACGAAACTTCTCGCCCGCTACACCGACGCGCATCCGCTCGTCCGCCAGCAGCGCGCCGTGATCGCCTCCCTCGAAGCCGAGGCCGCGACGGGCGTCAACGCGGCCGCGGCGGCGAAAGCGAAATCCGCCGATGGCGCGACCTCCGCCCGGCCCAGCCGCGTCGTTTCGCGCGACGAATTCGAAATCGCGCTCTTCCGACTGCGCCAACTCGAGAGCATGCGCATGCAGCTGCTCTATCGCCGCCAGCAAATCGAGCTTTTCAAAGCGAATCCGCCCGGCAGCTTCCGCATCACGGTCCCGGCGTCGGGCGACACCTTGGTCGTTCACCGTCCGTGGCTGAAGGTCGGCCTGATGGCGACCCTATGCGGGCTCATCGGCATTTCGCTCACCGCCGGCCATATCCTTTTCCGCGAGTTCATCGATAGCCGGCTGAAAACGGTCGAAGACGTGAACCGGGTCACGGGATTGCCCGTCATCGCCACGCTGGGCGATTTGCGCCAGATGCCGATGGCCGCGCGCGAGGACTGGGCCTTCCGAACGTGGATCGCTTTGCAGAATCGCCTGAGCTTCTCGCCGCACCACGGGTTGATTTGCGGCATCACCTCCTCTCAACCCGGCGACGGCCGCTCGACATGGATCAGCCTGCTCGCCAGTGCGGCGCGCAAATGCGGGTTCCGCGTCCTCACGATCGCCACCAAGCCGACGGCCGATGCCGCGGTGAACGCGGAAGAGAGCGCCGCCGCGGCCGCCGCCGCCGAAGCCGCCTCCGCCGCCGGTCGCGAAGCCGCGGCCGCGAATGGCCACGCGCCCAACGGCGTGCACGCGACGGCGACCGCCACCGCGGTCCCGCCCGTGTCGATGGCCAACGGCAGTTCGCCGCGCTCCGGCGCCACGGTCGTGCCGCGCAAGGTGGACCCCGATACGTTGCGGGGGGTCTCGGCCGACTCCGAATTCACCGCGATGACGGCCAGCGCCCTGTTCACGCCGGCGCAGGTCACGGAGAAGCTCATGGGCCCCGAGTCCGATCCGCTCGTGCACATTCCGCTGCCGGGCTGGACCTGGAATCTCGAGCGGCGCAAGCAGTGGCAGGGTGCGCTGAGCGTTTGGCGCAAAATCGAAAACGTCGTGATTCTCGTGGAATTGCCGCCGGCCTCGGTGCCGGAGGCAGTCCTGCTCGCTTCGAATCTCCCGAACATTCTGTGGCTCGTGGAAAGCGGCAAGTCCGACGCCGCCGAAACGCGCGCCCAGCTCGAAACGCTGCGCCACGCGCGCTGCAACCTCGTTGGCACCGTCATCAACCGCGCTATGTCTACCCTCACCCAAGGTCGTTTCTCCCGGTGGATGGCATCGATCGCGCTCCTCGCGGCGGTCGGGCTCTCCAGCACAAACCTCGTCGCGCAAACCATCACCACCGGCACCGCGACGGAATCCTCCGCGCAAGTGCGCCCGGCCACGTTTTCCGTCACCAGCCCGGCCCAACGCGCCGAATGGCAACGCAAGCTCACGCTTGGCCCCGGCGACGTGCTCACGCTGAGCATCTACGGCGAGCCTGACCTCACGTTGAAGGAAGTCCCCATCGGCCCCGACGGCCGCCTGAGCTATCTCGAAGCGAATGACGTCACGGCCGCGGGCCTGACCGTCGACGAGCTGCGCGATCGCTTGAATCAAGAGCTCGGGAAGTTCCGGCGCGAACCGCAGGTGATCATCGCGCCGGTCGCGTATAAGAGCAAAAAGTACTACGTGCTCGGCAAAGTGACCCAGCGCGGCGTGTTCACGCTCGACCGTCCGATCACGCTGCTGGAAGCGGTGGCTCGGGCGCGCGGCATGGAGACTGGCATCTCGAGCGATCGGACCTTGATCGAGCTGGCGGACCTTTCGCACAGCTTCGTCGCCCGGCGCGGCCAAAAGATCTCGGTCGATTTCGAGAAGCTCTTCGAAGAGGGCGATCTGACCCAAAACATCGCGCTCGAACCCGACGATTACATCTATTTCCCCGCGGCCGAGATGAAAGAAGTGTACGTGCTCGGTGCAGTCATGCGGCCGGGCGCGTATAGCTACACCTCCGCCAGCGGCGCGCTCGGCGCGGTTGCCGCGCGCGGTGGCTTCACGGAACAAGCGTGGAAAAATCGGCTGCTCGTCATTCGTGGATCGCTCGAACGCCCACAGACCTTCGTCGTCGATGCGGCGAACGTGCTGACGGCACAGTCCGCGGATCTCAAGCTGCAGCCGCACGACATCGTTTATGTGAGCCGGCGTCCCTGGGCGCGGGCCGAGGAATTGCTCGACGAAGCGGCCAGCGCGTTCGTCACCTCCGCCGTCGTGACTTGGACGGGCCTGCGCGTCGATGCGCAGTTGCACCGCTAACTTCTAATGCGCTCTGCGGCCACGCTCAGCGACACCCCTCTGAATCTCGCCATGAAATCGCCTCTGATCACTCGTATCGCGCTGGCTGTGTTGCTGACCACCGCGCTGCTCGGTTCCGGCTGCTCGACCTTCGGCAAACGGCAAGCCAAAGCGGCGCCCACGCCGATGGCATCGTTCGCGCCGACCCCCGTCGCCGAAATGGCGCCGCTCGATCCCAACCTCTTGCAGCGGCCGTCCGCCGAATATCGGCTCGGGCCCGGCGACCAACTCGAAATCGAGGTGCTCGGCGATGTCGACACCCGCAGCCTCACGACGGTCGGCCCCGATGGGAAAATCTACTTCTACATGCTTCCTGGCATCGACGTTTGGGGCCTCACGGTGAGCCAGGTCCGCGAGAGGATCGTCGACGGTCTGCAAAAATACATCCGGGAAAAGCAACCGGTGTCCGTCACGTTGCGCATTGCGGATAGTCAACGCGTGTGGGTGCTCGGACGGCTCAACAAGCCGGGCGTATATCCGTTGAGCGGCCCCACGACCCTGCTCGAAGCGGTCGCGCAGGCAGGCGGCCTCTCCCCGCGCTCGGCCATCGCGTCCCTCGCCGGGCCGGTGGCCATGGGCAGCGCCAGCGGCAATGACGAAGCCGCAGATCTCAGTCGCGCCTTCGTGATTCGCCAAGGACGTCTGCTGCGCGTCGATTTCAAACGCCTGCTCCGCGACGGCGACTTGTCGCAAAACATCTATTTGCAGCCCGACGACTTCATTTATCTGCCCGCGGGCAACGCCGGCACGGTCCATGTGCTCGGCGCGGTGTTCGCGCCACGCGCGATCGATTCGACGGCACAAATGACCCTCGTCCGCGCCGTGGCGGAAGCCGGCGGGACCATCAAGGACGCGTACCTCTCTCACGTCGCCGTCGTGCGCGGTTCGCTCAGCGAACCGAAAGTCGCGATCGTCGATTTGAACGCCGTGATGCACGGCCAGGCTTCCGACATCGTGCTGCAACCGCAGGACATCGTATACGTGCCGTTCACGCCGTACCGCGTGTTGACGCGCTACGTCGACATGATCCTCGATACCTTTGTCCGCACGGTGGGCGTGAACGAAGGCGCGCGCGCCGTTTCGCGCGAAGCCATCCCCGTGGGCGTGAACGTCCCCGTCGGCCCGCTGTAAGCGAGGCAATCGTAATTGACGCTCGGCACCGAGCGCCCGTCGTCCCGATCGCCACGCTTGGAAGCTGGGGATCGGGACGATGCGCACCCCATCGGAGGTTTTACCGATACCGCAATCGGGATATTTCCGTCTCAATCCGGTCTCGCGCCAACTAAGGTGGTCACAAACGATGCGTCGGCCACTGCGTTCGAGGGTCCACGTCGGGTGCGGTCGCCATGCGGGTTACGTTGCCATCGACGTTACCGGCGTTGCTTCTGTCCCTTCCCTAATGCCCGATTCCCACACCTTGCCGCTCGTGTTCGACTCCGATGCGTTTCTCGCCTCGATCATCCACTCGTCTGACGACGCCATCATCAGCAAGGATTTGAACGGCATCATCACGTCGTGGAATCAAGGCGCCGAGCGGCTCTTCGGCTATAGCGCGGAGGAAGCGATCGGGCAACCGGTGACGTTGGTGTTTCCTCCGGGCAAAACCGACGAAGAGCCGAAGATCCTCGAACGGATCCGCCGGGGAGAGCCGATCGAGCATTACCAAACGGTCCGCCGCCATAAGTCGGGTGAGCTGATCGAAATCTCTCTTTCCGTTTCCCCGATTCACGACCGCAACGGCCGGGTCGTGGGTGCGGCGAAAATTGCTCGACGCGTCAACGAAACGAACAGCGAGATGGAGCGCTTCCGGGTGACGCTCTCGAGCATCGGCGACGCTGTCATCTCCACCGACGCTCGGGGCAAAGTGACGTTCATGAACACCGTGGCCGAAAAGCTCACGGGTTGGACGGGAGTCGAAGCGGCCGGACGCCCGCTGGAGCAGGTGTTTCGGATCGTCAACGAGTCCACCCGGCTCACGGTGGAGTCCCCCGTCACGAAGGCATTGCGCGACGGCGAGATCGTGGGGCTGGCGAATCATACCATCTTGATCGCGCGCGACGGGCGCGAACATCCGATCGACGACAGCGCCGCGCCCATTCGTTCAGGCCGCGGCGAAATCGTCGGGGTCGTGCTCGTGTTTCGCGATGTGACCGAACGCCGTCGGGCCGAGCTGGCTTCGCTGCGGCTCGCGGCAATCGTCAACAGCTCCGACGACGCCATTGTCAGCAAGAACCTCCAAGGCATTGTGACGAGCTGGAATCCGGGCGCCGAGCGCATCTTCGGCTTCACCGCGGAAGAGATGGTGGGGCAATCGATCACCAAAGTCCTGCCCGCGGATCGATTGGCGGAGGAGCAGGACATTCTCGCCCGGCTGCAGCGCGGCGAACGCGTCGACCATTTTGAAACCATCCGTCGCCACAAGTCGGGGCGGTTGATTCACGTTTCACTGACGATCTCGCCGATTCATGACGACGAAGGCCATGTCATCGGCGCGTCGAAAATCGCGCGCGACATCACCGCGCAAAAGGAAGCCGAGCTCGCTTTGCGCATGGCGCAGGCGAAGCTCGAATCGCACGCGTTGAGCCTTGAAAAGACGGTGCGGGAGCGCACCGCCAAGCTCGAAGAAATCGTCAGCGAACTCGAGGCCTTCTCCTACAGCTTGTCGCACGATCTCCGCGCCCCGCTGCGCGCGATTCAAGGTTTCACCGAGATCGTGCTCACCGATTACGGCGAGAAGATTCCCGAGGGCGTGGATTACCTCCGCCGCGTCGTGACCGCGGCCGGCCGCATGGACCGTTTGATCCAGGACGTGCTGGCGTTCGCCCGCGTGTCGCGGCAGGAGATCGCCGTCGAGCCCGTCAACGTCGACAAGATCGTGCACGATATCGTCGACGAGCGCCCGGAGCTCCAGCCGCCGCGCGCGGTGGTGACAATCGACAGTCCGTTGCTGCCGGTGATCGGACACGATGCCTCGCTGACCCAGTGCCTCACCAATCTGTTGGACAACGCCGTGAAATTCGTCCGCCAGGGCGTCACGCCGCAAGTACGCGTGTCCACCGAAGTGCGCGAAGACTGCGTCCGAATCAGCGTCAAAGACAATGGCATCGGCATCGACGCCAGCGGCCAGCAGAAGCTGTTTGCCGTATTTCAGCGGCTCGCCACCGCCCAGAGTTATCAAGGGACGGGAGTCGGGCTCGCGATCGTCCGCAAAGCCGCCGAACGGATGGGCGGCAGCGTCGGAGTAGAATCCGCGCCAGGCCAAGGCAGCACATTCTGGGTCCAGCTGCCGAAGGCGTAGCATGAACGAGAACGCGACGGTGCTGCTCGCCGAAGACGACGAGACCGACGTTCTGCTCCTGCAGCGCGCGTTGAAGGACGCGGGCGTCGTGAATCCGCTGCATGTGGTCACCGACGGCCAGGAAGCGGTGGATTATCTCACAGAATTGCAGCACGCGACGGCGCCCGGCGACCGGATGCCGGCGCTGATCATTCTGGACTTGAAGATGCCGCGAATGACAGGGCTCGACGTGGTGCGCTGGATGCGCGGCGAAGCGGGCCTGCGTTGCGTGCCCGTGATTCTGTTCTCGTCGTCGGCGCATCAGCACGACATCGAGCGCGGTCTCGCGGCGGGCGCGAATGCGTTCGCGGTGAAAGCGCCAGCGACGAGCGAGCGGATCGAATTTGCGCGTTTCATCAAAGGCTGGCTGCATTTCAACCAGTCGCCGCTCGCCTGCACCGAAGGTTTTCGCGCCGCGCAATCGGCCCACGAATCGCATCAGTTCCCGCCCGTGGGGAAGTGACGCAACGCGCAGCGACCGCTCGGCAGATCGAACTGTGGGGCGGCGCCTCCAAGCTCCGCCGTCCATTTAGAAAGCCCCGTAATCATCCGCGTCGATTCGCGTCATCCGCGGAAAAATCCGCCCGGAGCCGACTTGTCCTACACGGCCCAAATTCCCGCCCTTCCGCCGTATCATGGAATCAGGTACACAATACCCATTTTAATCAGCTACGCTACAGCGACTTATTCGACCATTCCGCGGGTCTCCGAATTTGTCAGACAAACACTGACAAGGCTTCTTCCGGCAGACTGACAGGTTATTCAGACCAGCGCGGATAAAGGGATTTGCGATACTCCGGCATGCTGGCGGAGCTATGATTCGATTCCTCAGTGCTGCAGTCGCTCTATTGACTGCCATCACCCTCAGCCTCACCTCCGCCCGCGCCGTGGAAAACACGTGGGATTACAGTGTCCAGGTGAGTTCTGCCGTCCAAGCGTCGCCCGCCAAGATTACCTTGAGCTGGCCGCAAGACACCAACGGCACCCCTTCAAGCTACACGATCTATCGCAAAGCGCCGACCGACTCTTCCTGGGGTTCGGGCACGACGATCTCCGGTAGCACCACCACCTACACCGACGCGAACGTCACCTCGGGCATCGCGTACGAATACCGCATCGTCAAGGCGGCGGGTTCGTACACCGGCTACGGCTACATCACGACCGGCATCAATGCGCCGCTCGTCGACAGCCGCGGCAAGGTGATTCTCATCGTCGACAACACCTTCTCGTCGTCCCTCGCGAGCGAACTTGCGCGTCTGCAGCAAGACCTCGTCGGCGACGGCTGGAGCGTGATTCGCCACGATGTGAATCGCTCCGATTCGCCCGCGACGATCAAGAACCTGATCAAAGCCGACTACGCCGCCGATTCGGCGAACGTTAAGTCGGTCTTCCTCTTCGGTCATATCGCGGTGCCCTACTCCGGCCAGCTGAATCCCGATGGTCACCCTGACCACATCGGCGCTTGGCCGGCGGACGTCTATTACGGCGACGTCGACGGCAATTGGACCGACAACTCGGTCAATTACACGCAGACGATCAACACCGATCCGAAAGATGCCGCGCGCATCAGCAATCTGCCGGGCGACGGCAAGTTCGACCAATCCGACATCCCGTCGAACGTCGAGCTGCGCGTCGGCCGCGTCGACTTGGCCAATTATCCCGGTCGCACCACCTGGGGCGGCCCGGCGACCTTCGCCAGCGAAACGGAGCTCCTCCGCAAGTACCTGAACAAGGATCACAACTTCCGCACGCGCGTCACCAATCCCCCGCGCCGCGCCATCCTCGGCGATTACTTCGGCATTCGCGGCGGCGAGGCGTTTTCGGCGTCGGGCTTCCGCAGCTTCGCTCCGCTCGTCGGCGCGGATCAAATTCGCAACCTGAACCGCGAGTTCAACGACCAGAAGGGCGTTTGGATCGCGCAATCGGCGCAAAACGACAACCTGCTTGCTTACGGTTGCGGCGCCGGCAGCTACACCTCGATCAGCGGCCTCGGCAATTCCGGCCTCTACAACGACGGCACCACGACCGAGATGGTGAGCAACAACGTGCGCGGCGTCTTCAATTTGATGTTCGGTTCCTGGCTCGGCGACTGGGATCACGAGGACGACATGCTCCGCGCTCCGCTCGCGACCGACTACGGTCTCGTGTCGGTGTGGTCGGGCCGTCCGCACTGGTTCATCCATCCGATGGGCCTCGGCGCGACGATCGGCGACGTGACCCAGCTCACGCAGAACAACGTCAACACTTACGAAACGCAGATCAACACCGCGGCGCATCGCATTCATATCGCGCTGATGGGCGATCCGACGCTCCGCCTCCACCCGGTGGTGCCCGCGGGCGCCGTCAACGGCTCGCTCAATGGCAGCACGGCCTCGCTCAACTGGGCCGCCTCCAGCGACAGCAACATCGTCGGTTATCACGTTTATCGCGCGGCCTCGGCCAATGGCTCGTTCACGCGCCTGACCAGCTCGCCGATCACCGGCACGAGCTACAGCGACAGCGGCGCCTCGTCCGGCGCGGTTTACATGGTGCGCGCGATCAAGCTCGAGAGCACGCCCAGCGGGTCCTACTACAACGCGGCGCAAGGCTCCTTTTGGTCCGCCACGGGCGGTTCCACGTCGGGCGGCACCACGACCACCCCAGCTCCGGCCCCGTCCGACACCACCGCTCCGAGCATCTCGGTTTCCGCTCCCGCGAGCGGCGCGACCGTTTCCGGCACGTCGGTGACCGTTTCGGCCAACGCCAGCGACAACGTCGGCGTTACCGCGGTGCAGTTCAAGCTCGACGGCTCCAACCTCGCCGCCGAAGTGACCAGCGCGCCGTTCAGCACGACGCTGAACACGACCACCCTGAGCAACGGTACGCACACGCTCGGCGCCGTCGCGCGCGATGCCGCCGGTAACTTGGCCAGCGCCTCCACCCTCTCGATCAATGTCAGCAACGTCGTGGCGAGCTCCGGCTCGACCTCGTCGGGCAGC